>JAWKTI010000001.1:1830216-2135252 GCA_041399155.1 Zavarzinella sp.
TTTAAATAACTTCTGCTTGAATGCTACTGGCACGATCGCATTGAGAATTTCAGTAGCACTTGGAAGATATTCATACTCGACGCTCGAGGCCACACTGACATTGTTTGCCACAGTTGATGGCACGATGGATGCAAGCGGCAAAAGGTTTTCGACGACAGCAGTCTGGCGTGTTGCGGTAATAAACTTGGTATACGCCACCTGAACGCGATCTACCTGACCGGAGGTGTAAAGCTCAATGAACTTATCTGCAATAGGTTCGACTTCTGCAAATGCGGGCTTATCATCAAAATTCGTGTAAGTCGCCTGAGCAGGTATCTGCTGATAGCGAAAATAGGCAATAGATTTCTTGCCAGCAAGTTCCAGCAGAAAAGGAATTTCCTGTTGGTTCATTTCGCGAATTGTTTTGGTTGCTTCCCGAAGAATGCTGGAGTTATAGCCGCCGCACAATCCTCTGTTCGATGAAATCACCAGCAGCAAACCCCGATTGATCGTGGGGCGAATTTCCAACAGAGGGTGGGTGACATCTCCACCAGCAGAAGTCAGGTCAGCAGCAATTTCTGAAATCTTACGAGTATAAGCATCTGCTTCCGAGGCACGGTCTAGTGCTTTCTTGAATCGAGCTGCCGCAATCAATTCCATGGTACGGGTAATCTTCCGGATATTCCGTACTGCTTTGCGTCGCTGAACAAGTTGTCGAAGATTCGCCATCCCATCCTCTTAATTTACTGCTGCCAATACTTTCAACAATTGATCAACTTACTTACCAGTGGGCTGAAACTGAGGCTGAAATGCTTTGATCGATTCATTCAATTTCGCAATCAACTCGTCACTCAGCTTCTTTTCTTTCGCCAACTGTTCCCGTACTTCAGGCTTTTGTTCTTTCATAAAGCGAAGGAACTGATCTTCCCAGGCTGCAACATCTTTCCGTGGAACGTTATCCAAACCACCAGTATTACCTGCGTAGATCACCATGATCTGATCAATAACATTCATTGGTTTGAATTGCGGCTGTTTCAGCAATTCCACCATCCGATAGCCACGATCCAACTGTTGCTGGGTAGCTTTATCTAGTTCGGTACCAAGCTGAGCAAAGGCTTCCAATTCACGAAACTGTGCGAGTGCTAACTTCAACCCACCTGCAACGGTTTTGTGCTTCATCGCACCGATCTGTGCATTACCACCGACGCGAGAAACAGAAATACCAACATCAACTGCAGGACGAACACCAGCATAGAACAATGACGGTTGCAGATAAATCTGCCCATCGGTAATCGAAATCACGTTGGTGGGAATGTATGCAGATACCTCACCTTCAAGCGTTTCAATAATCGGTAGTGCTGTGAGTGAACCACCAGAAGCAAGAACGCGTCCGAGTTTGTGTCCTTCGAACGACTTCAAGTGGTGCTCGGCTTCCTCTTTGCCAGCCGGACCCACATATACTTTGCCAGGCTCACCGGCATTGCGTTTGCGCAATGGATCAGTGGCAGAGTTCACACCCCAATCGTCTTCCACTTTGCTACCATCGGTTTCACTGGGCATAATTACCCAACGTTCAGCCAACTTGGCAGATCGTTCGAGTAGACGGCTATGGCAGTAAAAAACGTCACCAGGATATGCTTCGCGGCCTGGTGGTCGACGCATCAGTAACGATAACTGGCGATACGCAGCAGCCTGTTTGGACAAGTCATCGTAAACGACCAAGGTATCCTTGCCGTTGTACATAAAGTATTCTGCCATCGCACAACCGGCATAGGGTGCGATGTACTGCATGGGGGCAGATTTCGAAGAAGATGCAGCGACAACAATCGTGTAGTCAAGGGCACCCGTGCGACGCAAATCTTCAACAATCTGGGCGATCTTACCTTCCATCTGCCCGCAGGCAACATAGACGCAGATTACGCCCTCTTCGCGCTGATTGAGAATCGTGTCCAAAGCAATAGCAGTCTTCCCTGTCCGCCGATCGCCAATGATTAATTCCCGTTGGCCACGGCCAATGGGAGTCATTGCATCGATTGCTTTAATGCCGGTTTGCAGAGGCTGCTTCACAGGTTGACGATCAGCAACCCCAGGAGCAGGTGTCTCAATCGGCCTGGATGCAGTGGTCATAATCGGACCTTTGCCATCCATGGGATTGCCAAGTGGGTCTACCACACGGCCAATCAGAGCTTCGCCAACAGGCACCTGCAGCAGTCGCCCGGTTGTTTTGACTTCATCGCCTTCCTGAATTGAAAGATAATCCCCAAGGATAATAATCCCAACGGAAGTTTCTTCCAAGTTGAAGGCGAGGCCAGCAACCTGTGTGCGTGGAAACTCTACCAGTTCACCAGCCATGACGCCAGATAACCCGTAGACACGTGCGATTCCATCACCAACTTCCAATACCCGGCCGACTTCGCGAACGTCCTGGCCGGTACGAAAGTTGACGATTTCACCCCGAATAACTGAAACGATCTCGTCCGACTTGAACTTCATAACTGCTTCTCGCCAGGAGGCTTCTCCGAATATTTTCGATACGGGTGCGTACAGAGCCATCAAACAATTGATCACCAACCTGAACGATCATGCCACCAAGAAGTGACTCATCAATCAGGGTGACAATCATTGGTTCGCGACCAGTCGCCACACCAACACTTTGCTTTAAATGTTCCAACTGATCCGCAGACAAGGACGTTGCTGTTTTCACAACAACGTGAACTCGCTTGGCCTTTTCGTCCAGCAACTCACGATAACCAATTTCAACCGCGCGGATCAGATTCAAACGGTCGTGGTTGTTCAGGATATTCAAAAAATCAAACAAAATCGGGGAAGTTTTTCCCTCAAACACCTGTTGAAGCATCGGGGTCTTCAACTTCCGTTTTACTACGGGCGAAGCCAGAGAATCTTCGAAGTCAGGAGACGTGTTCAACACATCAACTACAAGCGATCGCAGTTCGGCTGCTACTTCTTCTGCCTGATTTTGCTCCGAAGCTACATCCAACAGCGCTTGTGCGTAAATTTTGCCCAATCTGCGTGCAACACCGCCTAGCTCGCTCACTTTTCGACTTGTTTTCTTCACTTCTGACATAAAAGAATCCTTACTGCCGTAACGAAGACTAAGCTTTGCTAAGCGTCTGTTTCAATTCAGCCAAAGACTCATCCAGCAAACGGGCGTGGTCTGACGGTGTCAACTCACGCTGCACTGCTTTCGACGAAATAATGGCTGCGATTTCTACAGATTGTGTATAAATCTCCAGCAATGCCTGTTCTTTGGCCAGATCAATTTCTTTTCGGACCCGCTCCCTTTCAGTGGCAATATCTGCCAACGCTTCCGATTTCATTTGATCTTTCAGAACCTGAGCATCCCTTCTGGCCTCATCCATCATGCCACGAATTTCATCGTTGGCTTTAGCAAGCCGATCCTTGATTTCTGCCAGATTCTTTTCCGATTCAGCACGCGCCGCAAGTGCATCATCATGAATCTTCTGAAGATTTTCCTGCCGTTTATCAAGGCCGTTGATCATAGGTTTCCAGGCAAATTTGCCAAGAACAAAGAACAACAAACCGAACACCACGAGAGTCCAGATCCCCAGGTCAAATCGAGTCAATCCAAAGGTCTTCTGGATTGGCTCTTTCTCGCCATGGGCATGTCCATCATGCTCAGACTTGGCTTCAGTAGTTCCAGTTGCAGCGGGATCTTTAGCAGCATGAATGCCACCAACGAAAAACATCGCTGCAAACAGCACAAATAACATACGTAGAGTCATCTGCCTCGCTCCTTCGGTGATGGAAGGTGTGACAACTTAGCTGGCGATCAGCGCCAATACCAGACAGAGAACCACAGCAATCAGTGCTGCACCTTCAACCAGTGCAGCAAGCAGAATCATTGCACCACGAATATTCCCGGCCTGTTCCGGCTGACGGGCAATTGCGCCGAGTGCCGAAAATCCAACCATGCCGATACCAATACCGGCACCAATGATTGCAAGCCCCATACCCAAACCTGCACCGAAGCCTGTGACTTTCATTGGTGCAGCCGCTTCTTGAGCGAACGTGGGGTCAACAAAGAACAACATTGCAAACAAAGACAATACAGCGTACATCGCGAGCTTCATTGGATTTCGCTCTCCTCTAAATTTATCTGGTTGCACAATCTAACAACCGTCACATAATCAATGTTCCGGATGCAATGCAGCACCGAGAAACGTTGAAGTTAAAAACACAAAAACAAATGCCTGCAAAAAGGCCACAAACAATTCAAGCATCCCCAATAATGTCACTGCGATGACACTGATTGGTGTGATCACCCAGAACCACCCCTCGTGGGCCTGACCTGCCTGTACTGCAACCCCAATCATTGGAATGAAGGACAGCAATACAAACATTGCGGTATGGCCGGCAAGCATATTCGCAAAGAGCCGCACCGCAAGAACGATACCTCGAATGAATGCACCCATGACTTCCAAGCCGAACACCAAAAACTCGATGATCGGCGCCAGGATCTTCATCATGGCATCGTCACGATCAATTTTGACCTGAAAATGATGCAGATATTTTCCAAAACCATGAGCAGCCTTGATACCGTTGACATGGATCACAAAAAATGCGATCAACGCCAGCACACCAGTCACTGCGAGGCTTGCAGTGGCTGACCCCATGAAGGGCACCATACCAAGCAGATTCATCACTAGAATAAACACGAATGCCGACCACAGAAAAGGCATAAATCTTTTTGAATCTTTTTCACCGATCGTTGGGTAAGCAACCTGATCCCGGAGAAAAAGAAGCAAAGCCTCAACCGCATTCGTCAAACGCCCTTTTGGAACATCGCCTTTCGCAATCCTGCGACAGGCGGGCACAAACAGAGCAAGAATGATTCCCGCTGCAATGAGCTGGAGAATCATGAATTTGCTTAAACCAACTTCAAACTGCTGGCCAAAAAGAGTGAATTCAAAAAATTTGGGCAAATGGAATTCAATCTTTGCCGATTCAAAAAACCCCCAGTGGTTGCCGTCAGCCGCTTCTCGAAACGGATTGAACGATTTTACAAATTCCTGGAAGGTCATACATTCCCCGCTGGTTTTCTCGGTTCCATAGCCATGACTACGTGAGTCTCACTAATCATGAACAATACGTAGTAAACCAAACCCCACAATAATATCGAAAGCCCGGAAAACTCTGGAAGCAATCCGCCATAAAACAATCCCAAACCCAAACCAACAGCAATCATCGGCCTGATCAATCCCCATGCCATCAGAAGCATCACTTCCGTCATGGGCGGGCATTTTTTCGCCCTGAAAGCCAACATCACACCAACGATGTTTGGTACAATGCAGACAAGTGCCGCAACTATCACTTCCTGAGGCTTGCCTAGTGTAGTCAATGAAGCGACAATCACTCCAATCCCTACATACACCAGACTTAAACTCATGTACAGAACCGATAGTCGCAACGCCTTCATTGCTTCCCATCTTGTTTGCTGTCAGGAAGGTTTGAGTAGCGAATCAGCAACACAAACATACTTCCCATCCCCAGCAACACACCGACAATGGTGAACCAAGGCAGCAAACCAGTCGCCCAATCAATGAGCAGTCCTGTTATCACCCCGCCACTCAGAGTGCTACCCGTGGCAAATGCAAGCGATAGCTGTTTGTTGTATCCTGGTTTTTCCAAGATCACCTCGAACAAGCTTGTCTTCGCCGATATTTCAAATCATTCTTCCTTGAGAAGTGATATTCAACGGGACTCACCAATAAAGTCAATGTTCCAAACTTGGGAAAATAGTTTCTGCAAATAAGAATCCCCTACTTTCTACACTAGTCAATACCAATTCATAACAAACTCTTTATAAATAAACAAAACAACACAGTGCAATTATAAACACTAGTGATCAGCAAAACAATGGCTTTTGAAAATTTTTTGCGAATTTCTGCTTTTTTCTGAAAAAACGCTTTCAACTTTGGTGCCTGGTGGGTGCTTTTCAAGCGTTTTCTGAGCAAATCCCCACAATTTTCGTAACATGTACACTAATTCTGAGATTTCATTCCTGCCTTTCCCGAGACAAAGCCATGGATTATCTAGCTGCCTGTGCCGATGGATTCCAGCACATCGATGCCGCAGACCAATTGAAAACAAAAGCTCTGGAAAACCTGAAAAATTGGTTAACCCTACCAGATTTTGAAGATTACCGCCCACAGATTCAGTGGTTGGTAGAACAGGCACGGTGGAGTGATCTACTGGATTCGTTTTACCAAGTATTACCTTTTGGAACTGGTGGCAGACGTGGTGCCGTGGGGATCGGCCCAAATCGGATGAATCTGTGGACCAAAGGTGCATCGGTACAAGGCCATTGCGAGTATTTAAAACAACGTTTTCCAACAATATCTGATTTGAAGGTGGTTTTGGCTTACGATGTGAGGCAATTCGAAGATCAACGGCAAAAGTATAACTCCGCCCTGCCCAATCCAGTGCTGCACCTGTCCAGCAGAGATTTTGCACAATACGCAGCTCGAATTTACGCCGCGAATGGCATTCATGCATTCATTCTGCCGCCAGAGAGTGAACGCTATCTTGCCACACCTGAATTGTCTTTCGCAATCCGCTACCTGCAGGCACACGGTGGGTTGAATGTTTCTGCGTCCCACAATCCGCCCGATGATAATGGTGGGAAGTTCTACGATGAACGCGGCGGTCAACCTGTCCCGCCTGAAGACCAGATGATGAGCGATCTGGTTGATCAGGTGAACCAAATTCGGACAATGGAATGGGCAGACGCTGTCCAACAGAAAAAAATCCACTATCTCGATGACCAAACCCACCTTTCCTATATAGATTTGTGCCGCAAGCAGGCTCTCATCAATCCGCCAAAAGAAGGCGAAATACGGATTGTTTACACCCCGCTGCACGGCGTGGGGGGCATGACCACCAATGAGGCGCTAGCAGCCGCTGGATTTAAGACCATTCCAGTCGAAGAGCAGATGAAACCGGACGGACAATTCCCAAATGTCACCAAATCTCCAAACCCTGAGGTAAAAGAATCGTTGGATCGGGCAGAATTGGTCGCACGAAAATACCACGCCTTTTTGGCTATTGCCACTGATCCGGATGCTGATCGGCTGGGAGGGTTAGCCAGCACCACTATCAAAGGTGACGGCGATTTTCGTTTCATCAGTGGCAACGAACTTTGTTCATTGCTGACCCACTACAAACTGACCCAGCTTCAAAAACAGGGACGGATGCCAAAATCACCCGTAGTAGTGACAACGGAAGTCACTACTTCCATGGTGGGGAAAATTGCCCGCGATTTTTCTGTTCAGATCGTCGAAAACCTGTTGGTTGGCTTCAAATTTATTGCCAATGTCATCTGGCACCTGGAATCCACTGGTGAATATGAAGATGTGGAAGGGACGCCGGCAGATTTCGTACTGGGGTGCGAAGAAAGTCATGGTTTACAGACTACTGCGGAAGTTCGCGACAAAGACAGTGGGGGTGCCGCAGTGCTGATGGCAGAAATGGCACTTGATCAACTCCGTCAGGGGCGAACTGTCGTTGATTATCTCGATTCTCTGGCTCGAAAATACGGCTACTATCGTAACGAAGTAATTAATATCCAACTACCAGGTATCGAAGGCCGATCCAACATGACACGAATGCTGGAAACCTTGCGTTCGGCCCCACCAACCACTATTGCTGGGTTGCAAGTAACCAAATTTGAAGATTTACGCGACGAAAATGGTCGAATGGGCCCCCACCAGGGACAGACAGATGCCAGTGGGCGTAATGTGCTGATTTTCAGGCTGGGCGACCACGCAAAAGTAGTTCTTCGTCCCAGTGGAACAGAACCAAAAGCCAAAGCCTACCTGGAAGTGTGTACCGATCCCTGGAAAGCTGGAATCGATGAAGTTACCTGGAATCAGTTGTGCCACGAGGCGGACTTATTGGTGCAAAAACTGGCCACCGAATTTCTGACAACAGCACTGGAAACAGTGGGGATGAAACCTGCACCTGGTGCAGATCGATTGAACAGATGATTCAAACACTTGAACGAGTATCAAGAATGTTTCACGTGGAACACTGATACTTGCACAATAATTCAACAATTCATATTTTCCTCATATTCTCCATCTAATCACAGTTGCTTAGGCTTGTGTTTTTTTCCCAATCGGGTATTTACCGCTCGAATCTAATTTTGCTGGCACGTTACAAGGATGTAACCATGCAGGCGGTTTTTTCCGGCAACGGCACAGGAATTCTCGATGCAACTGCTTTTCCAGTAAGTAGTTATGCCACATTGCCCGATGAAGAATCTTATTATGCCCACCAATTGATCACTTATATTGGGAATAAACGCAGCTTTATTCGGCCCATCCACCAGATGATCGAAGTGGTAAAAGCTCGCCTCGGGCGGAAAAAATTACGCGCTATTGACCTGTTCAGCGGATCCGGCGTGGTGGCTCGCTTACTGAAAGGGCACTCTAACTACCTAGTTGTTAACGATTTAGAGGATTATGCTCGAGTCATTTCTCAGTGCTATCTAGCCAACAAAAGCCAGTTATCTCATAAACGACTCCGGGAATTGCTTTTTCAATTGAACTCTGTGGCAGAAAGTGGAAGCCGGTTGCTTGATCCAGAAACCCCACCTGTGGGGTTCATTGAAGAGCTATATGCCCCAAAAGATGAAAAAAATCTCACATCTGATGACCGGGTATTTTACACCAGACAGAATGCACGGCGACTAGACCTCTACCGACAGGGGATTAGTCACCTCACAGCTGAATGTGGGGAATATGCAGGCTATTTGCCTTATGTGCTGGCCCCACTGCTCAGTGGTGCTTCGGTACACACCAACACAGCGGGCGTTTTCAAAGGGTTTTACAAGAATCGAGAAACCAAAATTGGGCAATTCGGTGGCAGTGGTGCCGATGCTCTCTCAAGAATCATGGGCAAAATTATGCTGCAAGCGCCACGTTCAGCTCCCACTCCTGCGATGTGGAAGTTATGCAACAGGATGCGAATGAAGTGGCGAAAAAGTGCATAATCTTGATTTTGCCTACATTGATCCCCCGTATAACCAGCACCCGTATGGTTCCAATTACTTCATGCTGAATTTGATTGCCAATTATCAGCGTCCTGAAACTGTCAGCCAGGTTTCCGGGATCCCCACTAACTGGCGGCGATCCGGTTACAATGTGCGTGCCCGGTCCGCAGTACTGTTATCGCAATTGCTGCAAGACCTTGACGCTCGCTTTATCTTATTATCGTTTAACAACGAGGGTTTTATCCCACCTGATGAGATGATGGATCTGCTGCAACAATATGGCACCGTGGAGCGCTATAACATCCCCTACACCGCTTTCCGTGGGAGTCGCAGTTTTCGTGATCGCTCAGTTCATGTAACCGAACAGTTGTTTCTGCTCGAAAAAAAATAAAAAAGCACTCATCAATCTGGACAAAGATGTTCCGCGAGTTTCGCAAGTGCTTCACTTTCAATTTGACGTACCCGCTCGCGAGTCAGACCAAGTGATTCGCCAATCTCCTTCAGAGTTTTGGGATCTTCATCGTCGAGGCCAAAACGCATCCGCAAAACCGTGGCTTCGCGGGAATCCATCTTATCCAAGAGATGCATTACTTGCTTCAAATCGTCCGATTCAATCATTTCAACATCGGGTGCTTTGATGCGGTTGTCAGTCACCATATCGTCAATTGTCCAGCCAGACTCCATCTGGTCCCCCTGCGGAGACAGATTATAGATCTTGATGGCTTTCTTAATGATCGCCAGCCGCTTCTTGGGTAACCCCATAAAGGTGGCTACCTCATCATTCGTAGGTGCTCGCCCCAGTTCATCGGCCAACTGGTTTGTTGCCCGCCGCCATTTTGCCAGCAACTCCACCATGTATGCGGGAATCCGAATCGTTTTCCCAGTATTGACCAATGCCCTTTTGATCGATTGTTTTATCCAGTAACTGGCATAGGTGCTGAAGCGTGTGTTCATGTTGGGGTCAAACCCTTCTACGGCACGCAGCAGGCCCAGATTGCCTTCTTCGATCAGATCAGGGAGTTGTAGCCCTTTACCGGTGTAGCCTCTGGCAATATTAACGACAAGCCTTAGGTTCGCACGTACCATCTGGTCGCGTGCTGCTAAGTCCCCCTGTGCAATTTTCGCCGCAAGTGATTTTTCCAATTCTGCGGTGAGTAAGGGGGTTTCGTTAATTTCCTTTAAGTAAATTTCCACAGGTGTCTGCACCTTTTGGTTTCGACGGGGTTTATCCATGTTGAATGATTCCACCTGTTGTTCCGACGATAGTCGAGTCGCCGAAAGCCCGGAATCCATTCCAACGAGCCAAGTCCTATTCATAACACTTTCTGCATACGGAACCGAAAAGATCAGCCTGATCTTCTCATATTCACAATAAAAAACAGACTCGGATGCTGCAGGAAGAAATTACAATGAAGCCGTAAACGGCACCACAGCATCGTTCGTTGTTAGTGATGATTGTATCGACTTATGCAGCATCAATGCTAGACAAATCGACGAGATAATTCTGCAAGAGTGAAAAATAGGTGGGCAAAAGTTGCGGAAAACTAACACAATCGCTAAGGTCGATTCAATTAATTCCGCAACAAACAGAAATGGTTGCTTGACAACTTTAAACTAATCGAAGCGGCTTAAGATTCTTTTTCTGGAATCGGTAAGAGTAACCCGCCTTGACCAGTACCACCACGGAGTTCTGCTGTAGAAGCCTTTTTCGCAGGTTCAGGAGCCGAAGAAGTTGATTCTTCTGATTGTTCGGATTGTTCAGTAGGATCAACATCGTCGTTGGATTTGCGGCTGAGCCCAATCTTTCTTTCGGCAGAGTCGACCCGCAGCACTTTTACTTCCAGTTCATCACCGACGTTCACCACATCTTCCGGGCTGGCGATCTTGTCGTCGGACAGTTCCGAAATGTGTAACAAACCTTCCAGGCCCTGCTCCAATTCCACAAAAACGCCGAAATTCGTCAGTTTGGTTACTTTGCCTTTCACCAATTGGCCTGGCTGATAACGTCCTGGGATATCACCTTCCCAAGGATCGTTGGCCATTTGTTTCAAGCCAAGAGCAACGCGCTTCTTTTCCTGATCGACGCTGAGGACCTGACAGGTAATTTCCTGCCCCTTCTGCACCACTTCGTTGGGGTGAGTGACTTTACGCACCCAGCTCATATCCGAAACGTGCAACAACCCATCAATGCCGTCTTCGATTTCGATAAATGCACCATAAGCAGTCAGGTTGCGGACAACACCAGTAACCACCTTGCCTGGGGTGTATTTTTCTGCAACCAGATCCCATGGGTTGGGATGGCATTGTTTCATGCCAAGAGAGATTTCCTGCTTCTCACGATTGATGCTGAGAACAATGACCTCAATGACATCACCGATTTTGACCATTTCCTTCGGATCGTTGATCCGGCGGGTCCAGGACATTTCAGAAATGTGCACCAGGCCTTCGATACCAGGTTCCAGTTTGACGAACGCACCATAATTGACGATGTTGACCACTTCGCCAGTGTGCTTGCTGTCTGGTGCGTATCGCTCTTCGATTTTTTCCCAAGGGCTGGGGGTTTTGTGCTTCAGACTGAGCGCGATCTTTTCTTTTTCATGATCAATGTTCAGAATGTAGACTTCGATTTCCTGATCGATCGCAACAACATCCCGTGGGTGTTGCACGCGGTGCCATGCCATATCCGTAATGTGCAACAAGCCATCGATGCCACCAAGATCGACGAAAGCACCGAAATCGGCAATGTTTTTGACGATACCTTTACGGACTTGATCAACCTGCAGTGTGGAAAGGATTTCCCGTTTCTTGATGTTCCGGTCTTCTTCCAATAACTTGCGACGGCTGACCACGATATTGCGACGCTGATCGTCGATTTTCAGGATCATGCAATCAATATCCTGTTCGATAAATTCGCCGATATCCGCTGGACGACGAATATCCACCTGACTTGCAGGCAGAAAGACGTTCACACCGATATTGACCAGCAAGCCACCCTTGATCTTCTTGAGCACTTTGCCAGTAACACGGTCGCCTTCTTTGTGTTTGGCGAGAATATTTTCCCATTCTTTCTGTTTTTTCGCCTTACGGTAGCTGAGCGAAATCACGCCCTGCTCGTCTTCGACGGTTTCCAACAGTACCTGGACGACCTCTCCCACTTTGGGTGGGTTGAGTTCTTCCGTGCCTTCATCACGCCATTCCTGAATTTTGACGATCCCTTCCGATTTGTAGCCGATGTCAATGATGACATCTTCACCACGAATCTCGCGGACAGTGCCTTCAATAATCTTGTTCGCTTCGTAATTAACCGTGTCTTTTTCGATCCAGTTGGACATCGCCAATTCGAATTCGGCTTCGATGCGTCCGTCGTCGTCTTGTGAGTCCAGTTGGTGGATCAGGTTCCGATTTGCCATAAAAAAAGTAACTTCTGTGATGACGTTGCACAACCCCATGTCGGGCAACGTGTAGGTGTACGCTCTCTGCTTGCAGTACACACTGCAATCATTACAGAGAGTAAGTCTGCTATGTTAATTGAAATTGGAGCAAATGGCAGAAGTTTTTCCAAATCAGTCTGATGAGAAGTGCGTCAAAGTCCGAATCACAGGCACAACAATGTATACTTTTGTATACGTTCCAACAAAAAACTACCCATTATTACCCGAAATGACATCAGGACCGCTTCCCGCAGTTTTTTCATAATGGCCATCCCCAGCTTTCTTGTACTGGGTAAAACCGAGTCGGTCCAGATTGGAGGGGCTTAATTTTCCAGCCCCGTATTTGGTAACAGCGTTAGGCATCGCAATCAATCGACGCACGGGTTTGCCATTTTCCGGGTGGTGGGTAAGTGGTTCTTCAGCCATTTTCTGAAAAACTTCAAATATCTCGCCTGCCGCACCATCCTCTTCAACTACCTGATACACGTAAAGTGGCATCGAAACATCCTCATTTGGGTAATATCAAGTATAACGCATTTTGATCATCGGGATCAAATATTCCTGCATTGCCTTCTCAAAATCATATTGCGGTGCAAATCCCCAGTCGCTTCGTGCGGCACTGTCATCCACATCTGCGGGCCAACTGTCAACAATTCCCTGTCGCTTTTCGTCCACAACGACACCAATTTTGGCAGTGGGAAACGCCGCGAGTACCTGTTCCCGAAACTCTGCCGCAGTGGGACTGAATGCACCAATATTATACACGGTCCGGCCAAGCTGAAGATGGGGGGCATCTGCCAGTTGCAATAAGGCCTGGATTGCATCAGGCATTGCCATGAACGGGATACGGGTATCGTCACGCACAAAACAATCGTATGGCTTGCCAGAAGCCGCCGCATGAATCATTTCAGGTGCGTAATCAGAAGTGCCACCGGAAGGCATGGTTAACGCCGAAATCAAGCCAGGGAATCGAATTGCCCGAAAATCAATCCTAGTGGGTGACGGATCTGCCGCCAATTGTTTGTAATTGCGGGAGTAATATGTCCCTAAATGCTCACCATACAGCTTGTTACAACCATACATTGTGGTGGGTGTATTCAACTGCTCTTCGGTAATTTTCGGCAACTTTGCCTTTAAGGCCAGATCAGGTATCCCGTAGGCAGCAATCGAAGATGGGAATAGAAACTTCACCGATCTGCCATGCGATTCGCATTCTTTCTGTGCGAAATCCAACATCATTAACGTGCCTTCTACGTTCACGCGGTGGGCTGTCATCGGAGCGAACTCGCCACGAGTAGAAAGAACTGCAGCAAGGTGAAAAATGAGATCAATCTCATATTCTGACAGAATGCGGTCCAATAGTTGGGAATCCAGTATCGACCCCACATAGTGGTGCTGGACTTTCGCATGCAATTCTGGCTGAAGTGGGGCTAAATCGAGCGTGATCACACCCTGATTCGCCTTTTGAGAGAGTTGTTCAATCAATCCATGGCCAATTTCGCCACTGGCACCAGTGATCAGTGCCACCGTTTTCCGCGACATTCCTGAAATCTTCTTTTAGTGTTGGTTGAAAGCGTATATCGTATGAAAAAATGCCTGAAAGTACGTCGCAAAACACACCAGTCGAGAAAGTGAGATGAACAGGAAACTACAACGTCGGGAAATGTTGCAATGGTCAAGCAGTGCCCTGCTCCTCAACCAGTTCTGGCCGGGGTGGGCCAACTCGCAGGAAAAAGCCCCCGCGGAGTTCAGTTTTATCGTTGTCAACGATCTTCATTTTCAGACTGAAAAGTGCCCAACATTTTTTGCTCGTGTGATGAAACAGATGAATGATCAAATCGAAAAGCCCCGATTTGTCCTCGTTGCGGGCGATCTCGCCCAGGATGGCACCGAAAAAGAACTGTCTGGGATCAAAGAAAGTTTAAAGAAACTGCAAATGCCATACTTCGTGACCCCTGGAAATCACGATTACACACCTAAAAATGATCGAACAATCTATGAAAAATTGTTTCCGAAATCTCTGAATTATTACTTTGAAGAGGGTGGCATTACCTGGCTGATCATCGACAGCACGGAAGGCACCAAATACAACAATACCACCATCAACAAAGACACCCTGGTCTGGCTGGATGCCACACTGCCGAAATTGGACAAAACCAAGCCAATGGTGCTGCTGACACACTTCCCCCTGGCAGCCAAAGTAACTTACTGTCCGAAAAATGCCGAGGAAGTTCTGAAACGCTTTCGCGATTATCCTCTGCGGGCAGTATTTTCTGGTCACTTTCATGGCACCACCGAAAACGAATCTGGTGGCGTACTTCTTAGCACCAATGTCTGTTGTGCCATCAGCAGAAACAACCACAACAGTCAGAAAGAAAAAGGTTATTTGCTCGTCACTGTGAAAAATGGCAAACTAAAGAAAAAGTTCGTTGCCGTGGAAACTACAATTTTGTGAGAATATCCTCACCAATCAATCTGATATTCGTATAATCATTGAAGATGTTCCACGTGGAACACTGATGACTGTTTGAATGTCATTGCGATTGCCTTGCAATCTCTCTTCATTCGCTTAAAATAACATTCTTACCTGAAAATCTCTGCTAATGCGGGGAAGTCGCATCCTGCTGGCCATGCCGGCATTATCCTGGGAGTCGTTGATGCGCTGTTTCATCTCGTTGTGTTTCTTCTTGACTTCAATCATTGGTGCGGTGGGTGATGAACACTTTGAAAAACGTGTGCGACCGCTGCTGATCCAGCACTGTTACAAGTGCCATGGTGAATCGAAGCAGAAAGCAGACCTGCGAGTGGATAGCAAAGCTGCCTTACTTGCAGGGGGTGAATCCGGCACTGCACTGGTACCAAATGATCCGGACAAAAGCTTGCTGATTAAGGTCGTGAAATATGCCGGGGATACGAAAATGCCACCAAGTGGCAAATTGAGCGATCAGGAAATTGCCGATTTGACTCATTGGGTGAAATCGGGCGCTCCCTGGCCTGGCAGTAGTTCTCCCGCACCAGTGAAGCCTGAAACGCAGATCGATTGGAAAAAACGGGGAGAATTCTGGTCTTTGCAGCCACTTTCCAATCCCACGATTCCTCTGAATGAAAACTCGAACTGGGCAAGCAATCCCATAGATCAATTTATTCTGAAATCCTTACAGGATAATCAGTTACAACCTGCCGAACGTGCAGACCGCCAGACACTGATTCGACGCGTATACCTTGATTTGCTGGGTCAACTTCCCCCACCGGAAGCCGTGCAGGAGTTTGTCGACAATGTCCAACCTGATGCTTATGAACAATTGGTTGATCGCTTACTCTCTTCCCCCGCCTACGGGGAAAGGTGGGCACGGCATTGGCTGGATCTTGCTCGTTATGCTGACACCATGGGGCATGAATTCGATTTTGAAATCTTTCAGGCATGGCGATATCGCGATTATGTCATTCGCGCACTCAACGAAGATTTGCCATACGACGACTTTGTGCGGGAGCAGATAGCAGGCGATTTACTACCCATGCCACGTTTTCAAGCAGGTTTGAATCAATCGGTACAAGGCACCATGTTCTGGCTGTTAGGAGAAGGCAAACACTCGCCAGTCGATGTTAAAGCAGAACAGGCAGATCGGATCGACAACCAGATTGATGTGTTCTCAAAGACATTTTTCGGGCTGACGGTGAGTTGCGCACGTTGCCACGATCATAAGTTTGATGCTATCAAAGCACGCGATTACTACGCGCTTTATGGCATCCTGTCCAGCTCACGCCAGACGAAGGTGTATCTGGAACCACTGGCGATCCCGCAGGTTGTTTTACTAGAAAACCAACTGAAAAAACTGGGCGAGTTGGAAACAGAACGTATCAGCAACCATTTACAAACTTCGTTGATCAATGATGCCAAATGGACTGAAATCCTCTCCAAAAACGATTTCATAAAACTGTTTCGAGCAATCGCTCAGGCACCAATCGCTCAACGACCGACGCTGGCGAAAAACTTGCGTGAACAGCAGACCAACGTCGAACCTGATCCATCAACTCCTTGGCTCTTTCACGGTCAGGCCTTTGCTTTACCCGCAGTGGGTGCTGCAAAACTGACTTCACCCCACGCATGGTTGGGACCTGTCAACAGACTACCTGGTGCCGCCCAGTCGAAAACTTTTGTCATCAAAGATAAGTGGCTACTACTGCAGGTTGCAGGGCGAAATCTGACGACCAAAATTGTCATGGAAGGCTTCCAGTTGATCCAAAATCCGATCTACGGTAGTCTGAAATTCAACATTAATCACCCAGAACCCGCTTGGCACGCGATCGACATGTCAATGTGGCAAGGCCGTCGTGTATATGTGGAAGTGCTGGCACAGGGTAACGGCCACGGTGGGGTAATTTCCGTTGCCCAACGACCAGATCGAAATCCCCCACCTGTTCAAATGCCTACAAAACTGATCAACTTACTAGGCAACTCAGATCAAGCCGATTTCACCACCAAAGTTCGTACGACCGTGCTGGAAATCGTTCAATCGTGGGCAAAAAATGGACAACTCAGCACTGAAGAAGTCAAACTGATCGAGAGTTTGCTCCATTTCACAATACCTTTACCAAAGCCCTCAGAAGCAGAATTGGCTGCGATTCAAGAAATAAACAGATTGCAGCAAACGATACCAACTCCAGAACAAGGTATCGCGTTAACTGATGGGCCTGGTCTGGACGAATATGTTTTTATTCGCGGAAACCACCGCAATGAAGGCCCTACGGCACCTCGGCAATTTCTCGATTGTTTTGGTGGATCGCCCACTGCAGGTGGGAGTGGGCGACTTGAATTGGCCGAGAAAATTACCAGAACACCCAATCCGCTATTGCTGCGGGTTATTGTTAACCGGTTATGGCACCATCATTTTGGACAGGGAATCGTTCGCACTCCCGATGATTTTGGCGTCCAAGGTCAACCACCAACACATCCAGAGTTGCTGGACTGGTTGGCAGCCGAATTGGTACGGGGGAACTGGTCGTTGAAAAAGATGCATCGCCTGATGCTGACAAGCAGTACCTACCAGCAGTCAAGTCAGACAGATCCCAAAAGTGATGAGAAAGATCCCAAAAATATGTGGTGGCATCGCACCAATGTGCGGCGAATGGAAGCGGAAGTCATTCGCGACACGGTGTTTCAACTTTCAGGTAATCTTAGCCAGAACATGGGTGGGCCTGGAATTGCCCCGCATCTGACGCCTTTTATGATCGGGCGTGGTAGGCCCGCAGGTGGGCCTCTGGATGGTCACGGCCGGAAATCGATTTATCTGCAGGTTCGCCGTAACTTCTTAAATCCCATGATGTTGGCGTTCGATGCACCGCAGCCATTCACAGCTATTGGCAAACGTTCAATCTCATATGTTCCAGCACAGGCACTGGCTCTGATGAACAACCCGATGGTGGAACAACAGACCAGGAAATGGGCTGCACATTTACTGGAAAAATATCCTGATGCCGATGAGCGGATTTCGCGAATCTACCTTCAGTCATTAGGAAGAAAGCCATCGGTTGATGAAAGAAATCTCATCATGTCGTACTTGCAGCACGAACAGGAACTCAACCCGAAACTCGGTCAGGATGCACTGTGGGGGATGATCACCCACATGATGGTGAATACCAAAGAATTTATCTTTATTCGCTAACTGCTTCATTAGTAAGCAGTTGAGTGAATTCGCATCTCAGTGTTTCCTTTTTTTCCCAAATTTTCGACAAATGCACTTGCGTACATAAAAATTACTGAATATAATTACACAATCATCTGGCGATCATTTACTGAATCGTTAGCGGGCGTTAGTGCCCAGGAACAGGTAGATCGTGGATACTGCATTAAACATGCTGTGTACAAGTATCGGCCCCACCAGACTTCGTGTTCGCGTGGCAAGATAGGCCAGTGCAATTGATAGCACAAACAGCGGCACCGGTGTGGGCCATACCGATGCATGAAATGCTGCAAACAATGCAGATGAGGTAATCAGAGCGGCCACCTGCATTCGACTGCGTAAGCGAAATTCGCGTCGCAAACCAGCTTTATTGGGCAGATAAAACATTAATGGGAGTAGAGAACAGATGAAAATAATTGGAATGGAATGCAAAATCAACAGTCGAATCTGCACTACTTCCATGAGTTGATGGATGTGCGGCATCGCGGCAATCATGACCGCCATGAGCATGGTCAGCAAATGCCGTTGTTCTGGCTCCACATTCATAGGACCGTTTGCTGGTTGCTGTTTCGTTGCAGACAGCCAAGGCAACAACACCCCGCGGAAGACCAGTTCTTCACGAATCGGTGCAGAAACAACAGCAACCAGAATGATCAGCAATTTTTCGAGCCTGCCTGCGGTTTCTCCAAGGATACCCAGGGGATGTTGTTCTGGTTCCTGACCTAAAAGATATACTTGCAAGGCACTGACAATGGCGTAGCAAAGAAAAGCCATTGGCGTAATCAGCAGCCAGGTCCAATAACCTGTGAGTAAATTATGAGAAAACTGCCCTAGCCGCAGTGGGTGGTAATTACATCGGTAGTGCGTAATTGCAGTAATCAGCAGCACTTCCAGTGGCAATGCGAACAACGATGCCCATAGGTAATAGAGGATGAGGGAGCGTTCTTCATTCAAACGGCCAACGAATTGTTGGCCGTAGACAAACTGAAAAAAGCCCAATTCAGTGAGTAAGAGCCGCACGGTCATGGGCAGGAGGAGAAAAATGGCAAAAACAATCACTACTGTGATGCCATCTGGCGCAGGCTGCTTTGGTGCCACATGGATGGTAGACCCACGACGCTGGCGAAATAAATACAAAACCAGCGCAGCCAAGCCGCCCACAAGGGCCACGACCAGGCCAGCCAGTGTCAGTTGCACGACGGTATCGAATTGCCCGGGCATTTTCAGTCCTGATGATCGATGCCTGAATGTATACTATGAAAAAGATGCCTGGAGAGTCGGTTTATCCGACACTTTCTTCTATCAAAGCCATATTATCCTTTCAGCCCTGCGAGTAACCCTGTGCGAGTAATTCAATTCAGCGACATTCACATCAGTGCGAAAGTACCCTGGTACCTACCGGGAACCTTGTTATCCAAACAGGTGACAGGATTGCTGAATTATTCCTTCCGCCGCAAACAGCGTTTTCGGTATGCGATTCCGATTGTGCAACAGCTTGTGAAGCGTATTCTCAACGACCCACCAGATCTGGTGTTGTTTACTGGTGACGCCGTTGTCGTGGGCGCCACGCCTGAATTTCAGGCAGCGATGGAATTATTAAAACCACTGACCGACTCTGCCATTCCCAAAATAGCGGTACCTGGGAACCACGATTTCTATCGCTTTGAAAACGCACATGTGCGACAATTTGAAACGGCATTCAGCAAGTGGTTCGTGGGTGAACGCGTAGGAGAGGCTATTTTTCCGTTTGCACAATACCATCAGGGAATCTGGTTTGTGGCAGCGAATTCCGCAAGGCCAAACCATCTGGCCTGGGATTCCCGTGGGCAATTTGCGAATTCCGGGCGGGATTTATTCCCACTGTCGAAGCTGTTGACCCATGAAAGAAAAGTACTGGTCACCCACTACCCTGCCGCACTGGCAGATGGCACGCCAGAACCTTATTGGCGGCGACTCCGCCCGGCACCCCTGGTGCACCAATGGATCGCTGAAAATCAGGTAGACATGTGGGTACATGGGCATCAGCACCGTCCCTTCGTCCGCCAACCCAGTGAAAAATTGCCCTTTCTGCAGGTATGTAATGGCAGCACCACGCAGGAATTTCTATGGGCCTACCATGAATACCTGTTTGAAGAAGATCGTGTTCTGATCAACCGTTATCAGTGGGATGTCGACAATGCTGATTTTCATCAATCGACATCGTTGAATTACGATGCCCCTTCACCAACAACTCAGAACCCAATCATTAACAAAGGAGCTTGAGGCACCAACAATGAAACTTATCACTCTCCACCGTTTTGTCCCGTTGCTTTTTACAATTCTGTATTTGGCAGCTCCGATTACAGGATTTGCACAGAAACAGTTCGGCTTTGATAACCGGAAACCATCGGGCCAGGAGTATTTAACTCCAGAGCAGACAATTTCACGGATGAAAGTTGCAGAAGAATTTGAAGTCAAATTGTTCGCGGGCGAACCTGATTTATCAAATCCGATTGCCTTTACCATTGATGAACGTGGGCGGGTCTGGGCGATTGAATCGTTTGAATATCCCAGCCGCACGCCGAAAGGGAAGGCACCCCGCGACCGGATTGTGATTCTGGAAGACACCAATGGCGATGGAAAGTGCGACAAACGCACCGTGTTCGCCGAAGGAAAGATTTTCCTGTCATGCCCGAACGTGCCAAAAACCAGCGGGGAGCCTTCGACATGGCAAGTGGTATCGAAGTGGGCCATGGTGGAGTCTATATTGGTGCACCGCCTTATTTATGGCACATTGAAAATAATAATGACAAACCAGGCAAATTTGAAGTGCTGCTCAGTGGATTTGGAAGCGAAGATACCCACGAGACTTTAAACACATTTCAGTGGGGACCGGATGGCTGGCTTTACGGTTTACACGGGGTTTTCACTCACTCGAATGTGAAACAACCTGGAAATGAAGATGCAATCAAAATGAACGCTGCGGTTTGGCGATACCATCCCACCCGAAAAAAGTTTGAAATTTTCTCGGAAGGCACCTCGAATCCGTGGGGTATGGACTGGCGTAATCAGGATGGCCAATTCATTCTGGCGTGCTGCGTCATTCCCCACCTGTACCACATGGTTCCAGGTGGGATCTACCGACGACAGGCCGGGGCGAGTTTTAATCCCTATGCCTACGACTATATTCCAGAAATATGCGACCATACCTTCCACCGTGAAAGTGGTTGGGCACATGCGGGACTGATTGCTTTGGATGCCCCACACATTCCAAAAAAATATCACCAGAATGTGATCTTTGGCAGCATCCACGGCTGTTCTGTGAAGCAGAACAAATTAACTTCGGACGGTGCCAGCTTTAAAGCCACGAGAGAAGATGACTTCCTGATTTCTGGCGATAAAAACGTTCGACCGATTAATCTGAAGTGGGCACCCAACGGGGAAATCTATCTCAGCGATTGGCACGATCAGAATCCGTGCCACCAGGCATTGCCAGAAAGCTGGGATTACCAGCGTGGTAGGATCTATCGAATCAAACTGAAATCAGCTACTACCACAGTTGCTCCGGACTTAAGCAAACTTACGCGAAAAGAATTGTTCGAATTTGCAAGCTACAGGAACAAAAAATTCGCCGTTGTCCCTGATTGGCTGAGAGATATTTCAGAAGATGACCCATGGCTGAACCGGCAGATCATGCGTTTGATCTCCGAAGAAGCTGCACGGCAGCCGTTCAAAATGGATCAGCTTCTGTCTAACGCAGCTTGGAATGAAGTAACATTCGCTGGCAGCGACTGGTTCGCAGCTTTTGTGAAAACCAAGCCCAATACCACACAACTGGCAATTGCAGTTCGGTCACTGGGGAATAAACAAACGCTTTCGAAGGCCGATCTGACAGCATTAGATGAGGTTGCCCGCACCAATCCCGATGTGGTGGTGCTACGGGAAATGTTATCGTTATCCATCCGATTTCCGAATGAAGCGAAACTGATCAGTTTCGCCCAACAGATTTCGACAACCACTGGTGTAGAAAAAGATCGACTGTTGCCCTATCTGGCCTGGTTTGCACTCGAAAAACAGTTTGCTAGTGATGCACAATCGATCACAGACCAGATCACCTGGTTAATAGATCAGGCCCCCAAAAGCTCTCTGGTGCGGGAGCAATTATTGCCGAAAACGATTCGACGTCTCGTAGCAAAAGGAGATCCCCAATCCTATGATTTATGCCTGGAAATCGTGGAGCAATCGCGTGATAATGCGGTGCGGAAAGTTGCACTGAATGCATTGGTGAAAGCCCTGGAAGGACGCACCATTCAACCACCCAAAAAATGGTTCACTTTGCAAGTGCGATTGAACCATGAAGCAGATAAGGATTTGACGAAGTTACTGGATCAACTTGCGGTTCATTTTCGCGATCCTGCCGCTCTGCAACGTGCATTTAACATGGCCACTTCTGCTAAGGCAAGTGTTTCCGAGCGTGCCGAAGGTCTGCGTGCTGTGGTACTGCTGAAGCACCCTCAGGCACTACAGGTCTGTCAGGAGTTCGCAAAGCAAAGCACTAATCCAGAATTGCAGTTACTGGCAATTCGCCTGTTGCCAAATTTTTCAGACAGTAAAGTCGCTACCACACTTGTTGAACAATGGGCAGCGTCGCCCACAGTTGTTCAGTCAGAGATCCTGAATGTTCTTGCCAGCAGAAAAGAATGGGCAAAAGTCTTACTCTCAGCAATGTCCGCAAAGAAAATTGATCGAATGAAAGTGAGTGACAATGTCATCACCCGAATCCAGTCATTTGGTGACTCTGAACTGGAAAAATTGATTTCCAGTGCCTGGGGCAAAACCCGTCCCACTTCGGCAGATCTATTGAAAGTTATTGATCAGATGCGGGAAGAATTAGACCGTACCCCCGCCTCCTACGAACGCGGCAAAAAGGTTTTTGAAGCCCAATGTGCAAAGTGCCACAAATTTGATGGCAAAGGAGCCGAAGTTGGCCCTGCACTGGATGGTGCAGCACGGGACATTGAATATATTCTTGGAAATGTGATCGATCCCAACCGGGTGATAGGTGCCCCATACTTCATGCGTACCATCATTTTGTTGGATGGTCGCAATGAAGCAGGGCTACTTGCAGAAGAAGATGCCCAATCCATCACCATCAAGGGCGAAAATGGAACATTAAAGCGATTTGAGAGGAAAGATATTGATACTATCAAAGTACAGGAGAAATCGCTGATGCCGGAAGGATTGACCGCGGGAATGTCGAAACAGGATTTTCGCGATCTTGTTCGATATGTCATGGTTCATCCTTATGTGAATGAATATGTCGTGAATGGAAAACCAGTTTCGCTAGGAACAAGTGGCTTTCTGAAACTATCTCCCACTTCTGGAACTGAATCCACCTCAGTCAAAGCAAAGATTGAATCACCGAAAACGCTTACCACCAATCTTCTGCTAAGTGTGGTGGGGCAGTATGAGGTGTTTATGAATGGTAAGCAAATTGCCAAAGGAAATGGACTGCCGAAAGATAGTTTTCGGCCAGATGATGAGGCTTATCCAGTGCAAATACAACAAGGGGAGAACATTCTGGAAATTCGGCTGGCTGCCAGCAAGAACCCTGCAGCACTGACCGCTCGTTTTCAGGATAGTGAACGACTGCTGAAGTATCCAGAATCGACGTTATCACCCCAGGTTGAACCAAAGTCAGATTGGAAATAATTCCCTGAACAGAAATACCCAGTGATTAATGGCTACTCGTGAAAAGTGACCCAGTTGCCATGGGCATCGATTACTTCATTTGGGCGAAACTTTGCCTTGTATTCCAGTGACTGACACCCCTGGACGTAGTAGCCCAGGTAGACATATTTTAGCCCAGCCTGGGTTGCGGCTTGAATGATTTTGCACACATTATAGGTACCAAGTGATCGATCACGGTAAGCAGGATCGTAGTAAAAGTAAATCGCCGACAAACTTTCCTGCAAGCGATCCACATACCCAACTGCAATCAGTTTGCCATCCAGTCGGAAATTCCATTCTTCACTGTCAAAGGGATTGTCACAAAAGGAATCGGCATAAGCAGTGGAATTAATTGGTGCCCGATCCTGCCATCCACGATGATCCGATTGAAACAGATGGTAGCGGTGGTACAGTTCTAATTTTTCGTCGGTAACGCTTGGGGAAGTAATCTCCAGAGTCAGATCGTTATTTTCCTGAAGAGAGCGTCGCTGACTGCGATTCGGCCGATATTCTTTTACGGGAATTCGCAATGACTGACATGCTCGGCAGCCGTTACAGACTGGATGAAACATCGAATAACCGAACCGGCGCCAGCCCTGTTTCATCTGCTGTTCGTATTCTGCAGGCGTTGCTGACAGCACAAACTGAAAATAAAGTTCCATCTTCTGCTCACGCAGATATGGGCAACTACAAGGCGGGGACGTGAACTGATGGATAATTAGCATAACAACATCAGAAATCAGACAACAAATTCCACATGGACAGGCTCTGGAATCAAGCGAATACGATATGCTTCTTCCAACAAGCGCTGAACAGCCTGTCGACCACGGTCGCCGTAATCAAGTGTCCAGTTGTTGACGTACATACCCACAAATCGATCTGCCAGATCCATTTCCATGTCTCTTGCATATTGTAACGCATATTGCAAGGCTTCTGTACGATGATAGAGGGCATATTGGATACTTTGTTTCAAATATTTGCTGATCCGCTGAATGGTTTCAGTACCCAGATCCCTGCGCACGACATTACCGCCCAAAGGCAGTGGGAGCTGGGTTTCCTGCTGCCACCATACACCCAGATCAACTACCAGTTGCAAGCCCTGGTTCTGGAAAGTAAGTTGGCCTTCATGAATAATCAGACCCGCATCGTACTTGCCTTGCTCCACAGCCTGCAGTATTTCGTCGAACGGTAGCACATCATAAGAAAATGGCCCACCAAGATACAAATTCAGTGCCAGAAATGCTGTCGTCATCGTACCGGGAACCGCGATCCGAATCGAACTCAAATCGGTTTTCGATAACGGCTTTTTGCTCACTACCATCGGGCCATAATGATCTCCCATGCTGCACCCACTGGGAAGCAACGCATATTTATCCATCAGGTGGGCGTAGGCATGGATGGAAACGGCAGTTACTTCCAGTTCCCCATTCAGCGCTCTGCGGTTCAGTGTCTCGATGTCCTGTAATTCATGCTCAAAATGCAATTCTTCAGTGTCGATCTTGCCATTCGCCAAGGCATGGAACATAAAGGCATCGTCCGGGTCGGGACTATGCCCCACATGAATGGTTCTTTTGGTTAATGTTGTTGACATGAAATGTTCCTGATAACTAGTGGTAATATACGGATTCAGAAAATCAAACTTAATAAATGAACCGCAATATTGGCGGTGAAATAACGCCAGAGTGTGAAATCAGCTTTGGGGATCGAGAAACCGATCTCGACTGTACATTTCCTGGTTCGAGAACCAAATTACGTTGGAGTGGGCAGTTCCGGGGAGTTGGATTTCGCACGTGGTAAGTCCCTGGCAGCTTCCGTTTTCCATTCTGCCAGTTGTTCAGTAGACCACTGAATCCGCTGAATCTGATCTGCTTTTCCAGTAACGCTGTTCATCCGTACGACAGCGCCGGAAATTCGCACATCCCCACTGGCAACATCAAACATGCTGGGAATAAAACTGGTGGTGGTTGCTAATACGCGATCTGCACGTCGGCCCAGAATGCTGTCATGTGGGCCTGTCATCCCCACATCACTGATAAATGCAGTCCCACCTGGTAGGATCTGTTCATCTGCTGTGGGCACGTGGGTGTGCGTGCCCAGCACCGCAGAAACCCTGCCAGCAGCGTGGTGGGCCATCACATATTTATCTCCCGTAGCCTCCGCATGAAAATCGACTAGTATGGCATTGCTATGCACCTTCATTTGTGGGAGCAGGCGTTCCAGGGCCGCATATGGACAATCGACTGACTTCATGAATGTTCGGCCCTGAAAAGCACAAACAACCAGTGATCCTCCATGATCGTTTTCAAGTACCACATATTCCTTACCGGGTGACTGTGGGGGATAATTTGCCGGTTTCACAATCGGATGATCACCATTCAGGATGCTGATAATTTCCGATCTTCGGTAAATGTGATCGCCCATGGTAATGGCGTCGACACCGGAATCCCGCAGTTGGCGATAAATGGAGGGAGATAATCCTGAGCCACTATTGGCAGCGTTTTCAGCATTTGCAACGACAAAATCCAACTGAAATCGCCTGCGAATCATGGGCAGGTAGGTTCGGATGATCGATACACCGGGCGAACCGACAATATCGCCGATAAAAAGCACTTTCATTTTCGGTTACCGTGCGAATTCTACCGCACGGATCTCCCGTACGATGGTTACTTTAATTTCACCAGGATAGTCTAACTGTTGTTCAATCGCACGAGCAATATCGTGCCCCAGCTTGATTGCCTCGGCATCGGTAGTCATTTCAGAATTGGCAATGATCCGAAGTTCTCTGCCCGCCTGGATAGCAAATGCCTGATCTACACCGGGGAAACCGCATGCCAATGCTTCCAGTTCTTCCAGCCGTTTCACATATTTTTCTAATGTCTCGCGTCTGGCACCTGGGCGGGAAGCACTGATGGCATCTGCAGCAGCAACCAACACTGTATAGATGTGGTCCACCGTAATGTCATCGTGGTGACCGGCAATCGCGTGCAGCACGTCTTTATTCGTTTCGCCATAACGTTTAGCCAGTTCAGCACCAATTTTCGGGTGCCCACCTTCCATTTCGTGGTCAGCTGCCTTGCCAATATCATGCAATAATGCACATCTGCGCGCCAACTTGGCATCCAGCCCAAGTTCTGCCGCCATCATTCCAGTTAAGTGGCACACTTCCAGACTGTGGACCAGCACATTCTGGCTGTAACTGGTGCGAAAACGTAATCGACCCAATAAGTGCACTAATTTTTCATGAAGATTGGCAATCCCCGCATCCTGGACAGCGTTCCGACCGTATTCCATGATTTTCAGGTCAATTTCTTTCTGGGTTTCCTGCACTACTTCTTCGATCCGTGTGGGATGAATTCGACCATCTACAATAAGTTTCTGCAAAGAGAGACGTGCCACTTCTCGCCGAACGTTGTCAAATGCACTGACAATAACCACCCCGGGGGTGTCATCGACAATGACATCAACACCAGTCAGTTTTTCAAATGTGCGGATATTCCGGCCTTCTCGCCCAATAATTCGGCCCTTGATATCATCTGAGGGAATATCGACAGTACTGACAGTTGCATCGGCTGTATGGGCAGATGCAAATCTCTGGATTGCTGTCGCCAGATGCTCCCGAGCTTTGACTTCTACGGTAGCTTTAATCGATTCTTCATGTTTTTGAATTCGAATCGCAAGCTCGGCAGATAGTTTTTCCTCGAGACGCACAAAAAGCTGCTGTTCGGCAGATTCGCGATTCATTCCGGCAATCGCCTGCAATCGCATCATTTCTTCCGCGATCAGTCGTTCCCCTTCTGACTGGATGATTTCCAGTTTTGCAGACTGCTCTTCCACCTTTTTGCGGGTGGTTTCAATCGATTTTTCTTTGCGGCCGATTTCTTTCTGGCGGGCGTCGAGGGTTGCCTCACGCTTTTCCAGCTTTAGTTCGCGGTCATGAATTTCGTTGCGAGTCTGTTCAATTTCTGCGTTAAACTTTTCTCGACGCTGAATGAAATCGTCTTTTGCTTTCAGTTCCGCATCTTTGGTAATTCTCTCGGCATCACGTCTGGCTTGTTCGATCAGTTCTTTGCAGCGGATTTCCGTTTCTTTTTCGCGTGCTAGTGCCTTGGTTTCGGCATCGGCGGCTACCGCCTTGTTCTGCATACGAAACAGAAAAAATCCTATCGCCGCACCAACGATCAACGCCAGTGACATGCCGAGGATGGCTACCTCGGTGGACATTCCTAATACTCCTCCGCAACAATCCGTTCATCCAATGGCAGATAAGGTTTTCGGTGCCCATCCAGCATCGTTTCGATGGTGATGTGGAAACCAAACCACTGAGCAAACAGTGGGCGAATTCGCAAAAAATGCGAATCAGCCAAACCAAAATGTGGGCCAATGCACGTGGCATTACCAACATTCCCCCAGAGGACATGAAAACGGATCAGCGTTCAATTGTGTTCAAGGTTTGGCGGGATTGATCGGGTTAGGCAACTTTCCTAACCAGCACCGAGCAAAACGCACCAATAAGTGGTTATTATGAAAACGAAACGAATAACATTCAACCGTTTCCAAGTGGACCACAACCGATTTGGCACAGGAATTGCCAAAAAATCAGGCAAATTAGTGCTTCAAGTGGGGCAACTTGAAAATAAATGAATTAATTTTCATTAATCTTCATCCCACTGCCTTCGTGGCTACTCCCACACAATAGTAGATTACTTGTTAGAATGAGTTTGTTGAAAGTGTAAACCATCAGCGAAGAATGAATCCAGAAGAAATTCTACCACAACTTTACGATGATCTGCGAAGGCTAGCTGCAAGCAAGTTGGCCCGCGAGCCATCGGGCTACACGCTGGATGCGACTGCACTGGTGCATGAAGCCTGGTTAAAAATTGCCCAGGGTGGGATTGATTGGGAAAACCGCACCCACTTTTTCCGTACCGCTGCAACGGCAATGAGACGAATTCTGGTTGACAGAGCCAGAGCAAAAAAAACCGCCAAACGAGATGGTGGGGTACGGGTCGAAGTTTCTGATATTGCTTGTTCACTGCCAGATGAGCAATTACTGGCTTTGGACGCAGCACTGGAAAGATTGTCGATAACGAAACCAGATCATGCGAAAATCGTCGAACTTCGCTTTTTCGGTGGGATGTCGAATGAAGAAGCCGCCACTGCCATTGGAATTTCGACGGCAACCGCAGAACGTGCCTGGAAATATGCCCGCGCCTGGTTGCAGGTTGACATTAAAGCATCGATTGGCATCGATTAAAAATGAAAGGATTTTAACAGAGTTGTTCTATCAATTCGCAACCTGTTCTGCTCGTGTATGAATTGTCTTAAATCGGAAATACAGCCCTGCCGCCACAAGACAAACAATCGACAAAAGAGCCACAATAATACATAACGTGGGGAATAATTCCGAGACACGATCCTTCGAAGTAATCAGTCCTTTTCCAAGCAATACCAACACATATGCAGCATAACCCATTGTGTCTGCAAAATACATCAGAAAGCCCAGGTTCCCCCGTTGCCTTGTCCAGGCGATTAATCGTTCAAAAACTGTTGTGTGAATAGCAACATAGGGCAGATAAAGCCCTAACCCAAGCATCACCATTAACGGAAAACCACCAATGAAGTGACTGCGATAGGCAATCCAACCGAGAATGACCAGCAAAAATCCAAAACCGGACACACCAAGAGAATTGAAAAACGCAGTACGGTTCGTCTTGATTAGAATTCCTAATCCATTGACCAGCATGATCCCTAATGCGACATACATTTCGGACGTTGTAAACACATCTGGTGCTTTGGAATATCCGATACTTTTCCAGATTTCTGGTGCAAAATCGGCCCGAACACTTCGCAGAATGGTGGTCAGTACATAGACCCCCACGATCAGCCACAATCCCATGCCATAGCGGGCAAAAAATTCCCGCCGATCGTGTTTGCTCATCGGTTCGCGATTACTGCGATGGTTTCTATCGTCGTCACTTGGCGGTGGGATTCGAGTCAACATCCATACTGAAATCAAGAGTGGGAGAATAAATATCGTACCTGCCACAGCGGGCATCCAATACGCAGAGACCCCTGCTTGCAAAACCCTTGTGCCTACAGTTTTCATCACCCCATCTGCCAGGATGAAACTGCTGCACAATCCGGCGATCAGCAATTCGCTGACTTGCCTACCTTCCAGAAAGCTCATGACCAGACCGAAAACCATCCCCAGCATTAGCCCGTTGATGAACATCAGCGGAAAATTCCAAGGTGCGGGAATCAGCCCAAATATCACCAGAGACAATTGCGCAATCGCAATCATCCCCAGGATGCTTAGTGCCCGTCGCTGCTGGGGCATTTCTGAAATTACTTTAATGCCAATGAACTTGGCCAAGAGGTATCCGAGCACCTGGGTCGTAACGATAAGAATTTTGTAATCGATTCCCCAAAGCAGCAGATTGCCGAAATTTTCACTGGTAGCAGCCGTAAATGGCTTACGGAAACCGTACATACAAAAATAGGCACCAAACGCTGCGGCCATAGCCCAGACAGCGCGATTCCAATTGCTCGAAACCTGCAACTTTGATGAAGAATTCACGTAGATTCGCTTTGTTCTGGTACCATGGCAAACGATCAGTATATTTTCATCTGAACGTCCTTACTGGCAGTGCAAAAGATTTCACAGAACTTTCAAAATCAAGAAAAGAATGACACATTCAAACATAAAAACAATCATCAATCTGTTTGAATCACGTGGGCAGTCCCAGTATGGTGGCGAAGCAGTTTCGCAACTGGAACATGCACTCCAGGCCGCACTTCTCGCTGAGCAACAAGGTGCCCCACCTCATTTGATTGCTGCTGCCCTCCTACATGATGTAGGACATTTGATCCACGATTTACCAGAAGACGCACCTGACCGTGGTATTGATGACGCCCATGAACTTCTTGCGGCCCAATATCTTGCAAAATTGGTGCACCACAGCGTCATTGCACCTATTCGTCTGCATGTTGAAAGCAAACGTTATCTCTGTGCGACAAAAGCTGGTTACTTTGAAATGCTCAGTCAACCTTCCATCGCCAGCCTTGAACTGCAAGGTGGGCCAATGTCGAATGATGAATTAGCAAGATTCGAGGCACACCCAGCATTTGAAGATGCCATCAAATTAAGGCACTGGGATGATGAGGCGAAAGTTGCGGGATTGCCTACTCTGGATCTCAACCACTTTATACCCGTTTTAGAGCAAGTTGTAATCAGCAATTCTTCAATCAATGAAATCGGCAATTAATATGAATCAACAGCGAGTGGTAATTGTTGGTGCCGGTATTGTGGGACTGGCCCATGCGTGGCATGCTTCCAAAAAAGGCCACAGCGTGACCGTGGTTGATCGCCAACCAGATACGCGTGAAGCCACGGTCAGGAATTTTGGTATGGTTTGGCCGATTGGGCAACCACCCGGCAATCCTTACCAAGTTGCTAAACGAAGTAGGGATTTGTGGCTGGAACTGGCATCCGAAGCACATTTCTGGTGCAATCCGTGCGGCTCCATTCATTTGGCCCATCGCGATGATGAATGGCAAGTTTTACAGGAGTTCGAAGCGGGGGCAGTTGCGCAAGGTATTGAATGCAAGTTACTTACAGCGAATGAAGTCGTTGAAAAAACGCCCGCAGCCAACCCCCAGGGATTGTTGGGAGGACTTTTCAGTCCCACGGAAATGTGCGTCAATCCTCGTCGTGTGCCAGCCCAGTTGGCGAGATTTTTACAGGAAAGGTACAACGTGAAGTTTCACTGGAACTCACCTGTGGTTTCTGTGGCATCAAATGTGATAAAGACGGCGCACGGTTTGGAATTATCCTTTGATCGGTGCATTATTGCCAGTGGGAGTGAACTCAACCTGCTTTTTCCCGAAGTACTTGCAAAGTCTGAACTCAGGCGGTGTAAGCTGCACATGTTGAAAACTGTTGCACAACAAAACCAATGGCGAATCGGGCCCCACCTGGCCAGTGGGCTGACATTACGCCATTACAAAAGTTTTGCTGGATGCCCCAGCTTACCCAAATTAATTGACCGAATTGAAGCGGAAACACCAGAACTTAACCAGTTTGGTATTCATGTGATGGCCTCTCAGAATGAAGATGGTGAAGTAATATTAGGTGATTCTCATGAATACGGGAATGATATCCAGCCTTTCCAACCCACAAATATCGACGACTTGATCATGCGGGAGTTGCGAAAAATCCTTTCTCTGCCAGACTGGACTATTTCCCAACGGTGGGAAGGGATTTACGCAAAACATCCCACGGAACTGTCATATATTGCCACCCCAGTGGATAATGTTTTAATCCACACGGGATTTGGAGGAGCGGGAATGACGCTTTCCCTTGGAATTACAGAACAATTCTGGCTAAATTAAAACTGAAAGGAATGATAAAAATGGCAATATTAACTTCTCCAATTCGAGCGGTAATTTTTGACTGGGCTGGCACCACCGTCGATTTTGGCAGTTGTGGGCCTGTTTCGGCATTTATCGAAAGTTTTCGTCGCTTAAAAATCAACATTACGGTTGAGGAAGCACGTGAACCGATGGGCCGCGGCAAGTACGACCACATCGAAATGATCACCAGAATGCCCCGCGTGTCAGCAGAGTGGGAACGTGTTCATGGCCGCCTTCCCAACGATACAGATGTGAAAAAAATCTACGACGATTTTCTGCCTGTCCAGAAAGATGCCCTGGCACAACATGCAGATATCATCCCCGGAACGATCGAAACGATCGCCTGGTTGCGGGAACGCCACATCGGGATCGGTTCCACCACCGGATATACTACTGCGCTGATGTCTGTGCTTTGTTCTATCGTGAAAGCGGCTGGATACGCACCAGACAATGTGGTGTGCATCGACGACGTACCCGCTGGCCGTCCGGAACCCTGGATGCCACTGCGAAGTGCCGAACTGTTAGGTGCGTACCCGATACCAGCGATTGTGGCCGTAGATGATACCGAAGTTGGTCTGATTGCGGCCAAAAATGCCGGAATGATTGCTGTCGGCGTCGCAATGAGTGGCAATGCCCTCGGACTCAGTTGCGAAGATTATGAAAAACTAAGTACTGCTGATCAGTTTCAGCGGCGAGAAGTTGCCTATGCTCGACTGCACCAGGCAAAGCCGGATTTCGTAATTGATTCTGTGGCTGATCTGCCTCAGATTTTCCCACAAATTGAACACCGATTTGCTACTGCGTAAGCAAAAGATGAGAAAACGTTCTCATTTCGAGAATGCATGGCGTTCAACTTCTGGGTTCGATTACTTTTGCTACGAAGCCTTTAGCGGCTCCCCTGCTCCATCGGCAGGAAATTGATGTCGACGATGCTGGAAACCAGTATCGATTCGAATAATTGCACAATCGTCAGAGTGCGAATGCAATTCGGAGGCATCGGCACCATCAAAGTGGGTAAATGTCAATATCTTCGCGAGTCGCTTCTGATGACGTGCAGCTCGGCGTGCTGCCAGTTCATCCTGCCAGATACTTGAAATACTGGCATCAGCGAAGCGAAATGTGGCATCGATAATGGTTTTCTCTGCCCGCTTATACATTCCAATATTACAATATTGCCGAAACAACGTCTTGAACTGTTCTTTTGTCAAATCGGTGCGTTGTGCCACTTTTCTGAGATATTTCGCAGCAGTCGTGCTGTCCCCAGCACGGCAAGCCATATTCGCACGTTGAAACAATCGTTCAACTGGACAGGAAATTCGGTGCAGCAGGTGGGGAGCGGGTTTTCGGACTTTCGCACCCAACAATTGGTCGCGCAGTTTTTCCGCTGAGGAAGCAACATCTGCTGGGATCGTATGTTGAGACAAAAGCCTTGTTAATAAAACCCGTGCAGACTGGTGGTTCTGGTCAAGAAGATATTGTTCAATGCGTGCCAACGCACCTGCGTAAAAAGAAAGCGTTTCCATGCTGCCCTGCCCCGCTACATCCTGTAGCTTTTTTGGTGTGGGGTGAATGTTAACTTGCCCCCACCTTTTACTCAAGCAGAAAAACCCCGATTTTCAGAAAAACTTTTCCAACAATCCCCACGGTGGTGAAAAAATCTGGCAGTTAGCACACGAACATGGCAAAATGCGGGCGAAAGGAAATTTGGAGAACTGTGTATGAAATGGCTCGCTTTGGGCTTGGTAGCAGTGGCGATGAACCCACTGATTGCAGATGAAACTGGCGTCAAAATTGAAAAACTCTGGTCGGAAGGTGAATTTACAGAGGGCCCTTGCCGCTCTCCCGATGGAGACATTTATTTCAGTGATATTGGTAATCGCATCATGAAATTCACGGTAAGTACAGGAAAAACAAACACTTACCGCGATCCTTCCATGCGTTCAAATGGCCTGAAATTCAATAAAAATGGCGAACTGATCTCGTGCGAAGGTGCAAATACAGGTGGGGGCAGGCGCATCAGCATCACACGTAAAGGTGGTAAACCAGAAACACTGGCAGATTCCTGGAAAGGCAAGAAATTCAACAGTCCGAATGATTTGACGCTGGATTCTGAAGGCTGGGTCTATTTTACCGACCCACGCTACGTGGGAGACGAGTCACGCGAAATCGATTTTGAAGGGATCTTTTGCGTAAAGCCAGACGGAACTGTAATTCATCTCCCAGCACCCGGTGTGGAGAAACCGAACGGAATTGTATTTTCACAAGACGAAAAAACCCTTTACGTGGCCGACAACAATGGCAAAGAAGGTGGGCATCGTTACCTTTGGCAGTTTCCGTTTTCGAAAAAAGACCTCAAATTAGGTAAAGGAACGATTGTTTACGACTTCAAAACAGATCGTGGAATTGATGGCATGGCATGCACCAAAGAAGGAACACTCGTACTGACAGCAGGGAAAGGCAAAACTGCCGCAATTTATTGTGTCAGTCCTACGGGGAAGTTGTTGAAAACGATAAACTTGCCGGAAGATCCATCGAACTGCTGTTTTGGCGGTGCGGACGAAAAAATTCTGTTTGTGACTGCTGGAAAGTCGCTTTATCGTTTGACTTTTGCTGCACCATTACCGTTTGAACGAAAGCAATAATCGCACGCACAACGCTTTAATTGTGAAGATTTCTTGAAAAAAGACACTTCCATACGCATCTTGTTATATAACTAGCTGATTTTTTCACTATTTGTTGACTTTATATTCAGATTTCTTGTGTTACATGAAAATTTAGCTAGTTTGGGCTGTTTATTAGGACCTAAACTCCAATATTGCATCAATTGCTTACAAAATTGCCTGCCTGGATTGTAGCCTTCTCGAAATGGTGAACTGATGGCTGATTTTTTCTTCAATTTATTTAATACGAACGGTTTTCCAGCTCGTTGGAATTGTGGCACGTGGACTGCCGGGCATGGCTGGCTGCACATTATCGCAGATTCTGCTATTTTTGCGGCTTATTTTGCAATCCCATGCTTATTGGCATACTTTGTATTACGAAGACGGGATTTACCTTTCCCGCCTATCTTCTGGTTGTTTGCGATGTTTATCCTGAGCTGTGGGATTGGTCACGCCATTGAAGCATCGATTTTCTGGCACCCATGGTATCGCCTGTCGGGTTTTGTGAAAATGATCACTGCGATTGTATCATGGGCCACAGTCATTGGTTTAATCCCACTGATTCCGAAGGCACTATCATTGCCTGGGCTGGCGGCAGTCAACAAACAACTCCGCGAAGAAATTGCCCGCAGAGAGATCGCCGTGCAGGAAAGGCAGAAACTCGAAACACAAATGCTTCAAGCACAGAAACTGGAAAGCATGGGCATCCTTGCAGGTGGGATCGCCCATGATTTTAATAATATTCTCACAGGTATCCTGGGATATATCGATCTTGCTCGCATGGATCTGCCTGAAGATTCCCCAGTGCAGCACTACATGAACGAAGTGGTCAATAATGCCCAGAAGGCGGCAGGTTTAGCACATCAGATGCTGGCATATTCTGGAAAAGGCAAGTTCGTTGTTGAACCAGTTAACCTTTCCAATCTTGTTGAAGATGGGAAGGGGTTATGTGCCATTTCTGTTTCTAAAAAATGCAAATTGTCTTACGATTTAGACGACTCAATACCTGAATGCGATGCAGATTCGACACAACTGAATCAGGTATTAATGAATCTGGTAATCAACGCCTCTGAATCGCTGCACGATCAGCCTGGCGAGATTCATGTGCGAACGGGAGTAATGTATTGCGAGCGTTCCTATCTCAGCGATACTTATCTGGATGAAACGCTGCCCGAAGGGGAATACGTGTACCTGGAAGTGGAAGATAACGGCAGTGGGATGTCTGAAGAAACCCAATCGAGATTGTTCGATCCGTTTTTTACTACCAAGTTTACAGGCAGAGGCTTGGGATTAGCGGCTGTATTTGGAATTATCCGCGGCCATCATGGTGCGATCAAAGTTTCCAGTATCATAGGAGAAGGATCATCATTCCGTGCCTTGTTCCCTGTCAGCAGTAGTGCACAGAGAGTTGTTGAGATGCCACTTCTACCGGTTTCAACGTATCATGGGCAAGGCAAAGTTCTGGTGGTGGATGACGAATTGGTCATCCGCGAACTGGCAACGAACATGCTTCAACGCATGGGCTTCGAAGTGATTGTTGCCAGAGACGGCCAGGAAGGAATTGAACAGTACAAAGCTCATGCATCATCAATTCAACTAGTGCTGCTCGATTTGTTGATGCCCCGCCTGGATGGTGTGGAAGCAAGTGTCGAGTTGCGGAAGATCAATCCCCAAGTTCGAATCGTACTCACCAGTGGCTACAACGAACAGGTAGCCAGCACCAGATTTGTCCATTACGGTATGGCTGGATTTTTGCAGAAACCATACCTGTTTGAGCAAATGGCTACAGTGATTGAAAAAGCACTCGTTTCGGATGATGCGGAACAACCACACGGTGCCTGAGAAGTGTCAGACAATTGCCTCACACATCAAGTTGTCTGATAATCCCGCCCATTGTCTGCAACACCTTCCAGCCAGCGTTTTGTCGAGCCGAGTTGCAAGAGTCGACCCGTTTCGGTGGGGTATTCTGAATTGATGCAGGCCTGGCAAAGGTGATCACCAGAAATATCAATCGCATCTGCAATTGCATTGATTGGCAGATAACGCAGAGAATCTGCTTCAAGCTGTCTGGCCATTTCTACTTCGATTTGGGGATCCAAATATCCAAGTGTGAGATACCGTTGCAGGGCAACTCGAAATCGATTAAATCTTTCATCAAAATCGCCTTCGAGCAGATTCTTACCTAAAAATTTAGGCGCAAATAATTGCATCATTGTCGACATATCAATGCCGTAATAACAGGTTGCAATAATCGGTGGGCAGGCGACCCGCACATGAATCTCTTTTGCCCCACCCCTCTCCCGGATGTGACCCAGCAATTCTTTTAAGGTGGTGCTGCGGACTATCGAATCTTCCACAAGCAGGACTTTTTTGCCCCGTAGCACATCTTCCAGTGGTGTGTACTTCAGCCGCACCCGATCCGCCCGATTGGCACCTTCAATGAAGGTGCGGCCAACCGCACGGTTCCTCATCAATCCTTCCATACAAGGGATGTTCAATTCCCGTGCCATGGCATCGGCGGCACCACGCGGCTGTATCCGGGACGGGCACCACAATCGTGTCTTCATCAATCACCACATCATTTCTTTCCAGTTGCTGTTTCGCAAGGGCCTTGCCCAGTGCAACTCGAGTCAGGTAGACACTTTTGTGGTCGATCGTACTTGCAGCATTTGCAAAATAAACCCATTCGAAAAAGCAATGCGCAGATGCCTGCTTCGGTGCGTAGCGAAACTTTTCAAGCTTACCATCTTCAATGACAATCATCTCGCCAGGTTCCAGTACCTGAATGTTCTGAAAACCCAAGTTCGAAAGGGCGATATTTTCGCTGGCAGCACCAAAAAAGTTACCATCAATGGCATAGGAAAGCGGACGAATCCCCTTGGGATCTCGCATCACCACCATGTCGCCAAGAGCATTCAAATATACGATGTTGTACGCACCATCAAACAGACTGCTCAGACGGGTAAAAACTTCCTTGAGAGAAGGGCGATCATTGACCTGACCCAGTTGGTGGGAAATGTAGTGCATAATAACTTCGGTATCGTTGTCACGAACGAGGTGATAGTCTGCACTTTTCAATAATTCTGAACGCAGATGTTCGAAATTGGCCAACTGACCGTTAAATGCAAAAGAGAACCACTTCCATTTGCAACCGTGCTTCCGTTCGAATGGTTGGGCGTAGGATCGGGAATTATCATCGGAACCACTGGTGGCATATCGCACATGGCCGATTGCTGCACGCCCGGAATGGTCGTTCAGGATTTTTTCCATCTTATCCGAGCGACTCAGCCGGAAAGCCTCCATCACCGTGCCGATTTCTTTATAAGTTTCCAGCAGTTCAATTCGCTCTGGCTGATAACTGGTCATGCCGGCAGCCAATTGACCACGGTTCTGCATATCAATCAGCATGCGTGGGATTAATCGGTGGACATTATTGGGATTCTGACCCGGAATCAGCTTCGAAACATCACCCCCCGGTAGCTGATAGAGTGCTGCAATACCACATTCATGCTGTATTCCTTCCATTCCCAGATCGCTCTTTATTGTTCCGTGTTAGCTGTAATTGTATGTGTTTGGTGTGAAGGTGGTAGCAAGCAGAATCGTTCGAATCGTCGACTGAATAGCAGATTCTACAATAGCCCGCATGGAGAAGTTTATTTCGATAGTTAACCAGAATGACCTGCACCAAACACCGCTGTCGGTGGGAAAGTTAGCAGAAATTTTGCAGGATTCGATCGATCTTCCAACATCCCCACTCCTCATTGCGGAATTATCGGAAGCAATTTTTCACTTTCTCTACGAAGAATCAGCCAATGGAATTCTTGCCAGACATGAATTTGTGCCGTGCTGTCAAAAGTTCCTCCGCCAATTTCAACAATTTAAGATGGCAGACAGCGTGGTGGGGGCGATTAACAACTTCTTTTTGAGGAATTCTTCTGATTCCATCGAAGTTCAGCTTGGCTCACTGCATCAAATTGGGGTGGTGCAAATTGAACATTGGGATTCGCCTGAACAGCCTATCGGCTGTTTATTAGAAGAAATTCATTTATTGAACGAAGTAACTTCAGATAAATTGAAACAGCCCCACTGCTGGCTGGTAGACTTTCAAGAACATTCATTAGAGAAAATTCATCAATTAGTAAATGTTACCCAGCCACTTGAATTACACATCAGTAGCGATTTCGACACAGAATCGTCATTATTTGAAGGTCCTGATAATTTCCCACGCAGCTTTCACGAACAGTGGGACATCATTCAGCATTTCCTGCAGCCCAAAAACAGGATTCGCTGGGTGGTGCCACCAGTAGAAAAGCAGGAAATTGCCAGAATCATCGCATACCACTTCCCCCACATCCAGAATTTGTGGTGGGATTTTTCTGCAAATTGGAACAGCGATCAGTATCCTGATGCAACTCCGAATGTGATCGTGGGTCGGATAAAAATTGATCTTGCTAAACTCATTAATTTTACAAGCACTGATAATTTCAGCTATTTCCTAAATAAATTATCGTCTGTTCTGCAATTGTGTGCTGCTGAAATTGCCCGCCGCGCTAAACTTCAGCAGCCTGGGCTCCAGAACAAAAAAGGGTATGTTGGAGTTCTGGAACTATGGCACTCCGACGTCGTATTAGAAAAATTTCACGATATACCTGTTGAAGAACTATTGCAGCACCTTCAGGTATCCCTGAATCATTTCCTGCAACAGAATCTCGCAGTCCCACTGCGACTACGGATGTGTCAGCAGAAAAAATTAGAAAACCACGAGGAAATTGCTCAACTACCATGGCGATTGGGGATGTTGTCTCGATTTTTCCCCACCTGGAGCCAACTGATATTGCAGCTAACCCCAAATTTGGTATCGAATCAGCAGGCATTGCTCCAGTTATTGGAACAGCTAGAACAAGATAAACTCTCCTTGGTTCAATTTCGAACTTCCAACTGATTGCAGTTTTTTCACGATAATTAACCAGAGTGTTTATCCTCAGAGATTTCCATGGTTCCTTCGACTCCCGTGATCGAGCACCCGCCCTATCGTGATCGGCAGGAAGAACTTCCCGAACTGGAAGTGATTGGTGGCTGTCGAATTCTTGGGCGGATTGCATCAGGTGCCACCAGTGAAGTTTACCTGGGGTTGGATTTAACCACAGGTGAGAACGTTGCCATCAAGGTTCTCAGCCATCACCTTGCACGAATTGCCACCCACCGATTACGGTTTGAACGTGAAGGTGAAATCGGAATCCGCTTTCAGCACCCAAATCTGGTACATTACCACCGTTCCGGTTATGAACAACAACGTTATTTCATCATCATGGAGTATGTCCCGCAGCAAAGTGTGCAGGACCACCTCGACCGCCAGGGGAGCATGGCCCTGGGCGCTGCCACTTCGATCATTCTGAATGTTGCTCGCGGGTTGGAAGTCCTCCACCACCAGAAACTAATTCATCGTGATGTGAAACCGGGGAACATTCTTCTGACCGATGATCAATCGGCGAAATTAGGCGACTTTGGCGTCAGCCGCGATATTTCCAACGCAGAAGGGTTGACCGCATTCGACCAGCTAGTCGGCACCCCCTATTACATGCCGTGGGAGCAATCTCTGAATAGCTGGGTCGTGGATGAGCGTAGCGATTTATTTGCTCTGGGTGCTACCTATTATCAGATGGTGGTGGGTGCACTACCCTTCCCAGGAGAAACCATAGAAGAAGTCCATCAGCGGAAAATGGATGGCGATTTCCTGCTGCCTTCCCACTTGGTGCCAGGCATCCCACGTGACTTTGATCGGATTATCATCAAACTTTTGTCCCGTAATCCGGCAGAAAGGTATAGTTCCGCTGCCCATCTGATCGATGTGTTGCAACTTTCAGGTTTGCAGCAATCTTTATTCTGGGAACAGGCAACGGATTTAAATTCCGAATCACCGACGGTGGCTATTACGGCACTGGCCGCCGATGCAGGTGCCATATTGCCAAACCCAAGAAAAAAACCCGAATTAGTCTGGTATGTTCAATATCGGGATTCTGCCAATCAACCGCAATCGATCCGTGCGACCAAAAGCGAAATGCGGCAAAAGTGCCTCGCTGGGGAATTACCCAGCTACTTTGAAGTCAGTAAGCAGCCGGATGGTCCTTTCCAGAAAATCCGTTTTGGCCAAAATCGGTTTATCCCGCAGTCGGCGATACCGAATTCCTATCTTCCGAAGCAACAATTCAGCAGGATCTTGCTGGAAACGATCCTTTGGCTGTTTATTGCGATTATTTTCACTGTTTTTGCTGCATCAACCCTACATTACATCTGGGAACTCCGGTGACAAACGGAAAGCATATTTCACCCACAGATCAGCGGGCAATCAACCGTGGCAGGTGGTGCATCCTATCAGCTGCAATTCTCTGGAGTTGTAGCGGCCTGCTGACACGGATGTTGCAGTTACCCACGGCACTGCATCTCAATGAACCAGCACTGACTTCGATTCAAATTGCCGTCTTTCGTGCGTTTTTTGCCGGAATCTTTTTTGTACCGCTATTGGTTCGGGTGCGAAACTGGAATTTTCGCCCACTGATGGCACCAATGGTTTGTTGTTTTGCACTGATGAATGCAACGTACGTTACTGCTATGGCATTGGGAAGTTCTGCCAACGCCATACTCTTGCAGAATTCATCGCCATTTTTTGTGTTTCTGTATGTGGTGCTGGTAATGAAAGAACCCGCAGATCGGCGGAGCCTTTATGCACTCCTGGTTGGGATGCTGGGAATTGTCATCATTGTGGTGGGTGGCAGTAGTCTTGCGGGCAGTCGCTGGGATATTCTTCTGCTGGGACTGGCGAGTGGTGTCACGTACGCAGGGATTATTCTTTTCCTGCGTGCACTGCGCGATCAACCCGCAGAATGGCTAACCTGTATCAATCACCTGGGGAGTGCATTTTTTCTCTCGTTGGCGATTTTCATTCTGCACGGTGGAAGCTATTTTCTGGAATGGATTACCACACCTACCTGGCAACAACTCTTATTTCTGTTATTTTTCGGCACAATTCAGATGGGATTACCTTACTGGCTGTTTGCACGTGGACTGCGAACTGTCAACCCACAGGAAGCGGGTGCAATTACATTACTGGAACCACTGTTGAACCCACTGTGGGCTTACCTGATTTCTCCGGAAACCGATACCCCCACGTACTTTACTCTGATTGGCGGGATGCTGATTCTCAGTGCCCTTGCCTACCGATACTCTGTGCCAGGATTGCTTTCTCAGAAAGTCAGATCTAGAAGAGCCACTAGTACCAATAATCAAACGATCAAATGAATTTGAGTGTTCCACGTGGAACACCAATATCGGTACGAATGTCAAGGCAATTATCTGATCAGTGAACTATTTTCGCCTGTTTTTCGTATCTTGTTAGTGAACTTTTGTAAGAAACTCTACTTTTTTCCTCTGGATTTCTTTACAATTACTTCTTCAAAGTTGGCTACAAGATAGTACGGAGATACGAAACGTGCCAAGATATCGGTTGTTTGCAATCAGTACATTGCTGTTGTCGGTGCTGACGATTACTTTCGCACAGGAGAAGAAGGATCCACCTGTAGATCCCAAAACACCTCCTGAGAAAAAAGAACCCGTTCCAGCACCTGCGGGTCCATCGTTGACCTGGAAATTCACCAAAGATGTTCCTATTTTCCAGGAATTAACCACGACTACCGAACAGAACATTACCGTGCAGGGCCTGAATGTTGGCCAAAACCAGTCCCAAACCTTTTGGTTCAAGTTTCATCCTTTAAAACAAGAAGCAGAAAAATGGACCGTCAAGCAATCGATTGAAGGCTTGAAAATGAAGATTGAAATTGCTGGTTCACCGATCAACTATGACTCCACCAATGAAGGCGGTGCCACTGGTGCCAGCAACGCGCTGAACGAATTTTTCAAAGGCTTGAAAGGTTCCGAGTTCACTTTGACGATCAACAAAGATTTCGCTGTTGAAAAAATTGAAGGTCGCGAAGAGTTGATCAAGAAACTTTCGACTGCAAACAAAACACTGGAACCACTGCTGAACCGAATTCTGGGTGAAGAGTCGATGAAGCAAATGGCTGATCCCACTTTTGGTATCGTTCCGAAAGAAGCCAAGAAAGTTGGTGAGTCCTGGGAACGGAAAGTTCTGCTGGAACTGGGACCATTGGGCAGCTACGACAACACTTACAAGTACACCTATGAAAAGCAGGATGGCGACATTGCTTCGATTAAAGTTGATGTGAACCTTGCTTACAAAGCACCACCCGCAACCGAACAGGGAAGCGAATTGCCATTCAAGATTAAGGATGCCAAACTTCCGGCCAACTCCGCCGCAACGAACGGTGGGGTGATTAAGTTCAACACCAAAACCGGTATGATTGAAACTGCAGAAGTTACTGTAAACCTGGCTGGCACCCTGACGCTGGAAATCAGTGGCAGCAACACCGTTGTGGAATTGAAGCAAAAGCAAACCACCACGATCAAGAATTCTCCTAACTCGCTGATGCCAGCACCTGCCAAAAAATAAATTTTTCCCCGCACCTTGCCCATAGGTGTGAACCTGAATCGATCTGAATTGGTCACTAATTCGAGTTCGAATTGCAAATCTGTTGACTATCTGGAACAGGTTTGTAGGATGAACTTTCCAAAATTAATGCACCCATAGCTCAACTGGATAGAGCATCGGTCTACGGAACCGAAGGTTGCTGGTTCGAATCCAGCTGGGTGTAGTTTTAACGTCCACAATCACCTGGAGGGGTGGCAGAGTGGTCGAATGCGTCGGTTTCGAAAACCGATATACGAGCAATCGTATCGAGGGTTCGAATCCCTCCTCCTCCGTAAAATCACTTTTCAGTTATCTACGATGCCGTCATTGTGGTAATTTCTAATTCAGATATTTGTCCGGTTTCAGTCTTTTTTGTTGCCAGCAGAATCATCCTGGTTAGCAGTTTCTGCCAGCAATTCATCTAATTGCTTAAAGTTGTGCTCCCAGATCTGGCGGTATTCTTCCAGCCAATGAGCCACCTGGGCCAACGCTTCCCCACGGATTTTCCGTGGGCGAGAAGTCCCCTGGGTGTTCGTATCAATCAGCCCAGCACCTTCAAGCACTTTCAGGTGCCTCGAGATCGCTGGCTGGCTCATTCGGAAGGGCTTAACCAATTGCTGCACAGTGGCCTCCCCTTTTGCCAGAATACCCAAAATTGCTCGTCGAGTGGGGTCCGCAAGTGCCGCAAAAACAGCATCCAAATTCATATCCATTTATGTAACCTCCATACTATATAAACATAGTATTATATAACTGACGGTCGGCAAGTACTGTGCGGAAAATTTCTTCTTTTGTGCCTATCAATTGTGTTCAACAACCTGAAAGGTGTGTCTGTGCCAAAGTCTAAAAGTACTATCAGAAATCTGGTGATCGTTCTCGGTGACCAACTCGACCGCGAATCTGTCGTATTCGACGATTTTGACCAGCACCAGGATGCAGTTTGGATGGCGGAAGTGAAAACAGAATCGACGCATGTGTGGTCGCACCGTGCCCGCATCGCGGTTTTTCTCAGCGCGATGCGGCATTTTCGAAACGAACTGTTAGATAAAGAGTATGTGGTACACTATCGGGAACTGGGAGACCCAAACAACTGCCACACATTAGGTGGTGAATTGAGTAAAACCCTGAAAGAAATTCAGGTTGAAAAAATCCTTTGCGTCCCACCTGGGGACTTTCGTGTGTGGAAAGAACTGAAAGCAGTAATAACAGAACTTTCAGTTCCAGTTGATTGGGTGACTGATCGCCACTTTCTTTGCACAACAGAAGAATTGCAAAACATGCACGCGGGCGGAAACAACTTCGCCTGGAATATTTTTATCGAGAAATGCGGCAGAAGTACCAGATCTTAATGACAGGCAAACAGCCTGAAGGAGGGGCTTGGAATTTCGATCAGGCGAATCGTGGAAGTTTTGGAAAATCTGGCCCGGGCAGCATTCCCCGCCCTCGAGATTCAACCAGATTCGTTGACAAAGGAAGTGCTGGCACTAGTCGATCAGCATTTTCCTGAACATCCAGGAGAATTAAAGCACTTTGCCTGGCCAGTGACGCCCACGGATGGTCGAAGGGTACTCGAGCATTTTGTGACGCACCTGCTGCCGAACTTTGGTACGTATCAAGATGCTATGTGGACAGAAGAACCATTTCTGTACCACTCCAGGCTCTCTGTTGCCTTGAATCTCAAACTGATCCACCCACTGCAAGTGGTAAAGCGAGCAGAAGAAGCATACCAGTGTGGTGCCGCACCGTTGGAAGCTGTGGAAGGGTTCATTCGCCAGATTCTGGGTTGGCGGGAGTACGTGCGTGGGATCTATTGGCTCTACATGCCGGAATATCTCACAAAAAATGCACTCAATGCAACTCTCCCCCTGCCAAAGATGTACTGGACCGGGGATACCGATTACCACTGTTTACAGCAAGCTATTGGCCAGACATTAAAATTTGGCTACGCCCACCACATCCAGCGGTTGATGGTTACAGGATTATTCTCATTGCTGCTTGGTGTCGATCCGCAACGAGTTCATGAATGGTATTTGGCCGTCTATGTGGATGCAGTGGAATGGGTGGAACTGCCCAACACCCTGGGAATGTCGCAATTTGCAGATGGTGGCATCATGGCCTCCAAACCTTACGCTGCAACTGGCAAATATATATCTCGCATGAGTAACTACTGCAAAACCTGTCGCTATCGTCCTGAAAAATCAACCGGCGACGATGCATGCCCCTTTACCACCCTCTATTGGGAATTTTTATTGCGTAACGAAAAAGCACTTCTCAAAAATCAGCGAATGAGTTTGCAGATGAGAAACCTCGAACGGTTGAGTAACACGGAGAGAGAAGAAATATACCAGCACGCCCAACGTATTCGGTTGAAAGTACTGGCATGATTAAGAAAGTTAAATCAAGCTATTTACTGTTCTGGTAAAGAAGATTTCATACCCGACTTTCCATCTTTACCAATTACTTCTTCGTGCTTGGGCTGTGCTTCGGGCGTTTCAGTTTTTGTAACCGTTCACTTATGTTGTTGCAAGTTTCGGTGCAGGTTTGCCTTTCCGGTGTGCGTTGATCGCTTCTTCCAGATAATCTAATACGTTTCTCCCCTGTAGTTTCAATGTTTCACATACCGTCAGGATTCGCTCTGCGAACCGACAGCCACGAGCACTTTGAGAACCAAAGCTGCGTCGCCGCCACAACACAGCGCGACGTTGTACACGCTCCGCATCATTATTCGTTGGCGGAACATGCTCATGGTCGACAAACAGCCATAAACGCCTTTCTACTTTGGCCACCCTCTCGCAAAACCCTGCAACTGTTTGGTCCTTACTACCTTGCCCCTGTTTCAGCAGCGTGCGTACGCGTTCCTTCAACGGTTTCATCCGCTGTTGCAATGTTTGGCGACTTATCTGATGATCTCTCGTAAAAATATGCCATAGCTCAAATATTTCCTTGTGTAATTCAAGCCAGTGATCCACGAGTTTTGTCGCTCGCTTACTTCGTTTGGACAATGCCTCCCAGTTGCGTTTCAAATGTGCCCAACATAATTGATGGCTATCTTCAGGAAGGTTCTTCACATATACCTTCCAGCGATCCGTACTGACAAATCCAGGGAGTGCTTCACCCATAAACGTTTTCAATGCATCAATATTGCGACGTGCATGAATGAGAAATACTACGATATGAATCTTTGCCGCAATCGCTGTCCATAACCAGCGTTTGTGGCCCGCCTCTTTCCAGCCCGTTTCATCAAACCCCTTTACATCAGCGTTTTTAACTTTCTCACGAGCTTCCTCATAAGGTGCGTCCAATGCCGGAATTGCCTCGGCTTCCAGATTGCTGATGGTTCCCAAGGATATGTCTATGCCAAAAATCGTTTTGCAAGTTCGTTCGATTGACCGTTTACTCAATCCATCCTGACCCACCATACATAGCAGAGCAGCTGTCAATCGAGGACCGGTGCAATGGTTGCGGTACTCGGCAGGAATGGTCATCGCCGTTGTGTGTCCACAATCAGCACATTTCCGGGAATGACCTTCATATTGTGTTACGATTAAAGGCTGCTGTGGCAGTTCAACTTGCTGATGAATCCTGGGTTCAGGTAGATTCGGACAGCCAACAAGTGATTTGTGGCAGCGAGAACAGGTTTCTGGCACGAACTTGATAAAGGAGTCCACACTTTCAGGAGGCAAGGGTTTTCGCAGATTTGCCTTGTGACCATGTTGTGCCCCGCGTTTGCGACCAGTCGGCTTTTGGGAAGCTAATTTTTCTTTTTCTGCAGGTTCTTGCTTGTTAGGCGGTTTCAGCTTGTCTTCCAGATCACGAATGCGAGCTTCCAGCGCCAGTATTGTCTTTTGTTGTTGCTGAATAATTTGTTGCTGATCCATCAGCTGTTGTTGCAGCAAATGAACCTGCTTGAGCAATTGCTGGCACCCAGGACATTCGGAATTGAACGACTCGATTTCCATCACCGGATTATAGAAAATGGCTGAAATTTGCGAAAGGCCAATTCCCGAACCGGTGAACGGTTACCAGTTTTTTTGGTAGAACTATCACAACCAGCTATCAACACACCAAACAGGATCCCAGCACGCCACAAGCGAATGAATCCGATTTCTCGATTAGATTTCATTGCTCATCACCTCACCATCTGCTCTCCCACACATTCGCAACCAGGTTAAATAACTTGCATTGGTCCCGCTCGTGTAGTAGCCGAAATATCGCACCATTCGCACAGAACCATCCATCATGGCAAAGTTACCACCAGCAGTGTGGGCAGATGAGAACCCAAAATTACTGTTCCATTGTGGTCCATTTACAGGTGTCGGTGAATAATTACTCCATTTCACACATGGCGCAGCTGCCCAGGCCATGTAACAACTACCTGTTGTCGCATGGCAATTTTTCCCGGCATATTCACCAAAGCCAATCGTATTGGACAAGCCATCCGTAACTGAAGCGTGAGTAGGTTGTAAATTATTTGTGCGAAAAACTCCTTCATACGGTGCTGTGCTTCTGCCAGCACTGGCAACGTAATCAACTCTTCCATAAGTGATTGATGCAGAACTGCTACTGTAAGAACTTTCTGATGAACTGGTAATTACGTGCAACCCTGTACCACGCTCGTTGGAAGGGCAAGTCAGGATGGCTACCTTGTTTACTGAAGTAACTGCTGCATTCGATGCATAAGAGCGGACGATATTGTCCTGCTCCAGGAATGGCATCAGTTCTACGAACATTCTGCTGTTGCCGGCTGGATAACGCTTGTATGCGTCCTCATAATTGTGTAATGCCAGAACAATTTGTTTCAGATTATTCTGGCATTTGCTCCGATTTGCAGCTTCACGCACTTTTTGCACTGCTGGTAAGAGAAGACCGATAAGAATTGCGATAATGGCAATAACTACCAGTAGTTCAATCAGGGTGAACGCTGTCCGTTCTGCACTCTTTAATTTTCTTTTCATCAACATAAAAATCATTCTCCTTTGTTTCGTGATGAGTTTCTGTGTGCTGATTTTTTGAGCACAACTTGCTGGTTTTCCCAGCACAATTTGGGTTGTTTCGGCGGATTTTCTTGTTAAATCTCTTCTCTCCTTCTACTTTTCTGGGTCGGTATAAACCTATGCAAATGAAATGCCACCAATTCAAATGAGAATTTTTTTTAGACCCGTATATAGTAACAAATGAGAATTTGTCATAACTTGAGCAACACGAATTTTCCTACATATTGTCAAATTAAAATAATCAGTAATGTGGGATCTGATGTTGAAAAATGTTTTCAACGAAGTCGAAATTGCCTGGGCGATTAGTTGATAACTCAGGAATAGTACTGAACTGAATTACAAAAACTACTTCTTCGCGGGACTACGGAACAGATCTTCGATGGCAGCATCCGTCAGTTCTTCCAGACCATGGTTTTCATCCAGAATCAATGCGGTGTTGCTGGGAGTAATAAATACCAGATAGTTCCCCAAAGCAAACACTTCTTTCATTTCTGGCTGGGCTTGGAGAATTTTGAAGTAGGCATTGCTTTGCGACTTGACTGCCACCGTTTTCATGTTGGCTGAAAACCGTTCGTCAATCCACAGGCCACCAACCTCAATGCAGTTTCTTCCTTGCACTCGACGATTCGCTGTGGGAGTCAGGCGGGTTTGATTTCGCAAATTATTGGCAACAATTGCCACGTTGACACCCACGGCACCGGACTGTGCCTGGCGGTAATTGCCAGAGTTCAATAACTTTCCTGCCAGTGTCAGATCTCGAATCTGCACCTGGGCAGATTCCAGTTCTTTTTTCACTTCCTTTGCCTGCTCTTCAAGTTGCTGCAATCCCTTAGGATCGGTTTTATTGTCTCGGCGAGCCCGATCCAATTTCTCGATATTATCATCCAACTGCTTTGCCAGTTCTTTCAAACGATCTTTTTCGTAAACACCTCGGGAAGATCCAATTTCGCCAGGCTTTTTCGCGATGTCTTTGGCAAAATCTTCTACTTTCTGATTCTTGTCCCCTGCCCCCACGACGGGTGCGGGTGCACCAGGAATACTCCCACCACCAAATCCGCCTCCGAACTGACCGCCAAACTGGCCTCCAAATTGGCCGCCAAAGCCTCCACTGAATCCACCTCCACCAAACTGACCACCAAACTGGCTATGTGATCCAGTAACTGGTTTCGTGGGGTTGGCTGGCAAACCAGCCGGAGGTGCAGGATTCTGAGCCAATGGTACTGGAGCATCAGGCACTACCAGGTAACTTGTGTAGGGTGTTGCAATTCCGTGTAGTTTTGCAAGCGAAATCAATTCATCCATTAATTCCTTGTTTTCACCGTTCAATCGAATCTGATCGAGCAGAAAAGCTACTTTGCGGCGTGCCCACAGATTCTCCACAAAGCCCCGTTCGTCTTTGGTGCGTTCTGGGAACTTGACTTCGTATTTGAACTCGTGCTTTTTACCGTTCACCTGACCGCTAAGTGTAATGGTGCCAGTTCCACTGCCAGTGTATTTGCCCAGCACCACTAATTGACTGCCATAGAACAAATCCGGCAATGACGTGGGGTACATTTCAAATAACTTGACGTTTGTGGATGATCGCAACCGCAGATCAGACATAATGGGATGGCTGATCTTGCTGTACAAGCTGGATACTTTCACTTCGATATCTTCAGCGGGTCGCACATACGTGCTGATTGCCTTGGTAGTTTCTGCCAGTTGATCCAGCAGTGCAGTATTCACATCGTCGCCCACACCAAAAGTAAAGATACGTGTGTTGGCAGTATTTTTTTCCTGCACATGCTTTAAGATATTTTCGGGCTTCATTTCACCGATCGTGGGCTGACCATCGGTGAAAAATACCATCGTAAAAGATCTACCCTTATCTGCTGTGCGTAACGTCATGGAATCGAGCAATGCTAGTTCAATTGCCGTTCCACCACCCGATCGTAAGTCATCTACCCATTTCATGGCATCTTCAATCTGATCCTGTTTTGCATCGACCAGCTGCTCGCGATACTGCCGCACTGTGGTACTGAAGCTGACCACATTAAATCGGTCTTCCGCCCGCAGATTCGCCAGACAATGCTTAATAGCCTTGCGTGCCTGGTCCATTTTTACCGCAGTCATGCTGCCTGAAGTATCGAGCACCAGCACCATATCACGGGCAACCGATTTTTCCTTTGTTTTTTCCATTTCAGGCGAAAGCAGAAACAGAAAATGTCCCGCCTCACCTGTCACATGCCGTTGAAACAGTGGGGTCAGACCAATTTCCTGATCACCCAGTGTGTAAAATAATTGAAAATCGCGATCCAAGATTGATTGCGATTTTCGGAACTCCATACGCACTTCTTTGTCGCTGCGCCGCGACAGATCAACCGCATGGGTGGGGCTATACACATGCTGAATCGCCTGTTGGGACCGAAGCACGGCAGAGATGGAAAATTCTTCCAATGTGGCCAGGGCTTTGCCATCCGTTTTCAGCGGGTAGACATACTCAACAACTTTATTGTCCTGATTGGCAATGGAAGTATAGCTGACTTTTACTTTTTGATCGTTGCGGGGCTGAATTGGAAACAACTTCAAGCGTACCAGATCCCCACCGACGTATTCCAGAAGAGCAGGGTCTTTGGTTTTGCGAACTATTTCATTGTAAATGACTGTCGCTTCTTTCGCAGGCAGCAATTCCCCATGAACTTCTTTGCCATTCACCCAGATAGTCAGTTTGTTGACACTGGCCCCCTTAGGCACCGGAAACAGGTATTCTGCTTCCAAGGCACGGTTGGTGTGGTTTCGAAATGCCTGTTCCACGGTAGTGATGGCAACCTGATCCTGAATATCGATATTAACTCGGTGGAATACCATCCCCAGTGGGGGCACTTGCTTGTCATGTGGCACAACAAGGCCACGTGAGAAGCACAATTGCTGCGTAGCAAAGACCAGCATCAGGGCGACACAATATTGGCGAATCAACATGTCCATCTCCTCTTCAAACTATCTCCCGCAAGTATAAACGAAAGCGGTGCTATTGGGGATTGCAATATTACCGGGCTGTTACGGACTGGTTACATTTCCCAGCACGTTTCAAGCAGAAGTGGTGATGAGAAAACCATGAGAAACAATAGGCTTTCCACTTTGCTCGCCGATCACTGCCCGAACGCCTTCCCACAGATATCACTGGAAGATCGCTCTTGGAAGCATGGAATTATTTCCACGCTATATTAATATATCCTCGAGCTTTCAGATTTTGGCATTTTTTTCTCGCATGGGCGTTGTTTTTGCGAAATGCATCCGTCGCAAGTGCTAATCCAATAATAAGTTACGTCAACGGAAACTTTTTTGTGAATTTTTGGAAAATTGATATCACCCCTTCAAGTTGAAGGATAATTGATAGTGTACAGAAATATGAAGATGACTCAGAAAATCTACTGCACTACAATTGTTTTAAGAAGAATTGAATTTCTTGCGATCTGTTCGAAAAAAACTTCTTAACTGGATTTATGATTTCAGGTAATCAACTACCGTTTCACGTTCGAAATATGTTCCAGTGCAAGTAACAGGGCGTGGGTGCCTTTGCGGCCATAACCCTGGGCACGGACCGCTTCGTACAATTGCTTGGCCAGTGCCAAACCAGGAAGACAGATGTTCATTTTTTCGGCTTCGGCCAGGGCAATCCCCATGTCTTTGATAAAGTGCTCTACATAGAAGCCAGGTTCAAAGTTGCGTGCCATCATCCGTGGGCCTAACACCTCCAGCGCTTTGCTGCCTGCCGCACCGACAGAAACCGATTTGAATACAGTTTCCAGGTCCAGCCCGGATTTATAACCGTAAAGCAATCCTTCGCAAACCGCAATCATATTGGCAGCAATCAAAATCTGATTCACCATTTTGGTGTGCTGTCCGGAACCAGCTTTGCCCTGGTGCACAATTGTTTTGCCCATACATTCAAAAATTGGCTGAACCGCAGCCACTACTTCTGCATCGCCCCCAATCATAATGGAAAGTGCGGCATTTTTAGCACCGACATCGCCCCCCGAAACAGGTGCATCGAGCGAAAACACCCCTTTTTCGAGCGCAGCTTTGTATATTTCTACTGCTAGAGTGGGCTCACTGGTGGTCATATCAACCAGAATTGTGCCCGCCTTACTACCCGAAAGTGCACCTTTTTCACCCAAAAAGACCTCCCGTACATCGCTGGGAAAGCCCACAATCGCAAAAACCACGTCAGAATTTTCTGCCACTTCGCGTGGGCTTCCAGCTAATTTCGCCCCCAACTCGACTAGTGGCTGGGCTTTTTCTGGCGTGCGTGTGTAAACTGTTGCCTGAAAGCCTTTTTCCATGGCATGCTGGCACATCCAGCGTCCCATCACTCCTGTGCCAATCCAGCCAATGCGAGTTTTACCAGGCTGGGCAATCACGATGCTCATTCGTTTCTCCAGTTGCATTTCGCTGTCAGGATGCTATCATGAAGAGTTCGTGAATATTTCTTACAAACTTCATGATTGCAAGTAGCGACCATTAATGCCAGATATTGTTCTTCAAAGGCCGATTGTATTGGTTCATGGGCTGTTTGGCTTTGGTCGAGTTTATCTCGGACCGATTACATTTGCTCGTTATTTTCCGGGAATTGAGCAAACATTGAACCAGTCTGGCTTGCGGGTGGGGATTCCCCAATTGAGCCTAACCCGGGGCATTGAAGAACGTGCAGTCGAGCTCCGCAGATATATCATCCGGCGATTTCCAAATGAACAAGTGCATATCATCGCCCACAGCATGGGTGGGTTGGATGCACGCCATATGATCACCCACCTGGGCATGGCAGATCAGGTCCATTCGCTGACCACGATTGGAACGCCCCACCGTGGTAGTAGCTTTGCCGATTGGTGCATTCGTTATCCAGGCCGGATTTACATGCCACTTCTGCGTGCGTTGCGGATTCCCTGCCAGGCATTTGAAGACTTGACCACGACTTCTTGCCGCCGCTTTAATGAGAATACACCCAACATTCCCAACGTTAGGTACTTTTCTGTAGCAGGAAACTGCAGCAGAGCCGTTCTGACGCCCACCTGGAGGCCGATGCACCGAATTGTGAAGGCGATTGAAGGTGACAACGACGGGGTTGTTTCCCTTTCCTCTGCTCAATATGGCGAATCCTGCGAAGTTTGGCATGCAGATCATATGAATCTGGTAAATCGGAAAAATCCCAGATTGGGAAGCACACCACGCGAACAGGATTATTTACGTCTTGCCAAAAAACTGCAACTGGTGGAAGAGAATCGGTTATAACCAAGCCGAATAAAATTAGTGAATTTTCATTCACTTATTGCAGGTGGAGTTCTTTTTCAAGTTTTACTACTGGCTTCCCACATTCATCAAGAAAACAATTTCCCACCTGCAACAATCCAAGCTTCTGTACCACTCGAATTGAGCGAGCGTTTTCCGCGTGGGCACAGGCAACTATGGACTTGGTTTTTGGGTCATTTTCGGCAATGTGCAGCAAGATAGTTGCGGCTTCTGTCGCAATACCCTGTCCCCACGCAGATTGCTGCAGGCGATAACCAATCTCTTCCGCATTGGGATCTGTCCAGCCAATTTCTGCAGCAAATTGTGCCTTGATCGCCGGTCTGATGAATATCCACCCCAAAAACTGCCCAGTGGTGCGGTCTTCAATAATTCGTATGCCATGCCAGGGATGGCTCAGGTTCAACATGTAAACAGTGCGAATACGGTCGCGGTACCAGTCAATCGTTGTCGCTGGTCGATCCCCCATGTACCGCATCACCTCAGGATCAGCATCCAGTTCAAGCAGTGACCTGGCATCCAGTTCTGTGATGTCACGCAACACCAGACGTGCGGTTAAAAGTGAAGGTTCTCTCATACTATTCCTGATTTCGCTTCGGTAACGGTTATTCACTCAGGAGAATCAGCGGCACCACCAAGTTCAACCAGTCGTTCGAGCGTGCGGGCGATTTGGTAAAGTGCCTGAAGTTCCTTTTTCTGTAATGAGGCTTTCGCCAATAACTGGCGCAAGGCGATGATGTTCTGAACGTGATGGCCATCCCACTTCGACGTGGTGCGACGCAACGATTGCTCAAATACCTGAACCAGTCTTTCAATATCAGCAATGGTCGCACTGTTTTGTTGATTCGGGGCCAATGTTGGGAGCGAATGCCAGCGGATTTGCGATAATTCGTAAAGACACACTCCCACTGCCTGACCAAGGTTCATGCTGGGATGTTCTGCCACCGTGGGAATCAGCATCCGTTGTTGGCAATATTGCAGGTGGTCTTTGGTCAGACCGTCTGTTTCCGAACCGAACAGAATGGCAAGTCCACAACCTGAAGGAAATTGACTTTCCAGATGACCCACTACCCACTTGGGCGTGGGTGAGGGCTGATCTGCTTCATTCCGAGAAATTTTGCCGGAAGTACCAATGACGTAATGAGTTGCTGCGATTGCCTCCTGCAATGTCGCTACCACTTTGGCATCACGAAGGATGTGGGTTGCTTCCCGCGCCATCATGGTCGCCTGGATATCGTGATGATTTGCCAGTGGGTCTACCAGATACAAATTGGAAAACCCGAAATTGGCCATTGCGCGGGCAGTCATGCCAATATTGCCTGCAAATTTCGGCTGCACCAGCACGATTCGACAGTTCGATTTCCAATTCAGAATTTCACCCATTACAGTTGCGACTGAGCATTGAGTTGTTGGTTATGTGAGATCTTCAATACTGGCGATGATCCGATCAATCACTTCATCGTCCGTGCGGGGGTTGAAGAACACTGCTTTCCATGCGGGCAACGTCTGACCGTGGGGATGATAACCGTAGGATCTGGTAAAACTTAAGCGGGCATCCACAGCAGGATTCATTGCAGATTCCCGCTTTTCATACATCCGCCGAATCTCGTGTAAATATTGCTCCCGTTCTTCAATGGTTAGTTCATTATTTTCAAATCGTTCAAAAATCCGCTTGGCATCCCGCCCACGTGGCAGCACCCACCAGCAAACACTTGGTCCTGGGGTATTTAAGTTCAGGACCTTGCAAAAATCAAACCGCTCGATCCGTTCTTTTAACTGACGTGCTCGCTCTATTGCCTGCACTACCAGCATCCGGTAACCTTGCAGTCCGATCCCATTCAAGGATGCCATTACCGAATAAGGACCGATACCTGGTCGGGAACACTCCAGTGTAAAAAGTGCAGGATCGTGGCGAAAATCGGCTTCTGCAAAATACGGTATCTCATCTAAGGATCGTGTGAGCAATGCCAGATCATCGCGTCGGCTGACAATAAAGGCACTTGATGGATAGTGCCCCCAGCCCATTTTGTGAAAATCGATAGTTACAGAATCAGCATGTTGAAAACCTTTGGTTGCCTGCTGCGATTTTTCTACCAATGCCAGAGTACTTGGATGAATTTCCAACGGATTTGCTGTGAGGTCATACTCTGTTAGAAAACAACTGACCCAGCCCACAGCCGCATCTGCATGCAAGTGGGGGATTGTTGCCTGATACTGCATTGCTTTGCGATTGATTACTTCTCGAATTAAAGCGATATCATCGATCCCAAAGGCATCTGTAGTGCCAAATGTCGCGATGACAAATGCCACTTTTTTGCCCGCCTGGTAGAGTTCATCCAACTTTGCTTCCAGCAGATCGATTCGCATCGCAATGTCACGATCAGTGGGAATTGCATGGAGGTTATCTACACCCATCCCCAGCCAGCCAGCAAGAGTTTCGTTGGAATAATGGCCCGCTTCAGATACCACCCCCACGAGATTGGCTTCCTGCATTCCTTTACGCATGGTGCCGGGGGCAACCTTTTCAATCCCCAATTTGCCTGCATACAAATTGGAGATGGTACCACCGATGGTAAAGACACCCCAGGGCGATTGCGTGTGGTAGAAAATGAGATTGGCCAGTGCGGTAATCGCCTTCACTTCCAGCTCATTCGATCGCAGACAGTACGTATCAACACACATGTTCGGGTTTTTCAGAACCGCAGCGAAGGTGCCTATCAGCGACGCATAATTCGGTGGGCCTTTCACATTTTCCAGATGCAACTTCGATTGCCAGTTATCGGTACCCCAGAAAAATGGAAAAATGGCATCACGTGCATCTTTCAAATTCCCAGGAAGTGTATGAATTTCAGGATTTGCCTGGGCCGTTTCATAATTTCGCGACATCACCCCACCTGGGGGCAAAGACTGCTCTGCCTCGTGGGCCAGCAGTAATTCGTTAATAATTTCTAATAACTGGGTGCGGTTGCACGTAAAAAACGTATCTACCAGTTCCTGAAAACGATCTGCATTCAATGGTGCACCCTCAATTCGCCTGAAAGGATATTATAGGATGCTGAAGCATCAGCACGCTGGCAGACAACTGAATGCTATCAATACCAAAAGTGAATTCCTGCAAACGGACTGCTTAAGTTGGTATCACCAATCCAGCGATGATCGTAGCCCATGGTAAATTGCATATGTCCTAAGTGGTAGCCAACACTCGCCCGCATGTGGGACGTGCGGGCAGATCCCAGCATTCCTGTTTCGCCCAGGATAGTTAATGACACTGGTTCAGCGACAAAAATATCTGATTGAAAGAGAAAATTAATGCCACCGTTAGTCTGGTAACGGTCTGTCAGGATATTTGCACCCATCCCCAAACGCAATAAAAACACCTGGCTTGTCAATGCACGCAAGGTGGCATTGATCGTACCGATTGTTGTAGAATCGGTACGCCCACCTGGAAGTGATTCATGGTAATAATCCCACGTGGTGCTTAAGCCCCATTGGTATGTTGCTGATTCCACTGAAACTTCACCACGCAACCGGAAAATGTCGTTAATGGGTAAACCAATTTCAGCCCCACCCCGAAATGCAATTTCGTGTAGATCGCTCTGATGTAACGATTCGATATCAGACCCACGGAGTGTGCTGTCCGTTAACAGCCAGCCATCAATCCCCGAATAAAATGGATAGGGTAAATGACCAATCCATGATCGATGATTTCCGGCAAAAACTTCATCCGCATCAGGATCATATTCCTTTGGAAGTGGTTCAGGTCCTAACAAAAAGATCCCCAGGAACAAACCATCATCATAAAACGGGTTGACATTACCCCCACTGCTGCGTCGGCGGTAATCATCATGCTGGGCATTCCGCTTTTTTCGCTCTTCCTCGTCGTTGTCTTCATCTTTCTTCGGTTTCACATCGGTGCGTACTTCCGATAGTTTACCCTGGGCGTGCAGAAGTGTTTGCATACCCGATAGGCAAGCAAACAACATCATCACACAAAAGAGCAAGCGAATTTGCATCTGTTCCCCAAAAATACAGCACATTGATTGGCGATACCTTTGAAAATGAACCGCTGCAAGATCAATCTTTGCTCAAAATTCGAGTGAAAGGCAAATTTCTCTGTTTACTTGGCATTCTTCAGGTATTTGTCAAACCAGGCAAGATCCCATTCCATCTTTGCCCGACGGTTGTTTAATTTGGATAAACCGTGGGGTTCGCCGGTGTAGGTAATCCACTCGCATGGCACGTGCAGGTATTCTTTCAACGCACGATACAGCATCTGACTATGTCCTGGAGGGCAGCGAACATCATTCCCACCCACATGAATAATGGTGGGTGTCGTTACATTCGCAAGATCAAATACTGGCGAGGTTTTCCGGTACAAATCCGGTTGTTCCCAGGGGTGGCCTTTTTTAAACACTCGTGGATAAGCCGGTTCATCGTTGAAGCCCCACTCTGCACAGGTATCCATAATTCCTGCACCACTGCTGGCAGCTTTAAACTTGATGGGCGAGTCTTTCAACGTGATCAAGCAGTTAGTGAGGTAGCCACCATTGCTCCAGCCTGCTACACCGATGCGGTTGGGATCAACAATACCTTCTTTGATCAGATGCTGGATACCTGCAATAATGTCTTTTACTTCCACATCATTTTCACGGCCGACCAAATCGGTGAGATATTTGTCACCATAACCTGTCGACCCACGATAGTTGGGGCATAGCACGGCATAACCAGCAGCGGTGAAATACCCACGGGCGTTGTGGGGGTCGAGCAATACATCCACTTTGGTCGCTGTCGTTGGCCCACCGTGAATTGCAACCACCAGCGGGAGTTTTGTTTTCCCATCCCAGCCATAGGGTAATTCCAGAATGCCACCTGGTTTGCTGCCGTCTACCGCATTCCACCGAATGTGGCTTACTTTGGGCAACTTCCAATCACTTGTTTGCGGATTGATATCTGTCAATTTCGTGGGCAGTGCTTTCTTCGCAATATCAGACACAAAGATGTCTGCGAATGCCGTATTGGTCGATAAGATCATTGTCAGTTGTTTCGTTTTGGCACTGGCATGCACACCATACACCACGTTATTTTTCAGTTCTGCTGAAACAATCGGAATAATGGACGACCCCGCAGACAATACCGGAGTCACCGTACCTTCTTTTTCCAGACAGAACAAGAGATGATCATCATCAAACCATTGAATGGGTGAACCGTAACCCTGAACATGAATTTCATCGGGCCTCGGCATCAACCCGGTAGACCATTGACTATCAGCAATGCTACCAATCACAATCTCAGCGGGATAGGCATCGAACACCGCACAGAAGGCGAACTTCGTTCCATCGGGAGACCACGCCAGCGTTTGCAGCCAGGCGTGGGGTGATGCCGCTTTTTCTCGGTAGCACGCCGTCGGTGGGGTTACTATATTGCCAGTAGTTTTCGACCAGACATCCACACGGGATCCCCCTTCCGAACGGATCACAGTATCGTCAAACGCCGTAATCATCGCAATCCGTTCGCCACCTGGTGCAACAGAAAATTCACGAATAAACCGCTGATCATCGATAATTTTCTGTTCACGCCAGTTTTTCAATGATAGTTGATGGATTGTAGAAGTGGTCCGCACGCCGTGACCGTATTCCACGGAGGTGTATTTCTTTCGCAGGTGGGCAAATTCATCCTGATCACGCGTCGTATCGTTCAATTGGTAATAAACAGTTTCAGTGACAGGGTCGTAAGCGTAATCGGCAAGGCCACCTCGCTTGCGGGTAATAGGGTGAATTTGGTTTCCAGTGATGCCCACCTGCCAGACCTGCGTGGTGCCATTGTACGGCTCCGCATCTCCACCACGTTTGCGGTTCGCCAGACAATAAATCGATTGCGAATCGCTGCTCCACTGCAAATGGCGTTCGCCTGCCTGATCAAAAGTCAGCCGTTTGGAAAGACGTTCGGAAAGACGTTTGTCTGTGGACACCACCCACAGATCGGATTTGCGGGTATTCTGGTTTTCGTCCCAACTGGCCAGAGAGTAGGCGATATATTTGCCATCCGGCGACAGCGCCACTTCGGTGGCTAACCGCAACGAAAAATAATCTTCCGGTACAATCGTGTGGGTTTGTGCCCCCACGGAAGTGGCAAAGACGAACAGAATACTGGTCATTAACAGGATGCAACGCACGATGTTCTCCCTTTGATCTTTGGAACAAAGAAAATTCTTATTGAGTTTGAAAAACAACGACATGAAAACTCTGCCGGTCATTTCCGATACTCTTATATCTCGAATTTGATCGAAATCAGAAATTTCCGTCTGAAGCCTTCCCATTTGCGGCACGTGCAACTGGAAATAATTTCACATCATATGTTAAGACGAGAGATTATGTACAAAAGTTCATTAAAAATTCGATTTTTTTTCAAAAAATGTTTCAAATTCTTTTATAGCAAGGACTTATGGCCGATAGCAATTTTCGGATTGCAAGAATTTTTGCATTTTACCAGTGAATGTGCTCCTGAACGTTGATCAAAATTTGCGAAGAACAAGTAATGTGGTGTAAGATATTTCTGAACAGGAAATCACCGATGAGCGAGCAGCCCAGGGATATTATTCGTTATTGGTACGACCCCCGAAGTGCGGGAGAAGACGGCTTGATTGGCGTGGGCGGTGATTTGACAGCTGCCACGTTGAGACAGGCTTATCAGGACGGTGTTTTTCCCTGGTTTAATGAAGACGACCCAATTATGTGGTGGTCGCCTGATCCGAGAGGGGTTTTCAGCGTCGCTGAAGGAATCTACATTTCCCACCGTCTAGCACGTCGACTTCGCACGGTTTCGTGGAAAATCACATGTAATCAAGCATTCAGCGATGTAATGCAAGCGTGTTCGGTGCGACAGGAAGGCAGTTGGATTCATGAACGAATGATTCGAGCTTACAGCAGATTTCACCGTACTGGTTTTGCCCACAGTATTGAAGTTTGGGACAGTACGGAGTTAATTGGCGGTGTCTACGGAGTTGCGGTGGGAGCTCTTTTTGCAGCGGAATCGATGTTTCATCGTGCCACCGATGCCTCGAAAGTAGCACTTGTCTACTTGATGCAGCACCTTCGAAAACAGAATTTTCTGGTGATGGATACCCAAATGACCACCCCACATACGAAATCAATGGGGGCATTTGATATCCCGCGTGGATGCTATCTTGATATTCTTGATCGACTGGCAAAAGAAAAAGACGTACATTTCCAACCAGAGCAATTTTCTGGCGAATGGAAAAATTAGTATTTCCTAACAATTCCAACTATTTTGGAAAATAAAGAGAAAACATGGTACCTTTTCCAACTTCACTTTGAACCAGAATCTTCCCACCGTGGGCTTCGACAATTCTTCGAGTAGTTGGCAAACCAAGCCCACTCCCACCTGGTTTCGTGGTGTGAAACGGTTGAAAAAGCTTTGGAATCTGCTCTGAAGGAATGCCTTTTCCGTTGTCGATCACATCCAGCACCACAAAGTCGTCTTCAAGACGTGTCTGCAAAATAATCTCCCCACCTTCTGGCATGGCCTGCTCAGCATTCATCATCAGATTTAGTAACGCCTGTTTCAGAAGTTGCTGATCAACCATGATCAACGGAATACTGGGAGAAGCGTGCAGGACAATTTCGATACCAGCCGCATTTGAAGTGGGCTGAAAAAAGTCGATCATTTCCTGAACTACGGAATGAATATCCGTTGATTGCTTGTAGAGTTGTTCTGCACGTGCGAAACGAAGAAAATCGTTCGAAATTGAAACAAGTCTCTGGCACTGGTTCAATAATCGATTGATTCGTTGTTGTGCTCGCCTTTCCTTTGGGCTTTCCGGTTGGGCAAAATCTTCTGCAAGAAGTTGCAGGTTCAGATTCAGCGTGCTGACGTGATTTTTCACCTCATGCACGAAACCCCCTGCCAGTTCCGCAATTTCGGCAACAGCAGTACCCGTGCTCATGACATCAACCAGCAAAAAGGTGAAAGTACCAGAAATCTATCAATCGTTTAGTTTACGAATCAAGCGAAAAAGTGCAAAAAGTTCCACTGCTGTTACCTGCTCAAGAAAATTATCTGGTCCGACACAACTCAATTGACAGCAATCAGCCCCCGCTGATCGGCGATCATGGCATCAAATTTCTGCAATCGTGAAGCAGTGGTCGGTTTTTGTAATAATTCGTGCAGAGTTTGAAATTTACGCACTCGTTCACCAATGACTGTAACTTCCTGTTGGCCTTCTTTTTCGTCCTTGTTCAAGTCTTTTTTCGATTCCCTGCCGTTCGATGCGATATGTGACTGGTAGCAACTGATTACCCCTTCAAATTGTTTTGCGTGAACAAGTTGGTTTTTTCATCGATTTCTAATGAATAATCACTCATTTTTTCTTTTTTTGGCGAATTTTTCCAACCTACTCAGACAAAATACTGAATTTAAGTATATATTATTTAAGTGAAAAATATTTCACTTAATTTACTTTCTGCCTACTGGACGGGCATAACTTGCTGGTAGAAGTTTGAATTAGGAAAGCTGAATGACATCGATTACAATAATACCATCCCGCTGGTTCTTTCATTAACAAATGGAATCATGAAAAAATATTCTCTCCCCATCGCACTTTTTTTCACTGCTGTTTGCCAAGTTTCCGCACAGCCACTGAAGGAACTCGATTACAATCGAGACGTGCAGCCAATTCTGAGCGAAAACTGCTTTCATTGCCACGGTCCGGATGCCAAGCAACGGAAAGGAAACCTGCGTCTGGATACATTCGGAGGTGCCACTGGCAAAGATGGTGGTGCCGTGGGGATTATTCCAGGAAAAAGCAACGGCAGTGAGTTGGTGGCCCGCATCGACAGCAAAGATCGCTTTGAAATGATGCCCCCGCCAGATTCCAATCGGAAGATGACCCCTGAACAGAAGGCAATCCTGAAAATCTGGATCGACCAGGGTGCAAAATACGCACCACACTGGGCATTCGTACCGCCAAAGCGGCCACTTGTTCCAGAAGTACCCCCAAGTAGCCAGATAAACAATCCGATTGATCAGTTTATTGTGGCTCGCCTGACCAAAGAAAAAATTAGCCAATCTCCTGAAGCGGATCCTGCAAAACTGCTGAGGCGATTGACTCTAGATCTAACTGGCTTACCACCCACGCTGGAAGAATTAGACACCTATTTGGCTGCAGATCCTGCAGATCGCTACGAAAAGGCCGTGGATCGCTTGCTGGGATCACCAAGGTTTGGTGAGCGGATGATGTGGGACTGGTTGGAATCTGCCCGTTACGCAGATACCAATGGCTATCAGGGCGATCCAACGCGGGCAATGTGGTACTGGCGTGACTGGGCATTAAATGCTTTCAATGCCAACATGCCATTCGACCAATTTTCAATTGAACAATTGGCAGGCGACTTGATGCCACAACCTACAAGGGATCAACTTGTTGCTACGGGTTTTCACCGCAACCACATGATCAATGGTGAAGGTGGTCGTATTGCAGAAGAATCTCGCGTGGAGTATGTGTTCGATCGCGTGGAAACCACCGGGACCATCTGGATGGGGCTTACCTTCAACTGCTGTCGGTGCCACGACCATAAATATGATCCGCTGCTGCAAAAAGAATATTACCAGTTGAGTGCGTTCTTTAATTCGATTGCTGAAGAAGGTGGGCCTCGTGCAGGACTAATGGAACCAACACTTTCCTTGCCCACACCCGAACAGGAAACCCAGCAACAATTGTTGCAGATAAAAATAAAAGCGCTGAAAGATGCTGTGGCACCAATGCAGGCCGAATTATTGAAGCATTATTCGAAATGGCTTTCAACAATCGATAGCAAACAACTTCCCGCACCACTTGCTAAATTATTGGAAAAATCTGCATCAACACTTACAGCAGCCGAACAACAGCAATTGCAGAAGCATTTTTTGGAATTGGATGCGGAATACAAATCGCTGCAGCAAACGATCACCAAGTTAGAGCAGAATCTGGATCAGCTCAACAAATCAATACCCAGAACGATGATTATGCGAGACCGCCTCACTCCACGTGCGACACATGTGTTGATCAAAGGTGCCTATAACCAATACGGTGAAAAAGTTTCGCATGGCGTGCCAAATGTGTTGCCACCGATGCCGAAAGACACAGGAATGAACCGATATTCTTTGGCTAAATGGATCATGGCCGATTCTCATCCCCTAACAGCTCGGGTATTGGCGAATCGATTCTGGCAGCAATTTTTTGGTATTGGCCTGGTAAAAACTCCTGAAGATTTCGGTTTGCAGGGTGAACGGCCTTCCCATCCGGAGTTACTCGATTGGCTGGCAGTGGAGTTTCGCGATAACAATTGGGATCTGAAGAAATTCCTTCGCCTGCTGGTAACCAGTCATACTTATCGGCAATCTTCCAACTACACTGGAGACATCGCTGAACGTGACCCTGAAAATCGCCTGCTCTCCCACAGTGGGCGACGACGACTACCCAGTTGGATGTTGCGTGATCAGGCGCTGGCAATGGCAGGATTACTGGTTGAGCATGTGGGTGGCCCACCAGTGCGGGGCTATCAGCCACCTGGAATCTGGGAAGATGCCACCTTCGGCCAGATCAAATATACCCAGCAAACTGGCACTGCCCTTTACCGGAGAAGCATCTATCAGTTCTGGCGTCGAATTGTCGGCCCTACCATGTTTTTTGATGTCGCCAACCGGCAGAATTGTGTTGTCCAGGTGACACAAACAAACACCCCACTGCATGCTTTAACCTTGATGAACGATGTCACCTATGTCGAAGCAGCACGGGTAATTGCACAGAACCTCATATCAACAAACGCTTCCACAAGTGACCGGATAAAACAATTGTTCCGTGAGGCAACGGCCCGCCCACCCTCAGCAGAAGAAACAGTCATTTTATTGCAGCGCTATGAGGGTTATCTGAAAACGTTCACTTCAAAGCAAGATGAGGCAAAAGCACTGCTTCAGGTGGGGGAAAGTAAACCACCAGCCAGCCTGAATGCTGTTGAATTAGCTGCGTGGACCAGTATGGCGATGCTGGTTCTGAATCTCGATGAAGTATTGAGCCAGGAGTAAATGATGCACCACAAATCACAAATTCAGGCAGAACTTACCCGGCGTGCGTTGTTCTCTAACACCGCGGGTGGACTGGGTACCTTTGCCCTGGCAGATCTTCTTCACCAAAGTGGTGCTGCCCAGGAAGCTACTACTGCGTTACCAGGATTACCTCATTTTGCCCCAAAAGCAAAACGTGTGATCTATCTTTTCATGAATGGTGCCCCACCCCACCTGGATACGTTTGATTACAAACCAAAGATGGAAAAGTTTCGTGGGCAGGAAATCCCGGATCGATCCACAAGAATCAACGATTATCCACAATGACCCAGGGTGCAAAAAAACTGGTACTTCCACCCTACCCGAAGTTTCAGCAGCATGGCAAGTCAGGTGCCTGGGTTTGCGATTTTCTTCCCCACACGGCAAAGATCGTTGACGACATTTGTTTTGTGAAGTCGATGCATTCCAGTGCGGTCAACCACGCACCTGCAATTACGTTCTTTCTGACAGGTTCGGAAATGCCAGGCCGACCCAGTATGGGTTCCTGGCTGAGTTACGGATTAGGCGATTCCAGCAAAAACCTGCCTTCGTTCTGTGTGATGACTTCTCGAGATAAAGAAGCGAGTTGCGGCCAGATTTTCTACGATTTTTACTGGGGCAGTGGCTTTCTGCCTTCCCGTCATCAGGGTGTGAAATTCCGTAGCGGTGGTGACCCTGTCTTATATTTAAGCAACCCAAACGGCTTCAGCCGTGAAGCCCGGCGGGGCATGCTGGATGATCTTGCCAAATTGAATCAGATGCACCATCAGCGGGTGCAGGATCCGGAAATTCTGACTCGGATTGCCCAGTACGAAATGGCGTATCGGATGCAGGCAAGCGTACCGGAATTAACTGATTTCAAATCAGAAACGAAGCAGGTGCTGGAGTCTTATGGACCAGATGTTATGCGAGCAGGTTCATTTGCGTACAACTGCCTGATGGCACGAAGGCTGGTGGAACGTGGGGTGCGTTTTGTGCAATTGATGCACGCTGGCTGGGATCACCACCGCAATTTGACCTACCAATTCGAAACGCAATGCAAAGATACCGATCAACCCGCTGCAGCTCTGGTACAGGACTTAAAACGCCTGGGCCTGCTGGAAGACACCCTGGTAATCTGGGGTGGGGAGTTCGGCAGAACACCATTTCTACAAGGTGATTTTGCGAACAAGAAAAACTGGGGACGCGATCACCACCCCTATGCGTTCACAATCTGGATGGCAGGTGGTGGAGTGAAGCCTGGGATCTCTTATGGTTCATCTGACGATTTTGGTTACAATGCAGTCGAAAACCGCGTTGATGCCCATGATTTTGCGGCAACTATCCTGCATCTGCTTGGAATTGACCACGAAAAACTGACTTTTCGTTTTCAAGGAAGGCAATATCGCCTGACCGATGTCCATGGCAAAGTTGTGAAAAATATCCTTGCTTAATTACGATGAATTTTCCCATAATTGAACTGATTGAATAATCAAAGGAAAAATAATGCGTTACCTCTCCATCCTCGTTTTCATCAGTCTGAATGCTTCCTGGTGCCAAAGCCAGGAACAGATGGTCGATCCGTATGATCAGTCGAAAGTAGAACTGGAAAAACTACCTCCAGCGGGGTTCAAAGGAAAACGGATTGTGCTCGTAGCTGGCACACCCAGCCATCGAGCGGGCGATCATGAGTTTTTTGCTGGCACTGCGATCCTTTGCAACCTGCTAAAGCAAACTGAAAATGTGTGGCCTATTATGGTTCGTGGCGGCTGGCCCAAAAATGAAGCTGTGTTCGACAATGCCGACGCACTGGTCTTTTACATGGATGGTCGCGGTGGACACCCCGTGGTGAAAAAAGACGACAAAGGTGACCGGATGGACCGAATTCAAAAACTGATTGATCGTGGTGTCGGCTGGGTCAATCTTCACTATGCCGTTGATTATCTTCCTGTCCATGGAAAAAGAGTACTTGGCTGGATGGGTGGGTACTATGAACCGGATTATTCCATTAACCCGCACTGGGATGCTGCCTTTCGTGCTCTGCCGAAACATCCAGTAACCAGTGGGGTGAAACCATTCGTGATCAATGATGAATGGTATTACAACATGCGTTTCGTTGAAGGGATGAAAAATGTCACACCGATTCTGACTGCAATCCCACCAGATAATACACGACGTACCGAAGCAGCCCGCATGCACCCCGGCAGACCAGAACATGTTGCCTGGACGTACGAACGCAAAGATGGTGGGCGGGGCTTTGGTTTTACCGGTGGGCATTTCCACCGAAACTGGGGGGATGAAAACTTCCGTAAACTAGTAGTGAATGCTATTCTGTGGTCGGCGAAAGTGGAAGTCCCTGAAGGCGGGGCATCAGTAAAGTTCGATCCGAAAGATCTGAACATCAATCTTGATAAGAAAGGGAAAGAAGCTTTCAAACCAATCCTGCCGCCCACACCCAAGGTGCCAGGAGAGTAATTCACACCACATTTTTTGTTGCAGGTATTCTGATGCGATTATGCCGTTTCAATGCAGACAATGTCACTCAGGTGGGCTTCTATTTTGATGATCTCGTGGTGCCAATTGACCCCATTGAGCATGAATTAGAAACACATGAAAATTGCCTGGTTGATTTTGTCAACGATCCGCTGATCGCTCAGTTATTTGAAAACATTTTGCTAAGCGGTAGGCGTACTGGCATTCCTACTGAGGATATTGAATTACTGGTGCCGATTGGTTCTCCCAGGAAAATCTTTCTGTTAGCAGGGAATTACGCGGCCCACGTGGTCGAGCGTGGGGGCATTGTTGCCGAACGGGATGAAACCTTTCCGTACGTTTTTATGAAACCCCCCAGCACCACATTAACAGCACATGGGAAACCAATTATCATCCCAGACATTGCAACCGTGGGAGTCGATTGGGAAATTGAACTGGCCGCAGTAATTGGTAAACGTGGGAAATCTATTCCCACAGACCTTGCTGCAGAACATATTGCCGGTTACACGATTGTTAACGACATTACCCAACGACAATTTCGACCTAACCCAAGCCGTAAAAAGCGAGAACGAGACACTTTTTTCGATTGGCTGCACGGGAAATGGTTTGATACGTTCTGTCCATGTGGGCCGTGCCTAGTCCGTGCAAAAGACATTTCAGACCCACAATCGCTGGAAATGACGCTCACTGTGAATGGTGAAATTCAGCAACATGGCAGCACTGGTCAGATGATCTTCAGCGTTGCTGAAATCATTTCTTTCATTTCATCGATGGTAACTCTGGAACCAGGGGATATTATCTCCACAGGCACCCCAGCTGGTGTGGGTTCTGCCAAAGGAAAATCGCTGCACCCCAACGACCAGGTGCGTGCCACCATTGCAGGAATTGGCACTTTAGCAAACATTGTTATTGGCGAATAACTTCGCAATATTGCGATAAAATAACATTGCAATTTCATAATATCGCATTTTTCTCTAGAGAATCGAAATTCTCCCACCATCGTCTAGACTAACGGTGCACATCATCCTGAAAAATTGGTTTGCAATTATTGGAGAATTTCATGTTTCGAGTTAGTTGCCTGGCTGTGGTACTTACCACGGGAACATTGTTAGCGGCAGACTGGCCACAGTGGCTGGGGCCCAATCGCGATTCGCAATGGAAAGAATCTGGCATTCTCGCCAAGTTCCCAGCAGGTGGGCCTAAGAAAGTCTGGTCGCAAAAAATCTCCGGTGGATATTCTGGACCTGCAGTGGCTGATGGAAAAGTATTTGTGACAGACTACGTCCGCACAGCAGGAGATGCAGCCAACAATCCGAGTGTGATGGCCGCTTCAGAAGGGACAGAACGGGTACTGTGCCTGGATGCAGCCACAGGCAAAGAATTGTGGAAGTACGAATATGCCTGCAAATATAAAGTCAGCTATCCCGCTGGCCCACGTTGCACACCCACCGTCAGTGGGAAACAGGTTTTCATTCTTGGAGCCATGGGCCACCTCAACTGCCTGGATGTAGAAACTGGAAAAGTAATCTGGTCGAAAGATTTTGTCAAAGATTACCAGTCACCCGTGCCCATGTGGGGCTTCACTGGCCACCCACTGGTACACAAGGATACCCTCTATTGCCTGGTTGGCGGCAGAGGTTCCTTGATTGTGGCATTCGATCGTAACACTGGCAAAGAGAAATGGAAAGCACTTGATCCTGGTGCCACAGGTTATTCTGCCCCCAATTTAATTCAAGCAGGTGGTACCGAACAACTGGTCGTATGGCACCCGAAGGCAATTGTCAGCCTGAATCCGGAAACCGGCAGCAAAAACTGGGATGTTTCTCTGGAACCACTTTATGAAATGTCGATTATGTCCCCAATGATTGAAAATGGGATTCTCTATGCAGGTGGGATTGGTGGCGTAGCAGTGGGTGTGAAACTGGACGACAAACAACCCACTGCAAAAGAATTATGGCGTGGCAAGAAAACAACATCCGTGTCTCCTGTAAACTCGAACCCAATTCTACATGACGGGATTATCTACAGCATGCACGAGCTTGGCAATTTTGTTGCCGCTGATCTGAAAACCGGCAAACGATTGTGGAGTTCGATGAAACCCCTGACTGGTAAAGAACAAGACGATTTTCGCATTAATTCGGGGACTGTCTTCATGGTGAAAAATGGCTCGCGGTACTTCCTGTTTGCGGAAACTGGTGAACTGATTATTGCAAACCTGAGCGCAAAAGGTTACGAAGAAATCGATCGCACCAAACTAATCGATACAACACATGAATGTTTCGGGCGTAAGGTGATTTGGTCCCACCCAGCTTTTGCAAACAAATCAATTTACCTGCGAAATGATAACGAAATTATCTGCTATTCCCTCGCAGAATAACACCCGATCATAAATTAGCCGATTCAGCACTACCCCGCTCCTGTAAAATAAATGTGTCTAGTATTGGAGAGTAGTGGTGCAGGCATCTGAAACACTTGCGAACCATCAGCGGGTCCAGCTGACAGTTGGTGCCAGCATACGTACTTGGATGTATTATGCCCCACATTCAGCCGCGGATGAATCACTGCCTTTAGTGTTGATGCTCCACGGTGCGGGCGGGAGCTCCATTTTTTCCGCTACAGAAACCGGCTGGTCGAAACTGGCAGAACACGAAAAATTCGTCGTGGTTTATCCCGATGGCCTACCACCAGATAAAGAAAAACCTGCAAAGTTTCTAACGAACCCACAAGAATGGAACGATGGATCTGGACGTGCACTTAATCACCAAGATGAAGAATTTATCATTAAACTAATCTCATCTATGCTGGATCGGTATCCGATTAATGCACGAAGGATTTACTTAACAGGTTTCTCTAACGGCGCGGGAATGGCTTTTCGCCTTGCCGCACACCATCCAGAACTATTTGCAGCGATTGCCCCAGTCGCTGGGCATTGCTGGCTGGAAAATTCACCGTTCGTGCGACAGATTCCCACCTACTACCTGATTGGTGGGGCAGATCCATTAATGCCAGTGGCAGGTGGTGTTACACGCACCCCGTGGGGGAAAATTGAAAACAGACCCTCTGTTTTGAACTCATTAAATCGGTGGCGAACCATTTTGCAGCTGCCCCATTTGACTTCATTAGAAAACACTCATCAAGATGGTTTTCAGATACAAATCATCCCCAACCTGGGGCACCACTGGCCAGGTGGTGCTGGTCAGATGGGCGAAAAATTAGGTGGACCGCACCACAAAGAGATTGATGCTACCCAACTGATTTGGGATTTTTTTCAAAAACACTCTTTAAAATCAAGGAGAACTGACCAATGAAAACGATCCGAATTGGTAATGGGTGCGGCTTTTGGGGCGATAGCATTGACGCACCAAAGCGATTGGTGCGGGCTGGGAAACTGGATTACCTGACTCTGGAGTATCTTGCTGAATTAACCATGTCGATTCTGACTCGACAGAAGCAAAAAAATCCACAGGCAGGTTTTGCTCATGATTTTCTCACCGTTTTACGTTCTCTTGTGCCAGAGTTGATTCAGCAGCCCCACCTGAAGATCATTACCAACGCAGGTGGGATGAATCCAAAGTCTTGTGCCGAGCAGGCACTCGCACTTTTGCAGGAGAATAATTGCCCACGTGCGGTGGGAGTGTTGTCTGGCGACGACATTTTGCCCCACCTGGACCAGTTTCATGCTGCCGGCGAGCACTTTACGAATCTGGACGATGGCAGTCCGTTTGAATCGATTTCAGGCAGAATCGTCAGTGCCAACGCCTATCTGGGTGCCCCACCGATTGCAAAAATACTGCAGGCTGGGGCTGAAATAGTGATCACCGGCCGTGTTGCCGATGCATCGCTCTGTTTAGCACCGGCTGCCCACGAATTCGGTTGGGGTTGGCAGGATTGGGACCGCTTGGCCGCAGGAATTGTCGCTGGCCACCTGATTGAATGCGGTGCCCAGGCCACGGGCGGATTGTGGTGCAACTTTCAGGAAATTTCAGATTTTACCAATATCGGCTACCCGCTTGCTGAATTGTCTGAAAATGGTGAGTTGATTATTACCAAACCAGAAGGCTCCGGCGGAGCTGTGAATACTGAAACGATCGCCGAACAGTTGCTGTATGAAGTTTTCGACCCGGAACAGTATGTGACGCCTGATTTGATTGCCGATTTTTCCTCGGTTCGATTATGCCAAAATGGCAACAATCGAGTATCTGTCCTCAATACCCGCGGCTTACCAGCAACATCGACCTATAAGGTGTCGATGGCTTACCATGATGGCTATCAGGCGAGCAGTACGCTGGTGATTCTGGGACCAGAAGTTACTGCGAAAGCACGATTGACAGGGCAGTTGATTCTTGATCGGTTGAAGTCCGCAGGTTTCGAGTTTCAGCGGACCCACATCGAAGTTCTTGGGGCGGGGGATTCGGTTCCGGGAACACTTGTCGCAGGAAAACCTGTCGATGCGGTACTGCATTGCCGTACACGACCCTGATCGAAACAAGGTGGAGCGGTTCACCAGAGAAATTGCCTCAATGGTTACATCAGGCCCGCCAGGAATCAGTGGCTACACTTCGGGCCGAGCAGCCGTGCGGGACGTATTTGCATACTGGCCCACATTGGTATCCAAACATCTGGTGGATCCCCTGGTTCAGTACGAAATTCTTGAAAAGTAGGTGAAGCATGCCGTTACTTTCAGCAATTGCCCACGGCCGCAGTGGAGATAAAGGAAATCATGCCAATATTGCCATCGTTGCATATTCCACTGCAGGTTATGATTGGCTAGTGGATCATTTGACTGCCGAGAAAGTGAATCAATACTTTCAGGCACTTGGACCACAAAAGGTCACCCGTTATGAAATCCCCCACCTGAAAGCGCTCAATTTTGTTCTGCGAAATGTGCTGGCTGGGGGTGCTTCGCGGTCGTTACGCAGCGATAGCCAGGGAAAATTGCTGGCACTTGCCCTGCTGCAGATGGAAATCGAATTACCAGAAGATGCGAAAGAGTATTTTCGTCCCAAGGAGATGGCAGAGTGAACAGCCTCAGCACGATTTCAATTTCAGACAACGTTGCCATTGTTACTCTAAACCGGCCAGAACAACGAAATGCCTTATCTACTGCGCTGATCCGTGAACTCATCTTCACGTTTCAGCACCTTGCCACACAGCCGAACATTCGGTGCGTCATTCTAACGGGAAATGGGTCTGCGTTCTGCGCGGGTATGGACCTTGCGGAATTGCAGGCAGGAATCGAGGCACCGGAAGCAGATATTTGGCACAACGCTCAAATACTGGCACAGCTGTACGAATTAATTTATCACTTCCCATATCCGACAATCGCAGCCCTCAATGGGCACGCAGTTGCAGGTGGGGCGGGACTCGCTTCGGTGTGCGACCTCGCTGTCAGTGTGCCTGAAACCAGAATTGGCTATCCGGAAGTTCGACGAGGTCTGGTCGCAGCGATGGTTTTACCCCACCTGTTACGACTGGTGGGAGAAAGAACCGCTCGCTATTGGTTGCTGACAGGGGAACTCTTTGCAGCCAAAGAAGCATTTGATGCAGGATTTCTCAACGCAATTGTGGAACCACCCGAGTTACTATCCACCGCCAGAAAGTGGGCAAGCTGGTGCTGTCAGGGTGGGCCAAAAGCAATCCAACGCACGAAACATTTATTAAATGCCTTCTCACCCAGCGCACAATCAATCACACTTACAGCACATGAAAGTGCCGAACCACGATTAGGCACAGAATGTAAAGAGGGATTGAAGGCGTTTTTCGACAAAACAGTCCCATCCTGGTACTCACCAATGAATGACAAGTAGTTACCAATCCAACACAAAATCGTGAAAGCGGGTTTCTGCTTCAGCTTCATCTTTCGCCTGAAATAACACACTACAAACTGGTTGACCAGGTTCGATCACCGTGCCAACCTGCGGGATATCTGCAAGATGAATTTGCCCAGCATGATCTTCTTTTCGATCGATCCACCACGGCAAAGACTGTTGCATTTGCCTGGTAACCTTCAACGGAGTAATGGCATAGATTATTTTCTTGGCGAACAGAGACTCATTTCCTTTCGCTGAGGGTGGTACGACATGTTTTCCTAGACACGCTTGAACGTGATAACCAACTGCTGATTTGCCTGACCATGCATCCCACAATTCCATCGATGCGGTGTAACGCGGGTTAACTTCCAGCAGATAACATTGCTGCTCGTGAATCACATAATCCACGCCAAACAATCCCCGTAAGCCTGACTTTTCAACGATAAATTGCCTGATAATGTCGAGGAAATCAGATTCAATTGAACTCAAGGCAACTGGTCCAATATTTCCAGCATACAAAAAGGGCAAATCGGGTGTTTGCTGATGATATAGCTGAAAAACCCCTAAAAGATTAACCATCACTTTTGAAGCGAGGAATGCTGCCGATCGCACCTGCCCAGTCAACAATTTCTGGTAATAGCCACTTTCACCATGAGAAGAGTTTGCCGAAACGATTCCCAGACCACCACTACTATGGTACTTCTTAAACAACCAGTTTTCCCCACCAGAAGCGGGAAAGGAGTGAGACATTTCTGGAAAAGAAACGTTGTAAGGAAGCAACTGCTGCTGTAACAGAAATGGATCTCGAAATTGTTCTGGGTGCTGACAACCAAGCAACTGATTTGTTATGCATGCATCCGCAATCAAATCAGCATAGTTCTCCAGCCCACCGGAATAGAGCCAGGGTATTCCCACATATCCGCGAAGAATTGCCAGAAAACCATGGGGGTAATCTGAAAACCCCAATCGTACAATACCAGCATTCATAGCCAGGCAATCAGCATCGGTAAATAAGTCTGCACCAATCGCCTGGATTCCAGCATTGCGTGCCGATTGAACGGCTGCCCGAATGCTGGCACCCACAATCACCAATTGCTGAATCATCGATCTATTTGCCGAAAATTTTCAGAATTGAGAAATAATCATCCGTCCACAGGCCCACGTTCGGATTTGATTCGAGGCTTGTCCAACGGCTGTCCTGCTGTAAGGCATTTAATGCCAGGGGGCTTTTTGTCAGTGCAATCCAAGTGGAGGGATTTTTACCAACGATATATCCAGGCTTGTTTTCATCAGTACCATGGTAGTCGGTCATCACGATCGCCTTTAGCCCTAGTTCCGTGGCAATCCTTTCCACCACTGGTTCCAGGTTGAGATAGCGGTTAGAGATATGAATCCCCACAATGCCGTTTTCTTCCACATGGTTGAAGTAGAGTTCCACCGCCTGCTTGGTCAACAGGTGTGGTGGGATGGAATCGGAACTGAACGCATCGACCAGAATCATCCCCCAGCGTTGGCTGGAGCGTTCCAGGCTCAGGCGGGCATCGCCCATATCAAATTCCAGTTGTACCCCGGCATCTTTTGCGTCCTGAAGATACGTAAAATACTTGGGTGGTTCAACTACTTTGCGAACCAGTGGGTCGATTTCAAAAAAGGTCATTTTCTGATCTTTCTCACCGTAGGCTGCCAACGTCCCCGTTCCCAGGCCAATGCAGGCCACAGAGCTGTTTTTCAGAACACCCACATCAAGCAATTCGTGGAAGGATTCAAACATATCACCAACAGCAGCGGTGCGGTGGTAATAACTCAACGGGATTCGACCGGGGCGATCACGGGCATCCTGGGTTTCCATCAGTCCAGCCATTGCACTGATTGGATCACCCGCACCCAGTGGCATCAGTGCATCCATAATTGACAGCTCTTTTGCATACAGGTGCTGGTAGCCATGCACCGTGCTGCCATGGGACATGACTCGAAGTTTCAATACTTCCGTATCTGATTCATCATCTAATTGAATTTTAAACGCACCATAATAACTGCGGAAATTGGCTGCTTTCAAATCAGGATCTTTGATTCGAGCTTCTTCCCGATAAATGTTCAAATACATACCGAGAAAAATGCAGGTAATGCATACTGCAAATCGAACTGGCCGTTCTACAAAGAGATAACTGACCAGCAATGGCACACCAAACAAGATTAACAGTGGGCCCGATTTGTTTTTTGCGATTGCTCCTACACCAATCGCGTTGAATACGGCCTTAAATCCAACGACAATTTCGTCAAAAAATACGTACATCAGGCGAACACTGAGCAAAATACTGAGACCAACAATCACCACGATAATCCATTCATTACTTTTCGCAGGTTCCTGCTCTTTGCCAGCAATTATTTTCATTGCAGGTGGAATCAGCACCGCACAGACCATCAGACCGACATCGTATTCCACAAAGGTAACAAATATGACCGGTGCCACGATGGCATTGAATAAGCCCCCCAGCATGCCACCGATTGACATGTACAGGTAAAATTGAGTCAGATAAGTCGTGGATGGGCGCAATCGAACCAATTCACCGTGGCACATGAGTGCGAGAATAAAGAAGCAAAACACATTCAAGCCAAGTTCGATCCAGAGGTTCGGTTTTACGTTCGATATTTGCAAAAAAACCAATAACAACACTGCAATCGGTGCGATGATGCTGACGACCTGGTGAACCGGCCCACCCACCGTTTTGGAAAAGACGATCACAAATGTCAGCAGATAAAGCGACAGTGGGATAATCCAAAGCATGGGAGCAGACAGAATGTCTTGTGTCAGCTCATTGGTGACACTTAACAACAGACTGGATGCGGTGGCAGCAAGTAGCACCCACCTGCCCTTTCTGCCCCACGTGGGTGCGGCTACACCTTCACCTAATTTATTAGGTGCGGGTGCGATGGTGCGACGCACTGGCAACCACCAGAGGGATGGGATACAGAACGCCATCAAGCCCACAAACAACATTAACACGCCAGACCAGATCCAGGCCTGATCATTCACACGAAATTCAGGCTCAATGAATAGTGGATAGCCCAACAATGCGATGAGGCTACCTAAATTGCTGGCACCATAGAGAAAATAAGGATCATCCGCAGTGCGGTGGGCGGTATGGGAGAACCATTTTTGCAGCAGTGGTGCCGTCGTTGACACCAGAAAGAATGCAGGTCCAATTGCCACCACCAGTATTTGCAATACCCCTAAAACCGGTAATGAACTTCCCTGTGGTGCGAGTGCTTTTGCTATCGGAATTGTGGTAGATGGTTCGGTAAAACTGGCACTTCCGGCCTGATAGAGCACCACCAGTACCACCACAATTCCATGGATAATAATCTGCTTCCGCAAACTGGGCATACTGCCCAGGTAGTGGGCGTAGAGGTACCCCAGAAGCAGGATAATCTGAAAAAACAACATGCACGTATTCCAGACACTCGACGATCCTCCCACCAGAGGGAGAATCATTTTGCCAATCATCGGTTGCACCAGAAAGAGCAGCACCGCACTGGTGAACATGGCCAGCCCAAATCGAAGCGCCATAAAAACTCATTAGAGAAATACGTGGTTACTTATCTGTTGGGATAGGTAGTAAACGCGGGAAAAGCAATCAGGTCTGATTGAATGAGAAAAATGTGCTGAATTCTCATTTTTTTGACAATTTTGATGCCAGATCTGATATTTTAGATCTGGCAATAATTTCAAATGCGTTTAGCCCAATAACTCTACTAAAAGATTGTTCTGCGGATAACTATGCCCCAGGTGTTGGCGGAAACCTTCTGCAAATGGGACACCTAGAGCTTTTCCTTGTGTTTCTGCCCAGTGCTTCATCGCGATGATGTAATCATCAACTCCATGGTGGCGAATTAACCACTCCCGCTGACTGGCGTGGGCAGCGAGCATTTTTTCCTTCAAAGGAATCTGTTCAGTGATATTGAGGCGAAATTGTGGAACAATTGGTTGCCCAAAAACATCCTTTCCTTCCAGTGGATCACAATAATACAGGTGGGGGATATGTTCCAGAGGTGCGTGCGACCATCTATCGAACAAGTAATTTGGGATCGGAGCGGCAAAAGTTGCCCCGCGTACGGTGCGGCTGGTCATTTCATGGTCCATGTGGTAGTCGTCCGGGCTGTGGGTGATTACCAGGGAAGGACGTACGGAGACCATGAATTGAACTACTTTTTCCATCAGGGCCTCGGAGTAGATCACTCGCAAGTCCCTCACTTCCAGGCACGTATATTCCGCTCCCATCAGTGCAGCTGCGTTCGCACCTTCCTGCCGACGAATTGCTGCAATCTCTTCTGGCGAATGTTCGGTGGACCCACAATCACCAGCAGTCATTGTGGCAATGTGCACCTTCCACCCATGTTCCTGCTGCAGGCGGATCAGCGTTCCAGCACATAAAAATTCGGCATCGTCGGGATGAGCCAGAATGGCAAGCGCGGTTTTCGACATCGATCACTCTCTTTAATTGTGGAAAAAGGTTTGCATGAGTAAATTGTTATGAAAGAGCAGCTAATCTGCTATAGGAGCTGCCATGGCTGTTTTTCAAATCTGTGAATACGAGGTGAAAAAGATGAAGAAAAAATGAAAAAGATCAGCGATTGATACCCATCTTTTCTTTCACAGTGAGTTTGACTGGGTCTGGAATCCAGGGTTCATTATCGCTTGGTCGGAAACCATCCAGTGGGCCCGGAAGTGGCAATGGGCGTTGCCCCGATACTGGAATCACTTCTTTTGCTAAATCGGCAATTGGTAAAATGCTGCTGAATGACACTCCACTGGCAGCACCAGAGCTGATGTTGAGCCAGTCAAAAATAAACTGACTGGCCTGTTTGCGGGTAAATTGATCACGCTCCATTACCAGTTGATTATATAACATACTGGCTTCGTAAATATTTTCCAGATAGATGGTCAGGTCCCGGAAACTACGGATTTGTGGCCCCACCTGCTGGGTAGAACCATCACCGGCAAACTGGCTGATCAGAAGGATTTTCTTCCACTCATCAAACGCTTTTTCATAAAGTTTGATTGCCTTGTCAGGACGTAATTCAATCCGACTGGCAAATAAAGCTTCCTGCTGGAGACGTATGGCCGTTAATGCATCAGTGGTACTCAGTGTCTGAGATTCCACCAGGAAATAATCGAAGTTGGTCGTTCTGCGGCCATACACGTGTCTTTGCAACCGCCTGTGGGAGAGAAATTCTTCGTAGAGGTCGGGATTATTAATTTCTTCTGGGGTCGCAGCAGGTGTTAACGTATCCAGGCTGATACCAGGGTGGCGGGCAACATACCGCTTTGCTAACTCCGTCCAACGTTTCAATTCATCCGCATCTTTCACCCAGCCAGAATCAGTACCATGCTTTCGCCAACGCGCGTAAGCTTCTGTCCAGGCAGCTTTTGCATTCCCTTCCGTTTTGAGCACTACCCGCGAACTCTGATCGTTGCTCTCAATCCATGGGGCTCGATTCCCATCGACGCTGTTATCAATGTCCCACCCTGCATCATCCAACCAACCTTCTTTCGTCAGTTTTTCGGCATGATAAGTCTGGGCACGCATTGGCTGTTGGCGGAAAATGATCAACGCCGGTCGTTTTGGCATGCGATATTTTCGCTTATCAAATTCCCCATCCTCAACGGAAGGATCAGGATTTGGTGGAGGAACAATATTGTTGGATTTCGTAAACCAACCGCGCTTTTTTACAAAAGGCGTCCGACTGGTGGTCCCTTAATTCCACATTCCAGGGAAGTTCATTCACCTGATGTCCAGGATCATATTCTGGAAAGACAGGAAATTGTTTTAAACGCGTTGCTAATTCCGAACTGCCTTTAATGTATCTGCTTGGAATTGAGCGATTTCTCTTCAAAAAATCGACCACATCCAGAGGGCTTTCAGCGAGAGTCTTGTATTCACCGCGATCCATCCGAATAGCACTTTCTTTCAGACGGCGAATCAACTGTGGATTTTTCCGGCAGAATTCTGTAAAAGCCTGCTTGTTGATTTCGCCATTTTCAGGATTAATCAATCGTTCACTGTTCCGATCTTCTTCCGTCATGCACGACATCTGATAGAGGCATCTCAGTGTCGTCACTTTATCCGAAACGCTGAACTTGTTCTGGTAATAAAAGCCCATATTCCAGCGTAAATCAGGATTACGGCGGTTTTGGTCTTCACCTTCCGCAAGAATGTTGATCCCACGGGCGATGTAATAATACATGTCATCCAGTGAATCCATTTCCACTGAAACGTTGTAAGCGATATTCCAGCTTTGGAATAACCATGGCGAAGTAAAGTGAGGTTGCAGAGTCGTGATCGATTTGACTGTTGTATCCAGCTCGTTCCATTCATGCTTTTTTGCCTTCTCCATGGCATAATTCCAGAGACCGCAAACTACGATCCCACGAGTACCTGTCAGTAACAGATTAATTGCCGCACCACTCAATCGGGTATCGCCCTGGCTAAGTTCAGTCAGTTCGAGATATTCTGCCTGGCCATCAATTGTTTTCGAGTAGATGGCATCGCCTGCTTCGCCCATGGGCACACGAATCGTGCCACGCACCAGCAAGGTGCAGACAAACAGAATAAACATCCCTGCCAGGTAGTATAATTTCCGTCTACTGACGGCTTGTTGATAAATATTTGCCATTGGTCTATCCTATACTTTCGTCATCCCGTGAAGGATTAGGCTGCAATTTCCCGGGCTTTCATGATGTAGTACGCTGAAACAAACCAGCACAACAAATAACCAAATAACATCAAGCTGTTCAGAAAAATCAGTTCGAAGTTAATATTGAAACCATAAGCCAAGTAATCGAAAAAACTGTACCTGGTGGTATCTGGCAGCACATACTCAAATCGGCGTAACACCCACCGATAGCCTTTGTCCATCAGTTGTAGAAAGGCATTAGCAGAATTACTTTCCAGTTCAGCAGCGGCAGTTTTTCTGGTAAACAGACGCAATGCAGATTCAGTCGGTCCACCACCCGGATTCTCACCGCGAGCAATGCTGATGATAAAATCAATGAAAGTACCAGCTACTATCAAGCCCACCGTGATTAAGAGACTGATCACACCAGAAAAATAAGTACTCAGAGTTACCGCAAGTGCTATAACCAGCACCAATCTTAACCACAAGCCATACGCGCCTTTGTAATAATTCAAGGCAAAACTGCCATTGGATTCCAACAGGTATAAATCGTGCTTCGCCATGCCGAGATACTGGCTGGGTGTATCACACCGCACTCTGACCTGAAGGCGGGTGCCGGGAATCCCTTCGGGGCCCGGTGGAGGCGAGCCGTTTAATGCGTTTTTGAAAATGCCCGGTGGGATGGGGATTGCCTGTGTATGGTAGTCTCGAATGTTCTGATTAACGTAAACATAGCGGCCATATTGTTGTGCTAACTCATCGACCTGCTTCCAACGATCCTGCTGGTTAGGTAATGAATTTCGCACTTTTTCTACTTTCAGATCAAATTCGTCCTGCTTCGATGGATCCCAGTTGTGGGTCACCACTTCGACACTCATCAGCACGTTAATCCGCTCATCACCTTTGGTGGTGCGGTAAATATCAAAACCACTTTCCAGTGGAATGGATTCCAATCGAGTTAAACTGCTCGGAAAGCTGCTGAAGTGCCAAACTGCACGCTCAGAGCTACGACCAGTAATGTATTTTCGGTAAGCTTCTTCGCGACCCACGTCAACACCAGTAAATGCCGCCTGACGAGAGGTGAACTCCAGACGATCACCATAAAGTGCCACACGAGCTTTCATCGTTTCTTCAACGGCAGCCTTTGGTAAGGTTGAAGTATAAAGAAGCAATAAACTTCCAGTGGACATAATTAACAGAGCGATAGTTAATAGCCCCACATAGCCCAAAAATCGCCCCAGGATAATTTCAAAACGCTGGACGGGTTTAGTAACAATCGTGTAGATCGACAAGCTCTTGATGTCGTTAGGAATACTGAAGCTAGCAAGCAGTACTGCAACAGCAATTAACAGTACAGTCATACCGTTCATTGCTACCTGAATCAGGGTTTTTAACTGGTCTTCATCCTTGTCTTGAAAAAACCAGCCAGACGGAAAGAATGCTAGCAACAGAAATCCAAAGAAGACCAGGAAAACCCTCTGACGAATTGCTTCCAGAAAACTGAGTTTGGCAATTGCAAAAATCCGACGGAAACTCATTTTCGTGCAGTCAAGAATGAAGGGCCACAAAAATGCAGCCAAACCAAACAATCCGCCAACACGCAATGACCAATTAAATATCAGATCTTTGCTGCTCGACTTACCTGCGATGATCGCTGCACGATCTTCCGCAGAGAGATTTTCCTGGGTGACCGTTCCCAGCAGAAAAATCGCAATCAGGTAGCTGACAATTGAAACCGCTGCAAAAGCAAGCTGCGGAATATCCAGACGTTGATTCTTTCGTTTGCCATTACCAGCATCAACATAGATGGGGTTAACAAACGCATGAATCAGCCAGAGAATCACAGCAATAATGGAAAAGGCACCAGCGTACTCCACCATCAGCAACAGCAGACGAGGAATATCTCCAAACCGTTGAGGCTCAAATTCAAACTTCATTACCCCAAAAATGGGAAGGAGCGAATCTTGCACCGTTGAGTTCCTTGTTGATGTTAAATTGTGGGTTACTGTTTATCCGTACGCATGTAACGACGACCTGGACGATCTTTACTTTCCTGAATGACGCGTTTGAACAGGTCTTCAAGTGTGGTGGTGGGGTGACCGATCGATTCCACCTTACCACCATGCTTTTCGATCAAGACTTGCAGGTCTTTCTTTAATTCATCCGTAATTGGCAGGCCGGTGGCACGCAATTCCATGCGGGCAGAATCCTCCACCAGTTTGCTGACCATACCTTCTTCCTGAAGGTCGCCGTTGTATAAAATCGCGATGCGGTCACAGACATCCTGCACATCGTCCAGACGGTGACTGCACATCAGCACCGTTTTCCCCTGATCCCTCAAATTGTGAATCAATTCCTTCATCCAGATGGTACCCAGTGGGTCCAAACCGGAGGTGGGCTCATCCAGAATAACAAATTCGGGGTCGTTGATCAGTGCTTGAGCAAGTCCGATCCGCTGACGCATCCCTTTTGAGTATTCTCGCAAGGTACGGCGTTTGTCGTTTTCCAGACCCACCAATTTAATCAGTTCGGCACTACGCTCCCGACGCACTTCGGGTGGCATGTCAAACAGGCGGCCGTAAAAGTCAAGCGTTTCTTCCGCATTCAAAAAGCGATACAAATATGATTCTTCTGGCAAATAGCCGATTTTCTCATTTTTGCGAACATCACCTGCAGGCTGGTCAAAAACAGTGGCATCGCCAGAGGTGGGGAAAAGGAGGCCCAGCAGCAACTTGATTGTTGTCGTTTTGCCTGAACCGTTGGGGCCCAGCAAACCAAAGATTTCGCCCCGTCGAATTTCCAAGTCTAGGGCGTTCAGGGCAACTTTTTTCTTGCGGCCCCAGAAATCTTTGTAAATCTTTGTCAGGTTGCGGGTTTCGACAATATTACCCGTCTTGGACACCGGAGCCTTCCCCTGTGGTTCCATTGTTGCAGCCATTCATCTCTCCAAGACACCCATGCGTTGACTGAAATACGTTCAGCACCCGCCTGCTGGTTCACGCAGGTGGGGCAATTTCCACCATTTTTTTCATGATAGGAATCTTCGAGAAGCCTGATTAGTTGATTCGCCCAGAGAAAGTCGATTTTTCAGATCTTTGGGTGTCTACTATCCCACAGATGCCATAGTCGAAACAATTCCGGCAACCGTGCGACCTGCTCTGGTTATTTCCTCAACGGACTGTTGTGCGTGAAAGCTGAATCTCAGAGATGACCGATTTTTCTCCAATGGCACCCCAATTGCCTTCAAGACTGGGGATGGCAGCAACGAGCCACTGGAACAGGCCGAACCGGCAGAACAGGCAATACCAGCAAGATCCAGTTTAATGAGAAGCATTTCCGCACGGCACCCGGGAAAGGCGATGTTGACCACATAAGGTGAACCATCAGTGGGGCTATTGACCTCATGTAGCGTGCCTGAAAAACAATCCAAAAATTTTTGCTTTAACAGACTCACTTGAGCAAAATTCGCCGTAAGTTCTTTATTAGCAATAGTTAAGGCACTGGCCAATCCACAAATCAGTGGGACACTTTCGGTACCAGGTCGCTTACCATGCTGCTGGTGCCCACCGTGCAGTAAAGGACGCAATTTTAATGATTTTTTCACAATCAACAGCCCAATTCCCTTAGGGCCACCGAATTTGTGCCCGCTGGCACTAAGACTATCAACATGAAGTTGTCGAAATGAGACTGGGATTTTTCCCACACCCTGGGCGGCATCGCAATGCACGACCATTTGTGGGTTCAATCGCCGAATCTCATGGGAAAGTTTCGAAACTTGTTGAATCGCACCCATTTCGTGGTTCACTAATTGAAGCGTGCTAATCCCGGGTTGATCCCCAATGTTCCTAATAAAATCTTCATGATTAAGTTGACCATCGGACTTGATCGCACATTTAGAGACTGTTAAATGTGATTTTCCAAGATATTCCACGGGTGCAAGCACGCACGGGTGTTCTAAATCAGATGTGATTATCTGACGTGCATTGTCTGGCATAAGTCCGAAGATTGCCAGATTGTTTGATTCCGTGGCACCACTTGTAAATAAAATCTCGTCTGGGTGGGCATCAAGACAGGTCGCGATTTCTGCAAGAGCGCTTGTCAACCACTGCCGGGCAACTTTCCCCACGTGGTGGGGACTGGACGGATTCCCAAACGCTTCCACGCTGGCACGATGCATCACTTCCAGCACTTCTGAACGTGTAGGTGTCGTAGCGTGATGATCCAGGTAAATCATGTTGACAATTGTTGATTACAAGACAATTATTTTGATTTTTCTGCCACCAAAACCGTCCAAAGCATACATTTCCATACGCAATCAATCGTGCTGAATCCCGCCTGTTCTAACCAGTTGATTTGATCTCTCAGTCGATCGTGGTGATCGTGTTCCTTTTGGTGGGACATCCAGGAATCCCACTCGGCTCTACAGGAACCTGCGTGCATGCTCGCCTGATACCATTGATTCATTTGTAGCTGGTAGAGACGATCATTGTCACCACGGAACTGATCCGCAAAAATGAACACCCCACCTGGTGCCAGCCAACGTATTATTTTTGCGAAAAGTTGCTTCTTCTGCTCGGAATTCAGATGGTGGATTGCAATTGCTGAAGTAACCACCTGAAATGAATGATCTGGAAAATCCAAATCATTCATATCGCAACATAAAAACTCGCATTTCCTCATTTCTGGCAATGAATGCTGGGCAACAGTCAAAGAATCTTGTGACAGATCCACCAAGGTCATCTTGGATTCGGGATACTTAGCTGCCAGCAATTTGCTTAAGTTACCTGTACCGCAGCCCAATTCCGCCACCGTAGATGCGTGGAAATCAGGCAGAAAATCAACCACCGTGCGTAACATTTCCGGATATTTTGGAAAGCATCGCAATATTGCGATATTATAATCTGTAGCAAGTTGGTCAAAAAACTGGCCCACAGAATCCGAAAGAGCCACGGTACTCTCCCTAATTATGAAGAAAAACTAATCAACAACCAGCACAGAGTGAGACGGAATGCCATCCAGGAGTTGCTTGCCTTTCAAAAAAGCCAGCTCCATCAGGAAGCCGCAAGCTAGTATTTCCCCACCTGCATTGCGAATCAGTTCGATTGCTGCTCGCATTGTCCCACCAGTGGCCAGTACATCGTCAATCAGCAGCACTTTATCGCCCGGTTTCACCGCATCGACATGCATGTGCAGTTCCGCACTGCCGTATTCCAGATCGTATTTCAAACTGTGGGTGCTGTAAGGAAGCTTTCCTGGTTTACGCAATGGCACCAACGGCCGTTGCATTGCCAACGCCAGTGGGGCAGCAAACAAAAAGCCTCGAGCTTCCGCAGCCGCAATCACATCTGGCAAAGGATCAAGAAAAGGCGCGGCCAACTGCTGCACCGCGTGCTGAAAAGCCTGCGGATTGCTGAGCAGTGGGGTAATATCCTTGAACATGATCCCCGGCTTGGGAAAATCAGGCACATCGCGAATATAATCGAACAGATTCATGTAGTTGGTGGTCCAAATGCATAACGATCAGAATCGTTCTAGGCAAAATGTTGTTGTTCGGCGTGCTGAATTCGACGATTGGCAAACAATCGCACAATTTAACCAGGCCCTTGCCGCTGAAACTGAAAGCAAATTCCTGCCAGACGAACTGATCGTTCCTGGAGTTCAGAAAGTATTTTCCGACCCCGCAAAGGGACAATACTTCGTTGCCTGCCATGACTCATTGGTGGTGGGCCAGATGATGATCACATTCGAGTGGAGCGACTGGCGGAATGGCTGGTTCTGGTGGATTCAAAGTGTCTACGTACGCCAGGAGTGGCGAAGACAGGGCATATTCAAACAAATATTTCAATATGTTGAGCAGTTAGCCCACGAGCAAGGCGATGTGGTGGGCTTACGGCTCTATGTTGAAAAGGAAAATCTCGTCGCACAGACAACTTATGGGGCGTTAAAAATGTTCGATTCGGGCTATTACATGTTTGAAAAGAAATTGCAGAGCAAAGAATAATGAATGAATTCTCATTCATTATTTGCAGACAGGACCACAGGAAATCGGTTTGCAGCCCAGGCGGCAATGAAACAGTTTCTTGAAGAAACCGCCAAAAGGACCTTCGTGGCAGCAATCCCCGCAAACTGGTTTGCAGCAGGTGGTGGACTGGATGCTGCAAGCTGGCTTGGCTGCACAAGGATCTTCACATGGATCCGCACACACAGGTGCAGGTGCTGCACATGCTTCGTAGGTGCAGACCCAACGTGGCTTACGCACACAGACATCGTAGCACTTGGTAACCGGTACTTTCTTGCAAACGGTATGAGGAACCATTTCAGTAACACAATAAGGCACTTTCACGCAAACGGTGTAAGGGACTTGTTTGCAAACGGTGTAAGGAACTTTCTTGCAAACCAGTTCTTTTTTCATCACACAAACGGTTGTGTGAACCTGCTTCACCGTTTCACATTTCACTAAACGACAAGTAGTCACAGGTACCAGCTTTTCGATAGTGGTAGGCACCACGCGGGTAACAGTGTATGGCACGCGTTTCGTGTGCACTTCTGGCACCATCTTCTTCACGGTGTAAGGGACCTGACGCACGTGAGTTTCCTGTACCATTTTGGTGGTGGTGTAATTCACTTGACGGGTACAGAAGCCACCTTCAACAAACGAGCGACCATCGCCGCCATTTGCAGTACCTTCAATTGCCCCACCATTACCACAGCAATACATGCCACCCTGGCCTTTGGTCAGATTAGCGCATGCACCGTTATCTGCATAGCAGCCACGGACAGTGCGGTATACCTGGTAAGGAACTCGCTTGTTCACTGTTTCTTTCACCATCCGGGTGGTGGTGTAAGGAACCTGTTTGGTGTGGGTTTCTCGAATCGTTCGAGAAACTGTCACTGGAACAGTCTTGGTGTAGGTGTAAGGTACCTTTTTGCAGACTGTTACAGGGACTTGTTCGCAAATTGTCCGACGAACGGTACGGGTGCAAGGTACTTGCTCACACACAGTGCGGTATGAACATACCTGACGGGTACGTACTTCCGAAGGCCCACGACAGAAGCGGATTTTTGAACCACACTGCTTCTGAGTGGAAAGACCGGTGCAGGGATCGTAACAGCACTTGTATTCCGGCACTTTCTGCAAGGTCAGTTTGCCAGGAACGCAGTAAGTTTCGCAGCGAACTTCTGGAATCTTGCGGGTAACGGTCTTCATTTCGGTCACTTGTTGACAGACAGTACGAGTGCGGGTCTGCATCGTGGTGCAGGTCACATCACGATATCCTGTGCAGCAAATTGTCCGCATTTGTGTTTCGCACACTGGGCGGCAGGTGGTGTAGCACACGGTGCGATATTTGGTTTCGCATACCGGACGACACACAGTTTCGCAGCAATCGCGGTAGTGGGTTTCGCAAACAGTCTGGCACACCTGGAACTTTTCAGTCCGGCAGTGGGTTTCACAAACTGGCTTGCAAACGGTGTATGTGCACTGTTTGTAATGCGTTTCGCAAACTTGTTTGCAAACAGTGTACTGGCAATCGCGGTAGTGTGTTTCACATACCTTCCGATTCACCGTTTCGCACACTTTCTGCATGTGTGTTTCTTTTACTGGCTTGTAGGTAACGCACGGAACTTCCTTCATCACCGTCTGATAGCAGGGACGACAAACTTCTTCCTGCACAGTGCGGTAATGGGTTTCCGTGCAATTCCGATAAGCCGTTCTGTTTTCGGTGCGATAGCAGGTTTTCTGAACAGGCTGCATCACCGTTTCTTTCACAGTTTCGTAACAGGTGTGAAACCGTTTTTCCATTACTGTGTCATAAACCAGTTTATAACTGGCTTTGACGTGGGTATTACAATCGGAAAAATTGACCTGCGGATCGCCACAGTTCTTGTCACTCTTACAAGCCCCGAACAGACCGCCTAACGCTGCATGAGTAGTATTGACACTACCCAAAGCAAGGGCGATCATCCCAATTACGCCCAAGCGAATCTTCATGAATGCCTCCTCACCGGTCTTCTTGTCCGGTTACAAAAACTCCTGTTGCCCCACATTTATCCAGTGGGGTAGCGCGGTACATCAGCCGAACTTGCCAAGGTAGGAATACCGCGCAACACATGGAATCATCATCGACTGGGTAAATTGGGAATCCCAGACGCAATACGCAATTGTGGCAAGGATTTGCCGTCAGACGGCGTGTTATGTTTTCTGAAACGGATGTGCGCTGTGATTTAAGGATGCAAGTTGTAACAGTTGTAACAGACATGCCAGTGGTACAATCATTTTCGTAAAGCTATTATGTTAATCAACTTAATAGGCATTCGTTTTTTCCCATATTTTTGAAAGTGGCACTCTCCAAATTGTCAGCGGGATCTATTTTTTCTGAATGAACACCCCACCTGAAGTGTCGATCATCGTGGTCAATTACAAGACCGCGCGACTCGTTGCCGATCTGCTGCAAAGTATTGCTTTGCAAGTACTTAGCGAAGCGAACATCCACGTGATCGTCGTGGACAACGCCTCACCGGACAATTCCTGGGTGGAGTTACAGTCGATGCAGGCGTCCCACAAATACCCGTGGGTGCATTTAATCCAAGCTCCCCACAATCGTGGCTTTTCGGCGGGGAACAACGTGGGTATTCGATATGCTCAACAGAAGTTTCCGAACACTCACTTCTTCCACCTGTTGAACCCAGATACATTAGTCCACGCAGGAGCCATTCGTGAACTTGTACAGGCATTTGAACAATACCCCACGGTGGGCATTGCTGGAAGTCGAATGGAAAACCCGGATGGCAGCTTTCAGACAGGTGGCTTTCGTTTCCCAGGTATCTTTTCTGAACTTGAGGAAGCAATCCGCTTTAAGTGGTGCACACGATTACTCGCTCGCTGGCAGATTATGCTGCCTGATTCCGCTGTAAGTACTTATTGTGATTGGGTTTGCGGTGCTTCCATGATGATCCGGCGGGAAGTCATTGAAGAAATCGGCCCGTTTGATGAAGATTTTTTCCTTTATTTCGAGGAAGTAGATTTCTGCCACCGTGCTGCCGATGTTGGCTGGAACTGTTGTTACGTTCCCTCAAGCAGAGTCACCCACCTGGAGGGTCAGGCAACCGGAGTTACTGGGAAGCAGGCAACTGCAAAGCGTCGGCCGAAATACTGGTTTAATTCCCGTCACCGTTACATGAACCGGCACCTGCCAGGTGCAGCGTGTGCCTTTGCCAATCTTGCACGTCTAGTTGGGCTGACGAGTTGGGAAATCCGCAGACGAATCCAGAAAAAGCCATCTCACTTACCGGAACGGTTCTACCAGGATTTCATGATGGATATCGTTGAAAGAATTTAATTCTAAGTACTTACGAATGAACCATTTACAGTTTATTGCCGCAGGTCGAATGCTGCCATCTGCTCTTCATTCCGAACATACAGAATCCCGTCAACAATAATCGGTACAGTCCAGGTTTTTGGCCCACGTGTCAGTGCGTCGATGCGACCGATTTCTCGGAATTCAGTTTCTGTCGCATCGACCAGAACAAGTTCCCCATATTCCGTCAGAATAATCAGCACTCCATCACTGGCAGCAATTTGGCCATGGCCATACGCCTGACCTTTCTTTGCTCTGCGGTCGTCTCGCCATTTTTGTTTCCCTGTGGCCAAATCCATGCACTGCATCACACCATCATCAAGTCCGTAAAGGTAATCACCGTTTTTGTTCGTTAGCCGTACGGCGGGGGACATTTTCAAACGCATCACCTTGTTCGATGTGCGGTATTTTTCCTTCACCTGCCACTGATTTTCCGATTTGGTAACATTGATGCATACGCCTGCAGCACCATACCCAGCACCGATGAATATCGTGTGATCATCGATCACCACCGGTTGGGCAACATTAATCCCCATATAAGTGGGGAAATGAAAACGCCACAGTTCTTTACCATCAGATAATTGGTGGCCAGCAAGACCATCAGCATCAAAAATGAGAATCTGCTCATCTTCGCCAATTTTCGCAACTTGTGGGGAACAATACCCAGCCTGATAACTTCCTGCCTGCCACTGTAACTTACCTGTATTGCGATCATAAGAACGCACCGCACTGCCCTTGCTGGCTTCAGTCTGGGAACCAGGATTAACAATCACCTGATCTCCAATCACTAGCGGAGAACCACTCATCCCCCAGGTAATATTTTCATTGTTTTCTAATGTTTCAACAGCCCACTTCTGCTTGCCATTTTCGCCATCAATACAAACCAGTTTTCCGGTGGCACCCAGTGCGAATACGTCGCCATTGGCAATTGTGGGCGTGGAACGCGGTCCATCCCCACCCAACCGTTCGGAAAACAGAGCATTCCAGCCAGAAGTCCAGATTTCTTTGCCGTTTACAGCCTCGTAACAGACGACCATTTCCTGATCTTCGCCATTTTCATTTTTTCGCTGTTCCAGCGTGATCAGGCAGCCGTTTGCAGTAACAAACGATGCATATCCCCCGCCGACGGGTTGCCGCCAAAGCATTTTCGGTGGCTGCTTATCCCAATTATGAGAAAGCGGTGGGCCATCGTAGACACCACCACGGTCGGGGCCACGATACTGAATCACATCTGTCGTGTTGGGGGTTAATTTTGCAACAATAGTCGACTTGCCCTGCTCTTCCCGATGCTTTTTCAAGCGTTGTTCGTGACTCCCACCAAAGAAAGTGTTCAGCACCCAGTCGCGGTAACGAATGATTGGGAAAAACTCCCCATCCATCGACACGTAAACGAGGAAAATGTTTGGGACACTAAAAATTACTACTAGAAAGGCTGCTCTCCAGACAATTTTTGGCTTTTTCTGCACCAGTACAAACCACACCAGCGAACTGATCAAGGTGATAAAAAATACCAGCTTCATCATATTTTTGTTGGATGAATTGCTTGCCATGATGCCGGTTTGCCACAGCAGCAATAACGCCAACGAACAAACCACCATCAGAATCAATGGAACGATTCCATGAATTTTTCCAATACGGGACTTCCTTCGACACCGATGATCGATTAACATCTTGATACCCACCCATGAGCCACAAAAACTCATTATAGGCTAATCAGGACAGTGAAAACCTGTTGTAACGATCATGACGATGTCTCCTGAAACCCAAATCGCCCGATTGATGATGCAGCACCGTACAACGCTGTATGGGTATATTTTTGCCTGCTTGCGGGATCACAGCGATTCAGAAGATGTACTGCAACTGGTGACAATTGCGGCAATGGAATCCTGCCACCAACTGCGGGATGAAAAAGGTTTTCTGCCATGGGCAAGAGAAATTGCCCGTCGCCGAGTTTTAGCCCACCGTCGTTCGAAAGCAAAAGAAAAACCGATCGATCCGGAGTTGGTGCAGGCATTAACCGATGCGGCAGATCGCGTGGATAAAAAACTGCCCGCGACACCACAGCAATTGGCATTACTTGAATGCCTGGATCACCTCCCACCCAACAGTAAGCTGCTGATCATGGAGCGGTACGATTCCCAATCGGGAGATGCCGAACACCTTGCAGCTAAGTTCGGGAACACCGTGCAGTCAATTTATGCACGGATTAAACGGATTAAAATTGCATTGCGAAAATGTGTTGAACGTCGCATCATGGAAGAAAGCACCCTGGATTTGTGAGAAAATGATGAGAAAAGCGTTGCGATTGATAATCTGTACCTTCTGTTTTGCCCCAATTTTTGCCAACAATTCATACGGCGGTGAGGAAGAATTTCGTGTTCAAATACGAAAGCGGACTGCTGATGAGCAAAATGCCAAGATAATCGAAGAAGAAGTGTTGATCAATTCCCAACGCACCGCAGTAATCGTTTGCGATGTGTGGGATGCCCACCATTGCCTGAATGCGGTGAGGCGGGTCGAAGAAATGGTGCCCACCATGAATAAGTTCATTGAACAAGCGAGAAAGCAGGGTGCATTGATCATCCATGCCCCTTCCGATTGCATGAAATCCTACGCAGGCACCCCGGGGCGAAAGCTGGCACAAAATGCCCCACCTGCAAAAAATCTGCCCAAAGATATCGGGAAATGGTGCTACCGCATCCCGATTGAAGAAAAAGCCAAATACCCCATCGATCAATCGGACGGTGGTGAAGACGATGACCCCAAAGAACATGCAGAATGGCATGAAAAATTAAAGGCGAAAGGACTCAACCCCAAAGCACCATGGAAGAAACAGCACGCAGGGATCACCATTGATGCCAAAGATGCCATCAGTGATTCTGGTGTTGAGATCTGGAATCTGTTGGAAACGGAAAAACGGGGAGTTGTCATCATTCTGGGAGTTCACACCAATATGTGCGTGCTGGGGCGCCCATTTGGGCTGCGACAAATGGCCAAGAATGGCAAACAGGTCTTCCTTGTACGAGATTTAACCGACACCATGTACAACCCCAAAATGGCCCCATTCGTCAGCCATTTTGAAGGCACCCAGTTAATTATTGAGTACATTGAAAAGTACATTTGCTCCACCTTCACCTCAAATATGATCCTTAAAGAAGGAAAAGAATTTCGCTTCAAAGGTGATACCACACCCCGAAAGTAACCAGAGAAATCGATTCAAAAAACAAAAAAATATTTTTCACAAATCATTGCAAATGAAGGATTTACGTCGATTTCAGAAAAATTATCGCAAAAAAATCAGTAAACAACCAACATTTTTGAATGGATTTAGTTATACTTGTTAAGTGAATTAATTTTCACTTTAATTCATCCACGGAAATCGTGGGGATGGCTTATTCTGGCCCACACAATCAGTTCAGTGGGTGGTATTCTGCCATCCAGAGCTACCGATGATAAGATAACTTTTTGATATCTTCCAGGAGATGCAACGATGATGCGATTGAAGCTATTCTGCTTTATGGTGTGCGGCCTGATGCCGCTTGCAATGACGGTCGCTCAGGAAAAGCGATCGACAACAATCAAAATCTGATTCCCAAACAGCCAACAGAAACAGAATTAACGATTGAAGGAAAAAAAGTGGAGCCACCAGACAGCGTGAAGGATGGACAGCGGCTCATCGAAACTCCCCCACTCGAGCTGGGGAAGACCTACGCATACAAAGTCTCTGTGGTGATCATTCCCAACAACTACACCAAAATCTTTCGCAACCGCGAAATCACATTCAAAGCAGGCGAAAATGTTACTTTGGATATGACCAAAGAAGACAAAGCCACAGACAAAATCGAAGTGCGCTGGGTGCCCACACCAGACGATATTGTGGATAAGATGTGCGAGCTCGGCAAAATCCAGAAAACTGATGTCGTCTACGACTTCGGTTGTGGGGATGCAGTGATGCTGATCCGTCCCATCAAAACGGGCAAAGCAGACAAAGGGGTGGGCATTGACATCGATCCCAAGATGGTAGCGATTGCTAAAGAAAAGGTGAAGGAAGCCGATTTAGAAAAGAAGATCATCATTAAGCAAGGTGATATCCTTGATGTGAAACCACAGGATTGTGCGGATGCAACCTTAGTTCTGCTTTATATTGGTGATGATCTGGGTGCACGCCTGGGACCGGTGCTGCAAAAATCATTAAAGCCAGGTGCACGCATCGTTTCGCACCGCTTTACGCTGGGTGACTGGAAACCAGAAAAGACAATTGAAGTGATAGGTGTCGATGGCGACAGTTACACGTTGCATTTATGGACAATTCCGGATCCAAAAAAGAAAACCGAACCGAAAAAATCGGGAAAGTAAGCCTGCTTAAAACTCGATTGTTCGAAGATTTCTAATGCCTGCCCTCATCGGAATCCACGTTGCCAGGATCGTTGCAATCAACCCGACAGGCATGCCAGCAAATGCCCACCATGGCAGGGGGTTATTGCCTGCTGTAACACTTTCCCGTGTTACGGACATGTGGTAAGGCCCACAGGTTATCGCAACGATGAAAATAAGATAGCCCAGCGAAATCAGCATGTTGATGGTGCCACCAAAACCAAGAACGATCCGTGATGGGTCTGTTTCGCGGAAGCTGGGTAACAACGCACTGAGGCCAACGCAGATCCCACTGAGACCGATCGCGGTAAACGCAATTACGCAAATGTGAACCAGCAAGGTCAGCCAGGACATGCCCAGTAGCAGATCGCTGAGCACCATGATCGTGCCTGATAGCAGTAACGAACCGGTCAATGCGAATGCAAACTTGCCCCACAGTAATTGATCTCTGCGTAGTGGTAATAAGCCTAGAATCCAGAACCGCTTCCCTTCCAGGCTGATCAAGGGGTAGATGAATCGGCCCAGGAAAGCACTCATGAGTAAACCAGACGCACAGAGATTGATCAGACTCAGGAAGTGCTGATACAGGATGGGAATATCGGCTTGAAAAAACTGGCGGGAATTCACCACGGCCAGCAACAACAAACCGATGAAAATGACCAGTTGCCCCACCTGGGAAGGATCGCGGCGAAAGGTGCGAAAATCTTTGATGATTAACAGGCGGATTTTCGGATCCAGGTAACAGACCAACAGATTCATCAGCGAATCTAACCAGGAACTGCCATACTTTCGCCGTTGATCACCACCTGTTGCAAGACGATTGTACCCACGTCGATAGAGTTTGCGTGCCAGATATGCGGCGACGAGGTAAGCCATTAATCCGTTTGACCATAGTAGTGCGAGCGACAATAAGGCATTCTGCCAATGGCCATGAGCCACCTCCACCAGTCCATGTGCTATCCACTGACTTGGTGAGAACGGCCCACTTGGGCCGGTAAACATGTCGAATACGCTTTGTAATTGATCGCGATTGTTCAGATTGTCTTTGGCAATCGAAATTGTTTGATAGACCCAATAAGCACCAGCGGCAACAGTGGCAAAAATAACCAGCAGCAGCACCTGCTTTTTCCGCTGGGGCAAGACATTAATCAGCACCAGTGCCAGAATAGAACCCAGCGCAGCCGGCAAAAGCACATAACCCAGGATAAACAAAGGCAGCATCAGATAGTAATACCACATAGCCTGAAAAACAATGCCGTAAGACACCAGAATGGGCCCACCAAGCACAATGAATGCCCAACTGCTGAAGATAATCGACGAGCGGAATTTGAACGCAAAAATCTGGTCTTCCCTGGCGGGGGTGGTTAACAGAAATCGACATTCTGGACTGTGAAATAGGCCCGCATACATCACCAGACCAGCGGAAAATACAAGCATCCCACCCAATGTAAAAAACAGGATGTTGAAAATAATTTCCACAATCGGAGTTACAGGAAACTTCAGTCGGCTGAGAAAATCAAAGCCAAAGTACCCCAGAACAAAAGCAGCACCAGCAATGACCAGGCACGACAGAAGCATTGTCAAGACTTTGGTACGTTGCCCACGGAATAATCCTTTGGTCGACTGCCGCCAGATTGCCCAATGGAGCTGCTGAAAAATAGTGCTTTGCTGCACGGAACTCATGTTACCAGCTCCGGTGCGGGGTCATTGACTTCTTCGGTCAGCTTGAGGAACAACTCTTCCAGGGATGCATCCGAATTGACCTGCTGGCGCAATTCAGCCAGAGTACCACAGCCGATCAGCTGACCTTTTTCTACAATTGCAATGCGATCTGCCAGTTCCTGGGCAATATCCAAGGAGTGCGTAGATAAAAATATTGTTGTGCCGCGGGCAGTTTCTGTTTTCAAAAGATCTTTCAGCAACCGAATACTTCTGGGATCCAGCCCCACCGTGGGCTCATCGGCAATCAGCAATTTCGGCTGATGAATAAACGCAGCAGCAAACACTGTCCGTTGCCGCATCCCATGGGAATAGCGTTCGGTGATATCATCCACAAACTCTGTCAGTTCGAACTGTCTGATCACCGTTTGCAATCGATCGGCGATGAAATCGCTCTTCATTCCATAGAGATTCGCAATGAAGGTCAAAAATTCTCGCCCTGTCAATTTCTCGTACAGAAAGGGTTGATCAGGAACATAACTGATCAATTGACGTGCCTGTTCACCATGGGTCTGGACATTGAACCCCCCAATGGTAATCGCACCTTCAGTTGGGAAGAGCAGGCCACACATCATTTTGATTGTCGTTGTTTTCCCGGCACCATTCCGACCAAGAAAAGCGAACAATTCGCCTGGGTGAATGGAGAAAGACAAGTCACGTACAGCAACTTTATCGCCATATCGTTTCCAGACGTGGTCGACAGTAACCATGTAGGCCTCAATCGCGTTGTAAGATTAATGATTCCCCGTAACCACCAACTTCCTGTTTCAAGACTTTACCGGTTGCTGGATCAACAAAACTTTTTGCCAGCACAGATTTGCCACGAAATTCGATTATCTGGCAAGAAACGGTTTTGTTTCGCAATTGCACATTTTCCCGATCACTTAACACCACCGCCAGCAGTTCCTCCGGTGCCTTCTGATTGTTCGCCAGATTAATCGGCAACTTCCCAGTACCTGCTTTTTTTAACATGTCCTGGGCAAATTGCTGAAAGGCTGAGGTAAGTGCAAAATCAATCACATCAAAATTCGATACTTTCCAGGATTGTCCCGATCGAATCCCTGGGTATTTGTGCATGGGCTGCAGCGGGGAAAAAGCGGTCTTCGTCCGCATTTCTGTGGGTGCCAGTTGAATGTGTGATTTGCCAAATGCGGTATCAAAATCTGCTTCTGATCGGAATTCATCGCCCACCACGGTACCATAGAGGTGGATTTTCATTTCCAGTTGCAATCCCAGTGCCATCATGACAAAGCGACCTTCCACATCTGCGGTTTGAAGTTCGCCCAGCCGATTGACATTTTTCTGAGTTCGTAAATACGGAATTTGTACGGTCACCAGTGCAACCGGTAATTTTAAATCGCGGATAGTAGATTCCAACTGGTATAGCCCGTCACCCAGTGGAGAAACGACGGTGGTGCACATTCCAGCCTTATCACCATTCCGATAGATTGTCCAGGAATGCCGCTCAGGTGCCACTTCATCCGCCAGATCTGCCACCACAGGTGGGATGGGTGAAGCGTTCCAATAATAGTAGTACTCCCGTTTGACCAACCAGCCCATGGTGGTCAGCCAGGCCAGAATGATTACTATGCTGATAGGTTTTGTAGGCAATAGATGCTCCCACGCAGGCCAGAAAGGATATTATCACATTCACGTATCGTATTATAAATCAATAAATTAATGCCTTACAACCAAAATTAAATCACCAAGCTAAAACGTTGGTCTGGAGTTTCAATGATCATTGGCGTACCATCCGAAATTAAGTCCGATGAATACCGCGTTGGCCTGATTCCAGTGGGTGTGGAAGAATTACGGCGGGCCGGGCATCGGGTGCAGGTCCAGGCAGGTGCAGGGCTGGGAAGCGGAATTCTGGACGTGCAATACGCGCAATCGGGTGCTGAAATAATCGATGACCCCGCCAAACTCTGGAAACAGGCTGATCTGATCATCAAAGTGAAAGAACCGCAGCCGGAAGAGTGGCAATACATGCATCCGGGGCAGCTGATTTTCACTTATTTTCATTTTGCAGCAGATGAGCGGCTCACTACGGCCATGCTGGAACAGCAAATCACTGCAATTGCCTATGAAACCATCCGGGATACCCGTGGTACCCTTCCACTGCTGACGCCAATGTCAGAAGTGGCAGGACGAATGAGCATCCAGGAAGGTGCCAAATACCTGGAACGCCCACAACAGGGCCGTGGAATTCTTCTCGCAGGCGTCCCTGGAGTCGCACCTGCGAATGTTATGATCATTGGTGGGGGCGTCGTGGGGGCCAATGCTGCCAAAGTGGCAGCAGGGCTGGGTGCCAACGTAACCATTTTTGACGTCAACCTTGATCGCTTACGTTACCTCGACGATATTATGCCACCCAACGTGACGACTTTGTTCAGCGATCGGCATAACATCCTGCATTATCTGTCCACCGCTGACCTGGTGATCGGTGCCGTGCTGATCCCTGGTGCCCGTGCACCAATGTTGATTCGCAGGGAAGATCTTGCACGGATGCAGCATCGTGCAGTGATTATCGACGTGGCAATTGATCAGGGTGGGTGTATCGAAACGTCTCGCCCTACCACGCATGCGAATCCAATTTACATTGTGGATGATGTCGTGCACTATTGCGTGGCAAACATGCCCGGTGCTGTGGGCCGCACCAGCACTTATGCACTGACCAACGTTACTTTGCCATACACGATGCAACTGGTTAAAAAAGGGCTGGAGAAAGCCTGCAACGATAACGTGGGACTGGCAGCAGGCATTAACATCCGAAATGGGAAAATCACCAACGAAGCTGTTGCTGAAACCTTCCACATGGATTACGTTCCCTGGTCTGGTGCCTGATCTGACATGCGCTACCCTCAAATAGTGGTGATTGCCAACGATTCCTGGCTGGCCAAACAGGTGCAGCGGCTGGCACAGGAAAATTCATGGCTGGTACGTGAAGCACGTCATCCGCAATCCTGTATGGCACTGATCGATGAACCTCGAATTTCACTGGTAATACTGCAACTGGCAGATCACATACCCGCAAGTTTGCAGTTAATTGTGGATGTTCATCGAACCAACCCCGCTACACCCATTGTGGTGGTCTGCGACCAGAAAATGGACAGTGCCACCCAGCGGGAACAGCTTACTTGTCTGGCATTTGATCTCGGTGCCAGTTATGTATTATTTCCCCCTCTGCAGCAGCCAGTAATTGAAGATATCTCTGCTGGCTTAATGAATGCAGCTATTCAGCGGGCAATCCCAGTTCAGGCCGATCCGGAGTTGTTTGATGATTGAACTGCCGTACGTAAATGAGCAGAGTTGCACTGGATGTGCAGATTGCGTTTTAATTTGCCCGACGCAGTGCCTAGTAGTTGCCGAAGATTTGCCATGGCTTCGGGCACCAGCGGATTGCATCTCCTGTAGTGCCTGTGCTCTGATCTGCTCCACATCGGCAATTGAAATGGCTCCCCAGGCGTAATCCCGAATTCGGCTCAGATTCGATACGGGACGAATTTATTTTGCTTGAGAAAGCACTTCTTCGGAATGTTGTGACTTGACCGAACTTTTAATTAGAAGTTTTTGCTAATTTCCGTGAACAGGCTGACGATCGTTCCAACGCACCAGTGTGGGGCCATTGCGATCCCACATCAGTTCGGTAACAGCGAGATTGTGAATCCGGCCCACTGTCGTCCACACCGTTTCAGGTGGAAGTAATTGATAGTGGTGAAGCATCATTCGAATCACAATACCGTGGGATACCATCACCAGGGTTTTATTCTGGAAGCGATGCACAAAATCCTCAAATGCTGGTATCACTCTCGCCTGCATATCCAGAAAAGACTCTGTGCCTTCGATACAGCTATGCAGATTGCCTTGCTGCCAATCCTGAAAAGTGTTGTCCATATCAAAAGGGCGTTCGTGGACGGAAGTTTGTGAAAATCGCCCCACTTTCCGTTCATGAAAACGTGGCTGAACAAATATCTCCGTATTGCAATATTGATTAATCGCAATAGCGGTTCTAATCGCACGCGTCATCGCCGAAGTTGCAATCACGTGGGGGGTGTGGCCCTGCAAATACTGCCCCAAACGCAGTGCGTGCTGCCAGCCATTCACCGAAATATTCACATCAGACTCGGCACCGTGGATTAAATCTGGTCGTGTTGTTTCCGCATGCCGAACCAGAAATATGCGAGTAGAGATCATCAAGCCTGCCTGCAGTCAACATAATTACACGATTATATAGCCGGTGACCTATTTAACAATCAGTTCTTCAAACAAATTAAGAATGTTTGCCAGACTGAATTTTATCGAAGATCATCCCCACAAACTGTTCCAGGAAATCCAGGTACTCAGTCTCGTAGATCAAGGTTACTTTTTCGCATAACCGTCGACGACGTTCCAGGCGTTCCATGCCATGTTCCATTCCAAATCTTTCGAAAATTCCTTCTGGCCCATCCATGTGCAGAATCTGGTCAATTTCTTCATTTCGGATTTTGGAAGCTCGGATTGGATTCTCCTGAATCCAATTTTTTAAACGATCTGTTAAGCTGTGGTTCAGCAGGCGATTAATCACGGCAGTGTTGTCCGCATATTTTCGCCCCTGCATCCGTGGGAGCAGTCGTTCCAGGGCGACTTCCCGAAGTTCGTTTACCTGCAGGCCCAAAGCATGGGCACATTGGCTGATGGTCGCATTCCGCAAGTTGCGATCACCATCGGCCTTCATAATTTGCCGCACCGTGTGCCGATTCAGATTGGCAATTCGTGCAAAATCTTCTTGATTCCACCCACGTTCTTCAACCAGGCGGGCGATTTTTCTTGCCAGAGTAACATCATCAGATACTGACAGGTGGTCCATGGGAATTTCTCGCGACAGGATCGAGCTATTATCACAAATTTTTCATTTGTCTGCAACATTCTTGTGAAATAGATCCCAGATCATTGAAAAAACAGCCTCGAGTTTACCAACAAGAAATGATAAAATAGGAATACTAGGCAAAACAGGCATTTTATGAATATTTTCTAAGAGATTCCCACACACATCATGTTTGGGGAATTTGCACGTATTGGTAAAATAGCGTGATTGTGGCAATTATTGCCTTTTTCCATTGTGGGTGGGTGAGAAATAGCTGTGAAGCGATTACTGATTACAAGTCAGCGAACTGGCGTCGGTAAGACTACGGCAGCAATTAATCTGGCCGTTGCAAGTGCCCTGTCGGGCAATCGGGTATTGCTGGTTGATCTTGATCCGCGTTTACAGGCAGGAAAAGCACTGGGTCTGTCAGAAAGCCAACATAACCGATTCCCCGTAACTCTCGCACACAATGCACCGTTTTGGCAGGACTGCATGCCTAATTTGTCTGTTCTGGCCAGCCACCGGGAAGAAAATCAACCAGAATTTCAGACAAAAGAACTCCAGCAAATCCTTACTGCAAAAGAGTTAGTGGAATTTGACTGGATTTTAATCGATGCCCCCTGCCCACTTGCAACCTACACATTGCAACAACTGTTAGAATGCACAGACGATGCCCTGATTGTGGTGCGTGCGGAAGCACAGGCATTTCGCTCGGTTCCGGGCTTTTTTCATACTGCCCGTACGGCACAGCACTACCACCCCGGGCTGAAAATTCGTGGAATTTTGTTAACTTTGCCTCAGGGAGAGCCCACTGGTGGCACTTGGGAAACGGAATTACGACAGATTTTTCCAACGGCGATTCTCCCCTTCGCCATCCCACACGATCAAACACTTGCAAAATCATCAGACAAAAATAAACCCGTGCTGCTAACTGATCCGGGTGCAAGGATCTCTCGGCAATATGCAGCACTGGCAGCCCACCTGGGGCTGATGAAAGATGACACAGAAGCCATCGACCTGTTCCCAGCACCCGCCGAGATGCCACCAGACCAGCCATCCAGCATTTCTGCAGAGGATGTTCGTGGGTTTATTGGCGAAGATTTGCAGGAAATGCTCGACTCGATGGTTGGTTTGAATTACAAAAATAATCAGGAAAGTCGAAAACAGCCCACACCATCTACAAATGAAAAGGCAGCGAACGTGAACAATAAAGATTCGTCCCGATCTTCCGGAGCACTCTCTCGTGGTCACACGGGTGATATCACATCGATCTCCTTTAGTCCGGATGGTCAGCATTTTCTGACGACCAGCTGGGATAAGCAGGCTAAGTTGTGGGAAGTTGCCAGCGGCAGGGAAGTCTTCAACCTCAGAGGCCACCTTGGTGTCATCAGCCAGGGGATATTTTCACCAGATGGCAAGCAAATTGCTACCGCTGGCTGGGACAAGCACATTAAATTGTGGGAAACAGCCACTGGTAAAGAAAACGGCACATTACTTGGACACACGGGGGTAGTCACTTCTATTGCTTTCAGTCCAGATGGTCAGCAGATCCTGAGTGGCAGCTGGGATAAACAAGTACGTTTATGGCAATTAAGCGACAGTTCTGTGAAACTGCAAATGAATGGTCACACTCGAATGGTGACCTCCGTTGCTATCAGCCCCAAAATGCAATTTTTCGCCTCTGGAAGCTGGGATCGCACTATCCGAATCTGGTCGTCCAATGGCACTTTGGTTGGAGAACCTTTAAAAGGACATGCAGGTGATGTCACTTCGGTAGTTTTCTCTCCTGATGGTGAACTGCTTGCGAGTTCCAGTCTGGATCGTTCTGTGCGGATCTGGTCAACAAGCCAGCTTCGTGAACTGCGTGTATTTAATGGACATACCAGTGAAGTAACAACCATTGCCTTTTCACCGAAAGGGGACATTCTGGCGAGTGCAGGCTGGGATCGCACTATCCGAATTTGGGAAGTAGCAACAGGGCGTTGTCTGGCGACAATTGATGGACACCAGGGGGTGATCACTTCAATATCAATGAACCCCACTGGAAATTCATTTGCCACAGCAAGCCTGGACAAAACAGTTAGGTTGTGGGATCTACACAACTACCGCGAGCTGACTCAATACAGAATTCAACTACTGTCGGAACCTCCCACCAGCATCCCAACTGGTCCCGTGCCGAGCCCACAATCTGGATTAGCCACTGCAGAGACTGTGAAATATCGGGCAGATGACAGTTCCGGTTCAGCCAAGACAACCTCATATACCGCTGAAAATAATCCAAACCTCACACCACCGCAAGCTGTTCTGGGCGATATTCTGGGTCCGGTGATTCGGAACAGCAATAATGCCTCCCCTATTCTGCCTTCTATTCCCACCGATGACCAATTACCAGTCACCGAACCATTAATTCCCAAGGTGCCAACGAAAGAGACACCTCCCGCAACAGTGCCTGTAGCCCCCAAACAGGAAGCGCCCAAACCAACTGTGCCAGTAAAACCGCTTGAACTGCAAAAACAATTGCCACCCATGCCTGGTCAGGCAGGACTGAACGTTCCAGCAGTCAATCAACAATCCGCACCGTTACCACCCGCGCAATCACCACCTCCACTGCCGGATATCAATGACATAGCCACCCCCTTGGGTGCACCACCGCTGACGCCTTTTGAATTAGAGCAACTGGCAAAGTCTCAACAGTTATCCGTCCCAGACAGTCCGGCCAAACAAAATGAATTGCCACCCTCAGAGAAAAAAACGCAGGGCTGGGATTTCCTGCCTGATGTCTTGCGGGAATTATTTGTGCCGAAACAGGGTAAAACTGAAAAAATAGCACCTCCAATCGTGGAATCCTCTGAACCAGAAGTGGCTGGCCCATTTACCGTACCTACCGTGGGTACCGCACCACTCCCGAATGCCCCCACCCAGCCCGGCTCGACACCCACGATTGCCATCCCGGAAAACCTGGTGCGCGAACCAGTAATTCCCGTTAATAACCCCATTCTTGAAACACCCGTGGCTGAATTTCATTACGAAAGTCCCCCACCACTTCCGGTCATGGATCTCGATCCTGTACTCTCGAACGAACCGAACCCAATAAATGAGAGCAAAGCTGCAGAACTCCCCAATCTTCCGGATATGGCTGAAGGTTCTGCAATCGATGAAATTATGGCGAAGCCACTGCAGACTGATGCAGATAAAATTGATCCGTTCAGTGCTCCATCGGACATCATTCGCACACTGACTCCCACCAAGCGCTCCTCTCCTAAGATTGTCCGTGGGGCAGCCTTTAATGCACTTGCGGTCAACGCAGACGGCACTTTGCTTTGTGGATCCCGTGGCGATGGCTCGGTAATGATTTGGCAATTTCCTTCTGGAGAACTGTTCCAGGGTTTGCGAGGCCACAGTGGGGACGTGAATTGCGCTGCGTTTTCACCAGACGGTTCCGCGCTTGCAAGCGCAGGGTCGGACATGATTGTGCAACTCTGGGAGCTTGCCAGCGGAACCCAGGTGCGTGCCCTCAAGGGTCATATGGCACAAATCACTTCCATGGCTTTTTCACCCAACCGCAGGTGGCTCGCCACCGCCAGTTGGGATAAAACCATCAAAATCTGGGATTGGCTGTCTGGTAAAGAAGAATACACGCTGATTGGTCATTCCGACGGTGTTACTTCGCTTTCATTTTCTCCCGATGGTTCCGCACTTGTCTCTGGTGGGGAAGATGGTACGGCCCGTTTGTGGGATACCGAAACTTGCCGCGAAAGGTTCCTTGTGCGTGGCCATTACCGCGAAATTACCTCGGTGGCCTTTTCGCTGGAAGGGGAACGGTTCGCAACTGGTGGAGGAGATGGCCTGGTCAAACTGTGGGATGCCGGCGATGGCGAACAGTTGCTCAATATCCCAGCACACTCTCGTTCCGTAACGTCAATCGCGTTTGCCTCTGAAGCAGAGATGATTGCCACAGGTGGCTTTGACATGGCAGTACGGATCTGGAATGCCAACAACGGCCAGTCGATGATGGAATTGGTGGGACACACGGCACAAGTAACGGGCGTGGCGTTCAATCCCGACGCGAAGAGACTGTTCAGCTCAAGCTGGGATCGCTCCATTCGCATCTGGGATCCACTGAATGGACAACAGTTGGCTTTACTGACAGAACAAGGATTCGTGCCACAACCAGGAGTGGTATTACATCGTACTACGCCACCACGCATCCCACGCCCGACAATGGTGGCACCTCGCCCGAAACAGTTACCACCAATGACCAAAAGAACTCCATTACCATCGCAGGTACCATTGACCACGATGGCATCTGAGAGTACAAGAGCGGATGATGTATTGCCAATTGCAGAACCAGTTGATGTGCCGAACGCCAACGATTCGGTAATTCTCCGGAAGCAATCAGGCCTGATCCTTGCCAGCGTAGGTGGAGATACAGCAGTAAGGTTGTGGGATCTGCAAACCAAGACTGCCAAAGAACTTAGGGCACATTTGCGTGAGTCAACCTGCCTGCACTTCAGCCCGGACGGTCGTTGGTTGCTGACTGGTGCCGACGATGAAACCCTCCGTCTGTGGGATGTACAAACTGGCGAATTGCGATACAGTTTTGTGGGCCACTCCAGTGAAATCACCGCAGTCGCGTTTTCCAAAGATGGGCGTACCCTGGTTTCTGCCAGCAGCGATATGGCGGTCAAGTTCTGGGACCTGCCTTCTGGCAAAGAAACGTTTACATTCCATAATCACCGTGCGGAAGTGTTGGGGCTTGCTTTCAACTCCAATGGTCAGCGGTTAGCTACTTCAGGTCGCGATGGTACAATCAAAGTGTGGGAACTCCCCCACATGAACGAAGTTTGCACGCTGCGTGGGCATGATAAACTGGTGAAAACAATTTGTTTTTCACCTGACGGCAAACGTATTCTTTCCGGTAGCTGGGACCGCACCGCAATTTTGTGGAATTTGGAAACTCACACAATAATCAGACGATTTACCGACCACACCGCTGCCGTTGCAGGTGTTGGTTTTCTCGCTCCTGGCTTGGGCATTGCAACCGCCAGTTGGGATAAAAATGTGCGGATCTGGGATGTGGAAACTGGGCAATTGACACAAGTACTTACTGGACCGACAGATCGGATCTCCAGCATGAGCATCAGTCCCGATGGTGGGCTGGTGGCAGCCTCCAGTTGGGATGGAACAATTACGATCTGGGATATTTTGCGACCCGGTGAACGAACTGTGTTGAAATCGGAAGCTGGGCGGGTGCAGGATATTTGCTTTTCGAGACTGAATCCTGCCCAGTCTGGCTTGAGAAAACTGGTCAGTGCCACATAACAAAATTGTGAATTTTTTCTAATCGATAAAATGTGCTGCCACTGAGATTATTCCCCAGTGCCACCTTGCCAATCTTTGGTGCGGAATGGGGATGCTGGTAACCCTGCACTGTTAATCAAATTGGGATTGCATGTATTGCTCCAGCCAAATCGAACTTGTGAAGGAGCTTTCACTTTTTCGGAACTTACCACGACAGTTTTGCCCACAATTTCTGCGGTAGCGGGCACAAATACGCCATCATCTCCGGCAATTTCAAAATCACTCAATTCTTTGCCATCACGCGATTTCAGTCCATCGGCAACGTGTGCAAACGACAGCACCATTTTCGCACCATCTGCTTTTGCAGATTGAAAAAGCGGACCAGAATAAACGAGGTCTTTTTTACCATAAGTTTTTGCTAATGCCCAAAGTGCTAGTCGATTTCCCACATCAAACTTGTTCTTGGGATGAATATCTTTGATGTTATCTACCAGATCGGTCGTAACAGCCATGCCGGTACCTGGTATTTTCAAACTGGCAACCTGTGCCTCCCACAATTCCGGCAGTTTTCCGGGCTGATAATTTGCCCACGGTGCGATCTGCACAAAGTAAAATGGCATGTCATTTTTGAAGACAGTTCGCCAGCCTTCAATCAAGGCTTTTTTACGCTCGTAGTATTTCATTCCCTCGGAAACGTTGCTTTCGCCTTGATACCAAATCACCCCTTTGAAGGTCAGCGGAACCAAGGGGGCAATCATGCCGTTGTACATCCCACCGGAACCAGAAGAGGTAACCGTCCACGGTTCGATGCGAGATCCACCCCAGGAGCTGTTAATCAGTCCCACAGGAATATCCAGGTCTTTCTGCAAACGAACACCAAAGTGGTACAACACTGCCGAAAAATTCGGGATATTCTGTGGAGTGCAGATTTTCCAGGTTGCATTGATGCTGTTAGCGGGTTCCTTTGCCTGCACTTTGGGCACATGAAACAGGCGGATTGTGGGATGGTTGGCACCGGCAATTGTCTCTTTCGGGCTGGCAGAAGCATTTAATGACCATTCCATGTTCGATTGCCCAGAACCAATCCAGACATCGCCAATCAGAATATCGCTAAGCTCAATGGTGTTCGACGCTTTGATGGTCAGATTCTGGCCGGTGGCATTCGCCTTCTGAGCTGGTAATTCGGCAAACCATTTTCCTTCTTTGGTGGTATCAACGAGGGATTTAGTACCAGCAAAAGAAATCTCTACCTTTTCTTCCGGATCTGCCCAGCCCCAGATGGCAATGGGTTTATCCCTTTGCAAAACCATATTGGATGTAAACACACTAGGCAGTTTTACTGCAGCATTTCCAACAGTAGAGAAAATCGCCGAAAGTAATACTGCCGAACTGAACAACAACGTTTTCAAATGCATTCTCCTGGAGAGTAACGAATCCGATGACCATCGAAAGTGAATCACGGTATCACCCTTTTACCACATTGGGGCGAGAAAAGCTACTGTCGATCAGAAGACAATTCGAAGTTGTTGCTCTCCTGATTGTGGCACCACAAATGTGCTCGGCATTTCTATAATGAAGGGTATCACTTGCGAAATTGTTAAGAAACATGAAACAGAACGAAGAAAAAACGCCCGTTACCGTGTTAACTGGTTACCTGGGAGCTGGCAAAACAACATTGCTGAACCACATTTTAACCAGCCAGCATGGTAAGCGAATTGCTGTGATTGAGAATGAGTTTGGAGAGATCGGTGTGGATCAGGATCTGGTAATCCATGCTGAAGAAGAAATTTTTGAAATGAATAATGGGTGCATCTGCTGCACGATTCGCGGAGATCTGATTCAAATCATTGGCAACCTGTTAAAACGAAGAGACAAATTCGATTACATCCTGATCGAAACTACCGGACTGGCAGATCCGGGCCCTGTGGTACAAACTTTTTTTGTTGATGATGAGTTACGGAGTAAATGCCGACTCGATGGTGTGGTAACTGTTGTCGACTGTAAGCATGTCTTAATGCATTGGAATGACCACGAAGTAAAAGAACAACTGGCATTTGCAGACGTAATTCTGTTGAACAAAACCGATTTGGTGGAATTGGCAGAAGTAGAGGCGCTTGAAGCGAAAATACGTCATATTAATCGAACTGCGAAAGTAATTCGCACCGTCAGATCTCTGACTGACATCAACCAATTACTCGATATTCAAAGTTTCGACCTGGATCGTGTGGCAGAAATTGACCCTGGGCAATTTTCGGGATTGCCAATGATTGAGGATGAACACGCTGATTGTGGGCCGGAGTGCGACCATGAACACCACCACGAACATTCGCATTCTCATGAATCGGACGCTCATGCCCACCATGATGAAGAGATCTCTTCCGTAGGAATTGAGTTGCCAGGCGAGTTGCACCCCGGGCGGGTCAACGAATGGTTTTCCCGCCTGCTAAGTGAAAAAGGGGCGGATCTTTATCGCACCAAGGGGGTGTTATCCTTGAAAGGTGATCCGAATCGATTTGTCTTTCAGGCAATTCATATGACATCTGATGCAGCACCAGGTAAACCCTGGCAGGAAAATGAACCTCGTACAAACCGCTTGGTTTTCATTGGCAAGAATCTTGATCGGGCACAATTAGTTGAAGACTTTCGCAACTGTCTTGTTACAAATTGATTCCTTACCGATAATAATACAACAGATCAACGAATCACACATCAACATCTTTACACAAAGAAACTTAACGCATAGCATCTTAATGCTAATTATCTGACACATCAGATATTCGCACCATCCCCATTGGTCAGTGGGACTTTGGCGTACAATTTTGCCACAAAATGGAGCAATGCATCTGGTGAAAAGGGTTTTTGCAGGAAATCAACTGCTTTTTCCTCAACACCATGTCGCAGAATCGCATCGGCTGTGTAACCAGAAAGATACCCGGCAACCATATTGGGATAACGCAACTTTAATTGTTCCACTAACTCTCTGCCACTTGTACCTGGGATCACGACATCTGTCAGCACAATCTGAGGAATTATTTTACCAGAGCTACACAACTCAAACGCTTCTGCGGCGTGGCTGGCAACCATGACTTCTAAGCCATGTTTCCTCAGAATAGTACGCATCAAATTTCGCACTCCCGGCTCATCTTCAACCACAAGAATGGGGATGTTGGGCAGAAATTGAATTTTCTGCTCCATCCGATACAACTGTTTTTGCAACGAAATGTTCTGATCTGGCAGATACACTTCAAACCGCGTGCCTTTTCCAAGCGTGGTATGCATACGGATGAACCCACCAGCCTGGGAAATGATGCCATGAACCGTTGCCAGACCCAAACCAGTTCCTTTCCCGGGTGCTTTGGTGGTAAAAAAAGGTTCAAAAATCCGTTTGGCAACATCTTCTGGAATTCCTCCCCCGGTATCCTCAACTGCAAAAGTGGCAAACTTTCCAGCACGGCCATGCGTGGGAAACTCAGAAAAATCATCGGTAATCAGTCTGCTGCCCACTGTCACGGTCAACTTCCCGCCTTTCGGCATCGCATCGCGAGCGTTGACCATCAAGTTCATCAGCACCTGTTGAATCTGGCTCGGATCGGCACGCACTGTCGTTGTCAGATCGTTGCAATGGGTGACCAGTTCAATATCTTCACCCAGCAATCGTGCCAGCATCTTGCAGGAACTTTGGATGATATCCGCGAGATCGAGATCTTGTACCTGCACCATCTGCTGTCGACTAAAGGCCAATAGTTGTTGCGTCAGACCTGCCCCACGTTCACCGGCAATTTTGATGTCCTCAACAAATTCTCGATTCTGGTCATTCACATCCGTGTTTTGTAATAACACATCGCAACAGCCCAGAACCACAGTTAAAAGATTATTAAAATCGTGTGCAATTCCACCTGCCAGTTGGCCCACCGCCTCCAGTTTTTGTGCCTGGCGAAGCTGATCTTCTACCTGCTTTCGCTGACTGATGTCTCGAATACAGCATACACAGGATGTAAGCACCCCCTGGGAATCAAAAATTGGCGATGTGACACTTTCTACCCACAACCATTCGCCATTTTTCTTTTTACAGCGCCATTCCGTGTAATTCGTAAATCCCCCCTGGCATTCTTCTTTTGCGCGGTGTAATCCAGGCAAATCTTCCTGGTGGCACCAATCCACGTAAGTGGTGCCCAATATTTCTTTCGGTTCGTAACCAATAAGTCGAGTTATCGAAGGACTGACATATAATAACCTACCTTCCAGGTCTTTCATCGCCACTACATCCATGATGGCATCCGCCAACAAACGGTATTGCTCGTTTGCAAGATTCAGAGATCGGACTGTATTGATACGATTTGTGATGTCACGGGCCACAATTAATGTTAAACCGCTGGCAGAATCAACTGGAACGATTCGTGCTTCAAACCAATAATCCTGATTATCGATCTGCATGGGATATTCAAAATATTGCATTTCCTGGGTTGCACGACAATTCGCCAGTGCTCCAATCGCCAGTTCTGCAACTTGCGATGGGACAATGTCCCGAATATGTTTGTGCAATACCTGTTCTCTCGGCGCGATTAACAGTTCCTGGTGGCGTGTATGGATTTCCTCAAAGAAATCGTTTCGATCAAAAAGAAAAAAGAGATCCGGTACCGCAGCAAGGATCGCTTCCAGCCGTTGATGATTTCTAGTTAATTCCTCTTGGGTCTTTACACGTTCTGAAATATCGCGTTTGATGATAATCAGCGATTTATTCTGCTCTTTTCCAAGTAAAACCGGTGTCACATTCACTTCAGCCCAGAAAGCCGTACCGTCCACTCGAACGGCTTGTTGTTCAACCGTTACTTGTTCCCGGCTGTCAAATAATTGTTTGAACTGCCGGTTAAGATGATCAGTCTTCAACAATAGGTCTAGCTCTTTTGCGGTTTTTCTGATTAATTGAGTTCTTGGGATTCCTGTCAATCGTTCAAAAGCCGGATTACAATACAAAATCACTGCTTCCAGATCGATCTCCTGCAGTACAAGAACGGCATCTTTTGCAGTTTCAACAACTGTCTGCATCAGCCTTAATTCTGATTCCGTTGAATAAAGTTTCTGTTTGCTCGCATGTAGCAGCACTTCGGTAAGGTTAGTTCTTACTGTTTCCTGAATACACTTGACTTCAATTTCGGACCATGGCTTGGATTTCCCACGCACCTCCTCTTTCCATAAGTCAAAAGATTTTCTTGGGACTAGAAGCGGTTCATTTTTCTGATCGTATTGTAGTTGTTTACGCGGATCACCAGCCCAGTGGACGGTTGATGCTGCTTCAGGTCGAAACCAAAACAACCAGTAAGGCTGATCTAATTCAAAAGTTGTCGCCATTAATCCTGCAGCAACTTGGTGAAAATCAGTTAATATGGGAAAATCGTATGCCGCTGATGCTGAGTGATAAAACCGACGATCAGAATTGTTGATAACTTCAACCAACTGTTGAATGATGTATTCTGGTGGCACCGACCCACGTGTTTCACACCGATCTTTAGAAACCAACGCAATACCAGTGGCAGAAACTAATTCCATTAATTGGGCATCAGCATGGATCAACGCTTGATGCAAATCTCTGTGCATATCTAACGAAGTTTTCAATGTGTACAGAAGGTTACTCGCGGATTCCAGGCAAACTCGTCGCAGATTTTCTGCATCGAGGATAATTCTGGTTTCTAAAAGTAAAGCAGCATTCAGGATTTGTTGTTGCACTGCAAATGAAGGACAATAAGGCATGGAGTGATGGCAGGCAATCAATCCCCACAATTTCCCGTTACAAATAATCGATACGACACAAGATGCTGTCACACCCATGTTTTTGAGGTATTCGATATGAACTTTCGACATTGCTCTCAGTTGTGCATGACTTAAATCTAGCGACGAAATATCGCATGTGGATTGGCTAGAAATCAACTTACAAGTCGCAGCGTTTGCATCGGTTAGTATCCGAACTTTGTTTAATAAATACAGTTCTCTGGCTTGTGGTGGAATATCCGTTGAAGGAAAATTCAGTCCTAGATACTTTTTAAAATTGTCTTCACTCGCCTCAGCAATCACCTCTCCTGTCCAATTTTCATCAAACTGGTAAACCATGATACGCTGGTAACCAGTTTGCCGTTGCAAAACCTCTACTAAAAACTGTGCATAGGTCGTTAAATTCTCTGTTTGACTAGCGAAAGAGTTGAGCAGTTCGAAGTGCGTACTCCCCGAAATTTCTGGCGTAGCGAGAAGCAATTCTATTATTATCAACTCATTCGATTGATGTGCCTTAACCTCGATCTCTTGGGGTTGTTCAAATAATCGTACGTGCGTATGCCATACAGAATGAATTTTTTGTAACTTATTCAGATTTTGGATTATTTCTTCATATTTTTCACTGCCAACAATTTCCTGAATGGGCTTCCCGCACCAATTTTGGTCACTGGGCAGCGAAAAAAGACTTGGTTGGCCACCCCATTGAACGATGATCCCTTGTTTATTACATGCCAACAGCATCCCACACGACTGAATCTCACCTGGAAATTGGATCTTTTCGTCTGCACAACGGGCCAGCGCGGCTGAAAAGTTGAAACCAGAATCAAACTGGTTGGACATTGGAAAAACCCCTAGGTGTGCGAATCAACCACGCGGCTAATATTTCTTTAGTGCATTAACAATCTTTAATCACCAACGAAATAGCACCATTCGACCTAAGAGCAGAACAATATTCGCGCCTGACAATAATATTAGCGCCAAATACTGAAAATTTTCTAATTTTATGCTAATTGCGATACGACTTTCAGATTAACCCTTTCTGGTTTCCGGAATCGGTTTTCCCAAATACCGAAGCATTTTCTGCATGTCTTCCCAAACCAATTTTTTGTTTTCGGGCGATCGGTGGGGCAACAATGATGCTGGATGGTATGTCACCAGAACTGGTATCCCATCGTATTCATGCATCCTGTTACGCAGTGAGCCCAGCGGGGAACTGACCTTCAGAACTGTCTGTGCAGCACTTAAACCCCAGCAAACAATGAACTTAGGCTGAACCAGTCTCAATGTGTTTTCAAGATATTCCCAACAATTATTCGCCTCCGTTTTATTTGGCGTGCGATTACCAGGTGGGCGGCATCGAAGCACATTACAAATGAAAATATCTTCACGACTTAGTCCACATGCCTGAATAATTTTGTTCAGAAGCTTACCCGCTTCCCCTACAAATGGCTCTCCCAGTCGGTCTTCATCGGCACCCGGGGCCTCACCCACAAAACAGATTTCAGCATCAATCGGTCCCACTCCAAACACCGTCTGGGTGCGGGTAGAAGCCAGTTCCCCACATCGGGTGCACTGACTCACTCGCTCAGCAAGTACTGCTAACTCTTTGGCTCGTAAGGTGTTAGGATCAATTTCTTCTACTGCACTTGTGGGCACAAATTCGATGGTGAGTTCATCCAGACTTGGTGGCAGACGACTGACTCCACTAGCATACAACGATTCCAAGTGGGAAATAAGTTGTTGATCCAGGCGAACATCAGCAGACGAATCGCTCATTTTTGCACTCGGGGTTCGATACCAAGCCGTAATCTGTATTGATATATTGACGAAAGTTTCTGCCAACTGAAAGGTGCATGAATGCCGACGGATGAATTTGTGGTGGCACTGGTTCAAATGAAATGTTCGACAGTGCGTGACGAAAATATGCACCACGCACTGGAGCGAATCGCAGAAGCAGGCAAGCTGGGTGCCCAGATTGTCTGCCTGCCAGAATTATTTTTGTCACCTTATTTCTGTAACACGCACGATTTGAATTTGTTTGATCTTGCCGAGCCGATTCCTGGTCCGGGAACCGATTTGTTGGCGAAAGCAGCAAAACAGGCGAACGTAGTGGTCGTCGCCTCGCTTTATGAGAAAAGATTAGAAGGAATTTTTCATAATACCGTAGCTGTTTTCGATGCTGATGGCTCACTGGCGGGCATTTATCGCAAAATGCACATCCCCCATGACCCATTATTCTTTGAAAAATACTATTTTCGACCGGGTGATCTCGGCTTTAAAGTATTCCCCACACGATATGGTCAGGTGGGAACATTAATCTGTTGGGATCAGTGGTTTCCCGAAGGGGCTCGCCTGACAGCACTCAAAGGTGCAGAATTACTGGTTTACCCCACTGCTATCGGCTGGCACCCCAAAGAAAAAGCCGAGTTTGGCGTTGCTCAGCACGATGCCTGGGAAACAATCCAGCGATCTCACGCAATTGCGAACGGGTTGTACGTCACAGCAATCAACCGCGTGGGATTTGAACCTTCTCCCACGGGTGAAGGATTGGAATTCTGGGGTGCATCGTTTGTGGCAGATCCATTCGGAGTAATTTTAGCGCGTGGCAGTCACTCAAACGATGAATTGATTATACAAACGTGCTCGCGTGCCCGCATACAGGATGTGCGTAGAAACTGGCCATTTTTGCGGGATCGACGCACCGATTCTTACGGGAATATCGTTTTGACAGCCGACGATCAGTTCTCCAGCTAAACTCGACGTATTTTTTCTCACCAGAATTGCCAGCAAATCCGATACACTGTTACGCAATTATCTAGATTAAAGACAGATGCGTCGTAACATTTGATGCGGAAAGGTGTTACGGTTTTGAGCCAAGTAAGCGATTCCAATTGCATCGCATTGGTAAAAGCTGTAAAATTAGGTAAGCTGCCTGAAGTTTGAGGGTGTTTCATCGGGCATGCAGTGCACGGAGCATGAAAGTGACGTTCACCGTACGAGAACTGGCGGCATGGGTAGAAGGGGAAGTGTTAGGCAACCCCGAACTGGCGATTCATGCTGCTCGCCCGCTGACGGAGATGCTTGCGCCCACAGACATTACCGTGGTGTTGTCTGAAAAGAATCTCCCACAATTGCACGGCTCGAAAGCGGGTGCAGCGGTTGTGGATGAGACAGTACCTCTTAATGGCAAAACCCTTGTCCGGGTAAAGGACCCTCTTCTGGCATTCGCGACCATTTTTGAACGAATGCATGTGAAGCCTACTCGAAAATCGACTGGAATCCACCATCTGGCTGTTGTCGATCCCACCGCAATCGTTGGTGATCACTCTTCCGTGGCACAGTTTTCTTCCATCGGCGAGGGTACTGTTATTGGGCCGGGTGCTGAAATCAGCGCGAATGTGACCATTGGCAACCACTGCCAGATCGGCAGCGAAGTTTTTCTGGCACCCGGTGTGGTGTTGTATGATGGTTGCATTATTGGCGACCGTGTCCGTATTCATGCCAATTCTGTAATTGGTGGGGATGGTTTCGGCTATCGAATGATCAGTGGCAAACATTGCAAAATCCCACATGTTGGGCATGTAGAAATTGGCAATGATGTAGAAATTGGTGCGGGTGTCACCATTGATCGGGCAACTTTTGGGGCCACCAGAATTGGTGAAGGCACAAAAATAGACAATCTGGTGATGATTGCCCACAATTGCCAGATCGGGCGACATAATCTCATCGTTTCGCAAGTAGGTCTCGCTGGATCCTGCTCCACTGGCGATTATGTGGTGCTTGCAGGTCAGGTGGGCGCAGCCGACCACACCACCGTGGGCGATTACACTGTTGTTGGTGCCAAATCGGGCATCTCCGGCAAGATTCCCTCCAACCAGAAGTTGTTGGGGGCACCCGCAACTCCTATCAATGATCAAAAACGGATTATGGTTAGCCTCTCCAAATTACCCGATATGCGGCGTGATCTGGATGAAATAAAGCGTATCCTGGGTTTAAAGGATTCCTGATATGCCACCCCCTGTGGGCTTGATTGCTGGCTGGGGCGACTTTCCGGTTCAAATTGCCAAAACAGCACAAAGCAAAAACATCCCAGTGATTTGCCTTGGCATTCGGGGGATGGCAGAAAAGGAAAAACTAGCCCCATACTGCCACCACTTTGCATGGACTCGGCTAGCAGCTTTCAACCGACCGGTCAAAATATTAAAGAAATTTCATGTCTCCAACCTGATTTTTGCGGGGAAAATTCACAAAATCACCCTGTTTCGCCCCATGAGAATGATTACTTTATGGCCTGATTGGCGGATGCTGAAGCTGTTTTTTGGTGGGAAAGATAACGCCGACGACACAATCACTCTTGCAATTATTAATGAACTGCAAAAAGAGGGCCTGTCCTGTATTTCGCCTTTCGAAATTTGTCCGGAGATCCTTGTGCAAACCGGTGCGATCACTGCTCAAATACCCACAGAACGTGAAATGGCCGACATCCAGTTTGGCTGCCACCTAGCAAAGGAAATGGGGCGACTCGATATTGGCCAGTCCGTGTGCGTACGCGATCGAGCCGTTTTGGCTGTCGAAGCGATCGAAGGTACCGATGCCTGTATCCGCAGAGCAGGCGAACTTTGTCGCACCCGTGGGGGATTTGTCGTTGTCAAAGTGGCAAAACCGAATCAGGATCCTCGATTCGATGTCCCCACGGTGGGGAAACAAACTATCGAAACCATGCGGGCAGCAGGTGGGACAGTTCTGGCAATCGAAGGTGGAAACACCATCATGCTGGAAAAGGAAGAAACAGTGGCACTCGCAGAAAAATACCGCATTAAAATTATTGCGGTTGACCTGACTCAGCCAACCCAGGCGGAATCCACTGATTCATAATTGGTCAGTTCTTCAGGTCGAAACCAAAGTGCTATTTCAGTAGCCGCATTTTCAAGGCTGTCGCTGCCGTGAATTAAATTATTCTGTACGCTGAGTGCAAAATCACCACGGATTGTTCCGGGGGGCGATTTTGCACCATCGGTAGACCCCATCAATGTGCGGCATACTGCGACTGCCTCCCGCCCTTCCAAAACCACTGCAACGGTGGGTCCACTGGTCAAAAAATCGAGCAGCGAATCGTAAAATGGCTTCCCTTTGTGCACCGAATAATGCTTCTCAGCCAGTTCACGCGAAACATGAATCAGCTTTAATGCAACAAGTCGTAACCCTTTTCTTTCGAACCGCTCAAGAATCGTGCCCACTAAACGTCGTTGCACGGCATCTGGTTTTAATAAAATTAACGTCTGTTGCATCATTTACCCTAGGAAGTACTTTACACTCTTCATCCTGCAATCAGTGGGATGAAATGTCCAGTATATTGGGAAAGTTCCCCACGATTCCTGGTTTCGCCAGTTAGCGCAACGCAATGAAAGTTATGTTAATGAAAATTATTTAATAAACGAAAGGAAATTCATTGTTTACCTATCCAGCAGCGATACAGATTCCAGATTTTCACCATCCCGTTACCGCTACTGTGCGTGTACCTGGGTCAAAAAGCATTTCTAATCGGGCACTTATTCTGGCTGCGGCAGGTCAGAAAAAGTTCCTGATCCGAGATATTCTCCGCAGTGAGGACACGGAACTGATGGTAGCCGCACTCGCAAGCCTTGGTTGGTCAAGCACCTGGGTAGAAAATGACCTGACCATTTTTCCCAGAGAAAGTCACCCTGCAATCAATCCCCTGCCCATCCATGTGGGCAATTCTGGTACTACTATTCGTTTTTTAACTGCCTTTCTGGCACTCTATCCCGGGTGCTATCTGTTCGACGGCATCCCACGGATGCGAGAGCGACCGATCGAAGATTTGCTGGATGCCTTACGCCAACTGAATGTCGATGTCTGTAGTGCCCGAAACAATGGTTGCCCACCTGTAGAACTGACAACGAATGGCCTACATGGTGGTACAGTCCGGATCAATGGTGAACGTAGTAGCCAGTTTCTCACAGCTTTATTGCTGGCACTGCCTTTTGCAACAGGCGACAGCACGATTATCCCGGTGGGGAAAACTGTTTCTGAGCCCTACCTGGAAATGACTCTGCGAATGCTGCAGCAGTTTGGCATCAGTGTAAGTCGTTCCGAAAGAGGCACTTACCTCATTCCAGGCTCCCAACAAACAACAATCACCGAATATGCAATTGAACCAGATGCCTCATCGGCAAGTTACTGGTTTGCGATGGCTGCAATCACCCAAGGCAGCATCAAAGTGACTGGCTTGAATCGAAATTCGTTGCAAGGGGATCATCGGTTCGTTGATGTGCTGGAACAAATGGGTTGCCGGATTACTTCAGATGCAAATTCACTTACAGTCAACGGTCAACCTTTACGGGGGATCGATGTTGATATGAACGCAATCAGTGATACCGTGATGACCCTGGCCGTGGTGGCTTGTTTTGCCACAGGTCCCACTAGAATTCGGAACGTGGAACATATCCGATTCAAAGAAACGGATCGCTTGAAGGCGATCTGCACCGAAATGCAACGACTTGGAGTGCAGGTTGAAGAAAAACATGACGAAATTTCAATCTTTCCAGGTGCCATGCAGGCAGCATCGCTTGAAACCTACAACGACCACCGCATGGCAATGAGTCTGGCGCTGGCCGGTATCCGCATACCGGGGGTAATCATCCAGAATCCTGGTTGCGTCGTCAAAACGTACCCCGGCTATTGGCAAGATTGGCAACAAATCACCGGCACCACATTGAAAACTTTAGAATAAATGAGAATAAGCCAGCCTGAGAAGTGTCATGCGTGAACACCCAACCATTTTGATGTGCCCACCGGAGCACTATGGGATCGAATATGAAATTAACCCATGGATGAAACGCACCATGGCCAGTGTGCGGGATGTCGCCTGGCAGCAATGGAAGGCACTTCGCGACCAACTGGTTGTATTCGGTGCCACCATCCATGAATTGAAACCCCAACCCGGCCTGCCCGACCTGGTTTTCACGGCCAATGCTGGGATTGTGTTTCGGGATCGATTCTATTCTTCCCACTTTATGCACGAAGTGCGGGCAAAAGAATCGCCTTATTTTGATGCCTGGTTTGCAGGAAACGGCTTTCAAGTACTCCATTGGCCCGATGAGATGTACCACGAAGGAGCAGGCGATGCCCTGTTTTGTGGCAAAGAACTCTTTGCAGGCTATCGGACACGTTCCGATGCGGTGGCTCACCAGTGGCTGGCAGATCAGATTGGAGTACGTATTCTGCCCTTAGAACTGGTTAATCCCGCTTATTACCACCTTGACACCTGTTTTTGTCCTTTGGCACCAGAAATTGCGATCTACTACCCCGCCGCGTTTGACAGTTACGGTCGGAAGGTACTGGAAAGCCACATCCCCCACCTGATACCGATTCATGATGATGAAGCGGCCCGCTTTGGTTGCAACGCAGTGGTAGTGGGCAAACAGATTGTGCACAATAGTGGCTGCCCGAGACTAGCGGAAGATCTTGCCAGAAAAGGATTTACGTCAACTGAGATTACCCTGGATGAATTCCTGAAAGCGGGTGGCAGCGCTAAGTGCCTCACCATCCGGATAGATGGGGAAGATGCCGCCATCTGGGACTGAATTTAGCTTTCAATTCCATACTCTGTTATTCGCACGAATATTTCTGTAAAAATTTCAAATTTTCGTTGAATCTTCTTGACAAGTCGTGTATCATATTTTTGTACAGCATCAACAATGTTGAGGTTAGAACTTAATTTAAGGAGGATGCGTGCGATGAGTGATGAAGTCTTCCGTTCTTTGGGGCTGGGTTTTCCTGGCTGTCGGGATTGTAGCGGTATTAATGCTGCTGGAAGTGATCTTCCGAACGGTAACCAACCGTTATGGTACCCCACAGGATCGCTACCCGCATCGAATTGCTAACAAAACACCTAACACACCCGAAATTTAATTGGGTTTTGGGGCAGATAGATTATTTATCTGTAACTGTTAGCTAGTGACAAATTCTCAAGCTTCTTAGGCGTTATCAGCCAACTCATGCGGTATTTTCATTTCGCTGCTTTCTGATGTCCGATTTTGTGCAACGTAATTGATAGGAATATGAACCATGAAAGTTGCACCAGATCCGGGTGTGCTTTCCAGCGAAATCTCCCCACCCAGCAGTTCACACAATTCCCGCACGATTGATAAGCCCAGCCCAGTGCCTTCATGCTCTCTGGTCCATATGGAACTACTTTGGCGAAACTTTTCGAAAATCAGTTTCTGATCAGCTTCTGCAATTCCAGGGCCGGTATCCTGCACAATAAACAACACGTTTTCACCATCCAACAGAGATTTTACAGTTACCCGCCCACCGGTGGGGGTGAATTTGATTGCATTGGAGATTAAATTTGTCAGAATCTGACGAATTTTGACCGGATCCTGGCGCACCGTGGGCAGGCGCTGATCTAATTCCACCTGAAAATGAATCTGTTTTTCTTCCAATGGCAGACGAAATTGGAACTGGATCAGTTCAAATACACTTGGGATGGTGAAATCTTCGATCCGAACTTCCATTTTCCCAGCTTCAATTTTAGCCAGATCCAGAATATCGTTGATCAAACTCAACAGGTGCTGCCCACTTTTGCGAATATTCATGACCCAACGTGCCTGTTTTTCGTTCAGAGACCCACCTGAAGATAACAGGACATCACTGAAACCAATGATTCCATTCAACGGTGTGCGTAATTCGTGGCTGACCGTGGAAACGAAGTGCTGCTGGGTTTTGTTCGATTCATACAGTGCCAGATTCGCCCGCGCCAGTTCATTTGCTTTCATATCAAGGCTGTTATATATTGCTGCCTGTTCTTCCTGGGCCTGCATCAGGTGCTTCAGCATCCGATTAAATGCCTCACTGAGATCCTCAAATTCATCCCCTGTGTGGATTTCCGACCGCACATTCAGTTGACCTGTAACAATGGCATTTGCCACTTCTTTCAAATGCTTGACAGGTCGAACAATGACATATCGGATAATGAGATAGCTACCAGCGACAATCAGCAGCGAAGTCATGATCGCAAATGACAGCAACAGAGCACGGTTGACATTCTTTCCAGTTTCAATCGACTTGGTGGATAACGTCACTTTGACGATTCCCATCATATCCCCTTCTTTGATAACACCGTTGTTATCCAGGGTCGCCTGAGTAACATTGTGGCACTGCACACAAGAAGCTTCCGCACGCACCACGCTGTAATAGTGAAACTTGCCGTTTTCAAGATCATTCTGGGTTTCATCTTTTGAAGTTGGGTTCCCCATAATGCGGTTCACGATCGCAATTTCGGTGGCTTCCGGCTTAAATTGTGGCTGCTTGGCGTTTGGTTTGATTAACTTGTAAGTGTAATCGCCAAAAGCGTCTGGAAAGTTGCTTTCCGCCTGGTTTTCAAATTCATCGACCAACTGTAATTGTTCCTGCTGAAAATGTTGACGTGCCAGAATAGTGGGGATCAGCAATTGTCCTGAAGTGGTAGTCTGCTTGAAAGCCAGATTTTCTGTTTCTCGGGCAAAAATCCAGAAACTGACTGACATCAGCAATAAGGTTCCCAAACCAAGCAAAATGCGGCATTTTCGCTCGAGATTTGTTTCGCCCAGCAGATTTTTGAACGATTTCATCGACATAACTTCAAAATCTCCTGATTTCACACTTGCTGGCACTGTGGGCAAAAATGAGTAGATCTGCCAGCCAGACGCACCTGCTGGATGGGCGAGCCGCAATTTGGACAAGGCAATTCCGTGCGACCATAAACCGCGAATTCGTCTTGGAAATTTCCTTTTAACCCACTGCCACCAATGTAGTTACGGATGGTGGAGCCACGCAATTCAATCGCTTCGGTCAGAATATCTCGTGCAGATTCCAATATTTTTATGATTGTCGATTTATCAGAATTTACGGGTAAACTGCTAGGATTGATTTTTGCTCGAAAACAGGTTTCGTCGGCGTAGATATTACCCAGCCCACTGATGATCGATTGATCTAACAGGATTGCCTTCCAATTTCTTTTGAGTTGGTGCACTCTCTTATACCAGTCGTCCGGTGAAATATCCCATGGCTCTGGGCCGTAAGTCTGGTTGATTTCGGCATACCACTTGGGGATATCGGCATACCACTGGATACTGCCAAATCTCCGGATATCTCGATATCTCAGTTCTTCAGCACAAGGTGCCAGCACAAACCGGAAATGGGTATGATCCGCAGGTGGGGAATCTGCAGAAAAAAGCTGTAACTGCCCTGTCATTCCGAGGTGGACCACCAACCCACTGGGCTGAGCCAATCGAATGACCAGCCATTTTGCACGCCTTTCGATGGCAAGAATCTGCTGGCGGACGATTTTTTTTGCCCACTGGTGCTGCCAGGGTTTTCGCAGTTTATCTTTACTATATTGCAATTCAGTAATTGTTTGACCAATCAACAGTGGGCGCAGGTCGCGGACAACAGTTTCCACTTCTGGAAGTTCAGGCATGAATCTCTCGCACAGTCTGTAACTTTTTTACATACTTTTGCAAAAAATTGTAATTTTTGCTGTGAGAAGAAATTCGTGGTAAGTAAATGGGGGGAAATAGTGAAGATTCCAACAATAAATCTTATAAATTTCCAATTGGCACACAACTTGCTATTGATTACTTTCGTGTAGATGGGAATCCCACCTGCACGGGGCTGGTGATGAGAAGAGCGTTCTGGAAACTGGACACTTCCAGAACAAGACCGCCAGTTAACCTGTGATGGGTTAACTGGCGGTTTTTTTTCAACTTTTTCGAACAATTCATGTCAGGCAGAATCAACATTCGCCGCGAATTCAAGAAAGATTTCGCATGAAAATTCCTGGTAGAAATCTAAACTAGCATCATCTCCATCTGATCGGATAGAAATCATGTTGAACACAGAACAGTTGTTGGCAAAACTGTACGAAATACGCAAAGATTACGCAGACGATCCCGAAGACCCCACCTATCTGGCGTTACACCACGCTTTTTTGTTTATTTCGTACAAGATCGGCGACTTCAAAGAGTATGTCGCCAATGTCAACGAACGTGGTTCTGATTCAAAATGAGTCGGAAATCGCTACGATATTCATCAATTCTACTCAGAACGGCAGAACAGATCCCACATGATCGAAAATAAAATGCGCGTCTTCACAGGAAGAGCAAATCCCACATTAGCTACAAGAATCGCTGCCCAACTTGGGGATAGTCTGGGAGAAATGGCTGTCAGCACCTTTCCTGATGGCGAGACTTTCGTCCGAATATTAGAGGATGTGCGTGGTCGGGATGTTTTTATCATCCAGCCAACATGCGATCGTGTGAATGACAACCTCATGGAACTCTTGATCATTCTGGATGCCTTCAAACGTGCCAGTCCGATGCGACTGACAGTGGTTCTGCCTTACTATGCGTACGCACGACAGGATCGCAAAGACCAGGGACGCGTTCCAATTTCGGCCAAGCTTGTAGCAAACTTACTCACTGCCGCCGGTGCCCACCGTGTCCTGGCAATGGATCTGCACGCACCACAGATACAAGGGTTCTTTGATATCCCCGTCGATCATCTGATGGCATCACCTGTTTTCATCAATTTCCTCAAAGAATGGAACCCACCGATGGATCAAGTGGTCTTCCTCAGCCCGGATGAAGGCCGTGTGAAATCGACCCTGCACTACCAGAACCGTTTGGGCGGAAATCTGGCGATTGTCGATAAGCGCCGATCAGATGCCATGCACACCACGCAGGCAAATCTGATTGGTGCCGACCTGAAAGACAAAATTGTGTTAATGTTCGACGATATGATTTCCACTGCGGGCAGCATCTGCGGTGCAGCGGCAGTGGCAAAAGCGAACGGTGCACGTGAAATTCATGTATTTGCCACCCACGGTGTGCTGTGCGGAGAGGCAATCCCACGTCTGGAGAAATCGGCGATTGAACGCGTGATCATTACCGATACGATCCCACTTCCACCTGAAAAACAAATCGACAAAATTACTGTTCTCAGCGTTGACAAACTGCTAGCCGATGCGATTCGCCGAATTCACGAAAATGAATCTGTCAGTGTCCTGTTTCGTGATGATAAAGGATGATCCCAGAATTGAATTGTTGAAGTTGCTTTTCGACTTTATTGATGCGAATGATCAATTTCAGGGCACCTTCGGCATTGAAACCTGTTCCTGATACCAGGTTTGCCAATGGCTCCTGGTTCGCACTGGCAACGACTGGTCCCACTCTTCGGTAGGGATAGTCTCTAATGCCTGTTTGACCTTTTCAATTGCCAATAGCTGGCGATTTTTCCATAGTTTCGTCCCTTCGGCATCTTTCGCTTCGAAACGGTGTTTCGCTGCTTCTTCACAGCACCGGACATAGTTCCGCCAGCCTTCCAGACTTTCCACCTTGTTCGGGTAGAACAGCACAATGCTTTCGCACTGCCGCAAGCATTTTTCGTACTCCCCGGTGAAGAAATAACAATCGGCCAGCAGAAACTTGACCGTGCGGATGGCATCTAACTCATGCGAGCGATTCTGTTGGTATAATTCATCGGCAGCCAGTAGCAATTCGCCCGCTTCATTCAGATAGTTCTGATACGAAGCCCAAGCTGTATCCCGCAGTTTTTCTAACTGAATCTGTTCCTGTACCTTGTAACTGCTATCCCGTAAAGAAAGCCGCTTGTTGGCAAGTTCTGCAATTTCCTTTCGATAATTTTCAATCTTGCGTGCCTGCAATCCAGCCAACGCCCACGAAGTCTGTGCCAGCAGCATTTTCCCACGTGGGAGGTATTCACCCTGCGGATAATTTTCCAGGGATTTTTGCAACTGCTGGCGGGCATCCAGCCACTTTTCCTGCTGGAAATAACTTTCTCCCAAGAGAAAAGAGGCCTCTTCATGAACCTTAGGGTCATTCACATCTATGTCTGGTCGAGCCAGAACAGTTTGCAAAAGCATTCCCGCCTGTTGTGCGGCTGGTTCTTCACGCAGAAAGTAGCGTGCCAATTGTACTTGTGCACGATACTGACTTGGGCTGGTGATCTGTGCGGCGGTCTGCAGAGCAGATTTCGCCTGTATTCGAGAACCAGACTGCAAATACAATTCAGCAACATGCAACCACCCTTCTACTGCGTTTACAGGAAACGGCTGATTTAGTTGCGAAATTTGATCCAGCGATGTGCGGGCCAATTCCTTGTTTTCTGCCTGCAAATAGGTTTCCGCTGCACGCATCCAACGAACAGTTTTGATCCCATCAGATTTACCTCGGAAACCTGCAGTACTCCATAGGGAAGCAGCCTTGTTGAAAAAATCGCTCGATTCGACATTCTTTTTGATATAAGATTGATTATCAAAGATAATTGCCTGCAGTTCCTCCCCACGTCCATCATCGTAAACTTTACTCATTAATTGTGCTGCTTTGAACGCTGTGTCAAAGTCACCCCCATCAATCGCTGCGTAGTAAGCACTCATTAGTTTTGTGCGGGTTTCTTCCAGGGAGCCAAATTCTTTGGGTAGATAATTCTCGATAGAATCCAAATCGTGCAATTTTTGGGTGTATGCAGCCACCACTTCTTGTGGCACGGCACCTGAAATATCTGGCAATCGATTGGGCACCTCACCAGGAATCGGCATCAACGCCTGAACCTGTTGCAACACTTTTTTTGCATCATCTGGGCGGTTGAGCTTTGCATAACCTTCAGATAATCCCTGTAACGCGGCCTGCTGGTGTTCTTGTTTCGCACCGCGCAGCCAGCGAACTTCTTCCCACAATTTCACTGCAGGTTGCCATTCGTTCTTATCACGGTGCATCTGTGCCTGCAAAATTTTTGCATGAGCATAAATTTCAGGCGGAGCCTCGATTCCGATGCGATTCAGCAATACTTGCGATTCGGCAATTTCCCCACTTTGCTGGTGAATCAGTGCCAATTGCAGACGAGCCTGGTTCAATACTCGGGCATCGTATCGGTTAGTGGCATACTTCAAAAAATTCTGCAAACTGCTTTTCAAATTCTTTTGCTGCTCCGGTATAATGCTGTTGATAAAACCTGGAAAGCAACAGGTGCCCCTCCGATGGATCATCAGCCAGAACCACTGATTTTTCTAACTGTTCCACTGCAGTTTTCGGGTCTGTTTCAGGCAAATGTGCGTACGATGTTGCATAACGATAAAGGTACTTCGGCCGATCCTTTTCGCTGAGGTTTGACGGGTCCACCTGTTGTAAATGTCGATATCCCAGCTTCCACCATTCATCGGCCTCGGTACTGGCCTCCGTAAATTCAGCCAGTACGGTATATGCGCTACCCATCAGGTAGTGGGTTTCTGTCTTGAGATGATCCGGTGGGTCAATATTTGGCATCTCCCGCAGGGCAGCATGAATCTGATCCACTAACGGTGGTGTACGGTCTATTGAGTTGCGCAGTGGTGCCAGTGCATGTTGAAATCGCTCCGTTGGTGTTGGGCGTAAACGGTCACCAAACTGCCACAGCACCACCCAAACGCCACACGCCAACAGGAAAACGGGGATTTGCCAGATTCGAACCAAGCCATAATGATTGCTATTTGCGGTGGACATGGTGTTGACGCTTCCTGCGTTGTAGATCGTTCAATACGGTAAGAACCGGCTTTTGAGCCAGTCGGGAGCCTAGAATTGGCAGTTTAGCGAATACGTGGTAATCAGGTCAAGGCCAAATAGCGAATTACGGATACAAAAATTCACTATTAATGAATTTTCACTCATTATCTTCATTTCTGACTGGTCTGCATGCTGACATGCAGGAACTTCGCTCAAAAACTACCCCATTGTTGCCGTGTTCAATGAGGAACTGTTCACTATAACTTTGAATATGCGAAAATTGGCAGAGTATTTTTGGAAAGTAATTTTACCTGTTGCTATTTTGGTAGCAATCTGCTGGTATTTTTACACCAAATTGCGTCAACCGGAACTGTATTCCGGTTTGATCACCATTCGATGGCAATGGTTGTGTCTGGCTGCCCTGCTTTACCTTACTGCCCACACGTTGTGGGCAAGTTACTGGGTAATTCTGCTCCGCAATCAAGGTGCAACAGTTAAGTGGATCACCGGGATCCGGTCCTATTTCATCAGTCAAATGGGCAAATATGTACCCGGAAAAGTCTGGGTAATAGTTCTGCGGGTGGGAATGCTCGGTAATTCGCTGGGAATTTCCCGCACCGCAGTGGGAATTACTGCTACCTATGAAGCATTCGTTTCAATGGCTGCTGGTGCCTTTGTTGGTGCCCTGCTCCTCTCGACACTTGCACCGGAACAGATGGGGCTTGAAGGGATCAGCATTTATTGGGTCATCCCACTCGGGATGATTCCGATTGGTCTGGTTGGACTAAATCGATTCATCAACCGTGTCAGTCGATGGCGAAAGGGCCCGAATGCCCCACAACTGCCTCGGGTAAAGTTACATATGGTGATTTTTGGCATCCTGATGGGTTCATTAGGCTGGTTTATCATGGGTGCCAGCCTTTGGTGCGTGGTCAAAGGAATTATCCCACAGGCCAGCCTGATGAGTTGGGATCAGGTGGGGCATTTTACCTCCATCAACGCGATTGCCTATGTCATTGGCTTTATGGCATTTTTCATGCCGGCTGGCAGCGGTGTGCGTGAATTTGCTATGCAGAAGCTGCTGACACTTGAATTGGCACCAATCATGGCCACCAATCAGGCAACTGCAATTGCCGTTGTATTGGCAATTGTTCTGCGACTGACCTGGACAGTTGCCGAACTTCTTTGTGCCGGGTGCCTTTATTGGTTCGTACCTGGTCCTGGAATTTCCAAGGAATTAACTGCCACCGTGCAAAGTGCCTGATCCAGTTAACCTTAACTGCTTTTCGTTCCAGATGAGCAAGGAAAAAAGTCAACGTGAATAAGAAGATTTCCATTCTCGTGCCTTTGTGGAACGAAGCAGACAGCCTTCATGCTCTGCACCAACAAATCTCTGAAGTGATGACAGGACTTTCCCAGCCATGGGAAATTATTTACATCGATGATGGCAGCACCGACGAATCTTGGAAAATGATTCAGGAATTTTCAGCCGCAGGTAGCCATATCGGTGGGATTCGGCAAAGGAAAAATTTTGGTAAAGCAGCAGCATTGCAAGCTGGTTACGACCACTGTCGTGGCGACATCATCATGACCCTGGATGCTGACCTTCAGGATGATCCCGCAGAAATACCCCAGTTTCTCAAGAAAATGTCGGAAGGATTTGAACTGGTGAGTGGCTGGAAGAAAATTCGCCATGATCCATGGCATAAAGTTTTCCCCAGTCGGGTCTTTAATGGAATGGTCAGTTGGCTTACGGGGGTAGCACTGCATGACCACAATTGTGGAATGAAAGCCTACTCATCGGCAATCTGTCAAGAAATCCGCTTGTACGGAGAACTACATCGATTCATCCCGGTTTTAGCTGCAGATAGAGGTTTTCGTGTGGGTGAAGTCATCATCCAGCACCGTCCACGTCAGTTCGGCAGTTCAAAATATGGATTTCGCAGGTTTTTGAGAGGCTATTTTGATCTGCTCGGCGTCACGTTTCAAACAAGATATGCACAGCGTCCCATGCATTATTTTGGAAGTTGGGGCCTGATTTTTCTGTTGATGGTCACCTTTTTTGTGCTGATTTCCTGGATCTGGCCCACCAGCAGATTCGCTTTTTGGGGAATTGTTGCTTCGCTGTTTGCCACAGTGGGTACGCTTGTGTACCAGAACGGCCTGTTAAGTAACCAATTAGCTGCCATGAACCCCAAAAAACCGTATGTCATTGCAGAGAAGATCGGGTTTCTGACATCGTTTAACTCGCATTCACCCACATCTTCGTTAAACTAATCGCATTCCCCTCAATAAGTGATGAAATGAATACCCCAGAACAAAAACAAATCCGAACCATTTTTTCGATTTTGCTGGTGGTAACTGGTGCCATCATGATGGCGAGGCTGGTGAATGCAGAATTGCTTGTCGAACCCAGTCTCTACAAGCAGAATCCATCGCGTAAGTGGCCGGCCTCGGCACCTGGTGCGTGGCCGACCTTCAGTTCCAACGACCGCGTTCGGTGGGCTACAGTTCGTTCTTTGGCCGAAAACAACACTTTTGAAATTGGCCAGCGGATTGAAGATCCAACAACACCAAAAGGTTACCGTGATGAGGGGATATTATTTGAAGACGGCTTCAAATCGGTTGATGCGGTGCTGCACCCCGATCGGAAAGTTTTTTATGGTACAAAAACCCCACTTTTAGTGATGATGGCAGCGGGCGAATACAAAATTATATTAAAATATTGTAATATTCGCATGGCTGAAAAGCCCTGGCACGTGGTGATTCCCATTCTGACTACGCTGCATATTCTGCCACTGTTATTGGCATTATTTTTGCTGGGCAGATTGATCTGTAGCTGGGCAATATCGGACTGGGGGAAAATATTCACTTTTTCTTCTGCCTGCTTCGGCACATTCCTGACCACATTCGCAATGACATTTAACAATCATGTCCCAGCCGCGTGCTGCCTGTTTTATGTGGTTTATCTCTTGTTTGCCCCGGATACTACATGGTCGGTTGGCAGGTTATTCCTTGCAGGTCTGTTGGCTGGGCTTGCAACTGCTTTCGATTATCCAATGGCAGCCCTGGGTGGGTGTATTTTCGCCGTGTTGCTTCTCACACGCTGGAAAACGTCACTTCTGTTTTTACTTGCAATGCTGGTGTTTCCCGCAATTCAAACAGTGATCAATTACAAGGCCTATGGAATTTACGAACCGATTTACAGCAAATTTGGCACTGCCTGGTATGAATACGAGGGCAGCCACTGGAATAAAGTCAATCTCACCCCACCACCGACTGGGATTGATTTCCTGAATCAGCCAAAGCATATTTACGCTGTTAACCTGACTTTTGGACACCACGGACTCTTTTCGCTGACTCCCGTATTCCTCATTGGTCTGATCGGTCTATTTTTTGCACCAAAATGGCTTTCACGAGAGCAAAAGTACCTGTGGTGGACATCGATCCCAATGATCTTAGCTGTCATTGGCTATTTTGTGGCCACTACCAACAATTACGCGGGATGGAGTTGTGGGCCAAGGTGGTTGTTCGGGCTGATTCCCTCCTTACTGTTAGGCTTGGTGCGTGCCAGTGACTACCTTGGCAGCAAATGTATCCTGCGCTGGACAGCCTATGTATGCTTGGGACTGAGCATTTTTGCCGCACAATACTGTGCATTTAACCCATGGCGATACCCCTGGCTGCTGCAGTGGTCGCAGTATCAGGGGCTGACAAATTATTAATTAATGAATTTTATTTGTTGCAACAAATAAATTTACCTGAACCTGGATTGATTCGAAAAGTCTTGTCTCAAAACGACTTGCGTGGAATGAAAGCGATGGCGATTGAACTGGCGAAAACTTACGACAACAAAGCCGCACACGAAAAATGGCTGACACAATGGGATGAAGCCGGGATTTTTCACACTGTGCCTGATCCCACCCGCCCACCGTACACGATTGTGATTCCCCCGCCGAATGTTACCGGTGCGTTGCATATGGGCCACGCACTGAACAATACCTTGCAGGATGTACTGATTCGCTGGCGGCGTGCCATGGGCGACAATGCCTTGTGGATTCCAGGCACAGACCACGCAGGAATTGCCACCCAGGCTGTGGTAGAACGCCTGGTGATGTCGAAAGAAAAGAAAACTCGACACGATCTTGGCCGTGAAGAAATGGTCAAACGAATCTGGTCGTGGAAAGACCAGTACGAAAAACGTATCCTTGGACAGTTAAAGCAGTTAGGTTCATCGTGCGATTGGAAACGCACACGTTTCACTCTGGACGAGACGTGCGTCCGTGCTGTCCGCACCACCTTCTTCAAAATGTTTCGCGATGACTACATTTACCGTGGCAAACGGCTGGTCAATTGGGATACTCAGTTGAATACCTCCGTTGCGGATGATGAAACCTACACGGAAGACACCGTGGGCGGTTTCTGGACGTTCGAGTACCCACTGGTGGATCAGCCGGAAAAGCGGATTCGCTTTTCAACCACCCGCCCCGAAACAATGCTGGGTGATACCGCGCTGTGCGTCCATCCAAATGACGAACGGTATCAGGACTTTGTGGGCAAACAGGTTCTCTTACCCCACAGTGGACGGACAATTCCGGTGATTGCAGATGCTTTACTGGCTGATCCGGAACTGGGAACCGGCTGTGTGAAGGTGACTCCTGCCCACGATCCAAACGATTATGCCTGCTGGCAGCGGCATCCTGAAATTGACATTATCAACATCCTGAACCCCGACGGCACCCTCAATGCTGCTGCTGGGAAATATGCGGGCCAGGATCGCTACCATGCACGGGAAGCGATTGTGCTGGAAATGGAAGAGTTGGGGTATTTTGTTGAAAAAACCGACCGCACCGTCCCACTGAAATACAGCGACCGCAGCAAAAGCCCGATCGAGCCGTTGTTGTCAGATCAATGGTTTGTTCTGATGGGCAACCGCACTGATGGCAAACCAGGTTTGGCGGAAATGGCATTGCAGGCTGTACAGAATGGTAAAGTCGCCTTTACGCCTGATCGCTATGCTCGAAGCTACCTCGATTGGTTGCAGGAAAAGCGGGATTGGTGCATCAGCCGTCAATTATGGTGGGGGCACCAAATTCCCATCTGGTATGGCAGTGCGGCAAAAGGCCCCCACGCGGGGCCGGATTTTCTGGCAAGCCAGGATGCTAAAGCGTTTGTGGCAGTCGAAATCCCTTCGGAAGAACCCACGGCACTGCCAAAATGGCAGGTTTGTGTCGCTCCGGATCATCCGGAACTGGAAACGCTGTTGGAATCGAACGGATTTACCCGTGATCCGGACGTGCTTGACACCTGGTTCAGTTCAGCGTTGTGGCCCCACTCTACCCTGGGCTGGCCCACGGATTCGCCGGAGCTGGCTTATTATTACCCCACCAGCACGCTGGTAACTTCCCGCGACATCATCACCCTGTGGGTGGTGCGTATGGTGCTGACAGGGCTCTACAATCTAGGCGAAGTGCCATTTCGCAACGTGTACATCACGCCAAAAATCCTCGACGGTTACGGCGACACAATGAGCAAATCGAAGGGCAATGGCGTCGATCCGCTGGATATCATCGAACTGTACGGGGCGGATGCATTGCGTTTCGTTATGGTGGGATCGGCAGGGGAAACGCAGGATTCCAAGCTGCCTGTGGGGAACGTCTGCCCCCACTGCGGCACACTGAATGCAGTCAAAAAAGAGCATATGTACATGCGGACGCGAAAAGTGACCTGTACCAACTGCAAAGGGCAATTTCGTCCGGGTGGCCCGTGGCTGGAAACCGATCCGGAATTGCCCACCGCACTGCAGGGGTCCGAACGCTTCGATGTGGGGCGGAACTTCGCCAATAAGCTCTGGAATGCAACACGGTTTATCCTGCTGAATATCGATGAATATGAGCCGATTGAAGTTAACATTGAAGCATTGCCTTTAGAAGACCGCTGGATCCTGAGCCGACTGACCACCACCATTCAAAGTGTCACGGATGCGTTTGAAAAGTTTCGCTTTAGCGAAATCACCCGCCTGATTTATGATTTTGCATGGTCGGAATTCTGCGATTGGTACATCGAAATGAGCAAGGGGCGGTTAAAAAATGCCGAAGACCGCCCCCTGGTGCAGCACATTCTGATAACGGTGCTGGACGGAATCGTCCGTCTGATTCAGCCAGTAATGCCATTTCTTTCCGAATCACTGTGGGAGGCACTGGGGCAAATTGCACCAAAACGCGGCCTGCAGAATGCAGTTGAAGTGGAAAAATTTGCCAGTGTTGCCCGCTGGCCTGTGGTAAATCAGGAACTTCTCAAACCAGAAACAGAACAGGCGATTGCCCACATGCAGGATCTGATCCGTGCGGTGCGTGAAATTCGCAATCGCTACCAGATCGATGACCGCACCGAGATGCCATTAGCAGTCCGCTGCCCAGATGCCCGCCACCAGGCACTTCAGCCAATAGAGCGGTTTATTGTGCAGTTAGGGCGATTATCGCAGTGGGAATGCGGCCCCCACATCCAGAAACCTGCCCAATCCGCCTCATTTCTGGTGGAAGATATGGAAGGCTATGTGGCACTGGCAGGATTTATCAATGTGGAAGATGAACGTGCCCGACTGGAAAAGCAACTGGCCACCACCCTCAAGCAACACGATGCCACCGTTGCGAAACTGGCGAATGAGTCGTTTGTTTCGCGAGCACCCGCGGAAGTGGTTGCTCAACAGAGGGAACTGGTGATGGAATTGACAAAGCAAATGGCTTCCATCAGAGAAATGATCCAGGATTTTAGTTAGAGGGCCATACAAGAATATGTGTTTATGGCTTTAGTTCAGGCTCAGTTGACATCCTGCCAGTCATTTTGAAAGCCGTCTAATGGACGACATTCAGACGGTTGTGCCAACAACCGTCATTCCCGCGAAGGCGGGAATCCAGTTCTGTGAATTGAATTGAATTGGGATGAGTTGAATGAAATCCATAGGCCAAAGCGTCTGAAAGGGCTCGATGTGCAAATTGTCAGGTGAAACTGTGTGTTGGCCAGGCAAAAACGATAGCCGAACAACAAATGGAGCATCATCATGAATGAGGTTCTTGCGGAACTGCTCAATCGCCTGATTGCAATCAAATCAGATCACAGCGAAATCTGCGATACGGAAGTACGTGAACGGCTGGATTCGGCCATTCACGATGGTTTTCTAACTCCCACCCAAGACTATGAACTGCCCAACGACTTTGGAATGTACTCACCAGAGGGGAATCTTGCGGTAAAGAACTCACTAGGCTGGTTTCTGCCAGCAGCCATGGCTGCCTGCGAAGCAGAGGAGTTGTTCACTTTTCATGAGCGGCTGGATGCATTCCAGAGCCTTGATGTTAGAATCGGGCCGAAACAAATCTGCTACAACGATTTTTTCGGATACACAGACCCCAAACGGTATGATGAAAACGGCAATTTTATCAAGAGATAATGCTTGAGCGGATTTGAGAATCAATTTACTTGTAAAAGCCAACTGATTCGAAGCCGTGCACAATTAAGTGACCAAAGTTGGTCACAAATGATCTGGGATCTATTGAAACTGTTCCCAACCAAAAAGATCACGCATCATCATGGATTTCGGTGCGGGAATAATACCACATCCCAAAACAGGTAATCGCCAGCGTTGCAGATAGCAATACGATGTATGACGTGGTATCACTGACTGGCACAAAAAGCGATTCGCTTTCGGTAGGTACATCGTATTTTTCAGCTGAAGAGTACATCAGACAGCGCACATAATAGTTGATGCTGAGCCGTTTGATGGTACCCGGGATCGGTAATTCACTGAGAATTGTTTCAAAAAACATGGCATAGAGCAGGCCCACGATGGCCGGGCGTGAAAAAATCGAACCGAAAAAATGAAACAACGCACTGAATGTCAGGCTACCTGCAATGATGGACGGCAGATATAGCCAGAACAGATCGCGCCCGGTACTGCCACCTGCCAGGCAGAGAATCGCAAAACCACCAACATTCAGAAATAATACCCACGGCAGCACTCCCAGCCATTTTGCCAGATAGATCCCCCAACGTGGGATCGGTCGACTGCTCAGCCAGATCATGGTACGGTTTTCACGATCCTGGCCAAATGCCGCTGCCGCAAAACTGAGACTTTGCATCGGCAAGAGAAAACCGAGGTACAACATAAAAACTACGTTTTTGGAAAAAACGGCATGAGGTTTGGTTTCTCTTTTGTAACGTGCGATCAGTTCAGAACCTTCAATTGCTGCATGGGCCAGCCCACCTGCCAGAAATTCCGCACGAAACGGTTTGGTGCGCTGCACCCGCCATTCGTAACGATTCCAACCAGTGGATGTCGTAAATAACAGCACAATACCAGTGCAGATGCCCAGCAGGAACAGCGAGATCCAAACCATCTGGTTTGCCTTCCACTGTCTCGCAAAAGTCCACTGAATGAGATAGCCCCACGCCTTCCAAGCTGAGTTCATCGTTTTTGTGCCCAATGAAAATTATCGAGATTCCGAGCGAAGATTCGCCAGAACTCCCGCAAATGGTTACACTAATTTCGTAGAGATTTTCCTGATTTTACCTATGAGAAACGATCAGTGATTCTGTCACTGTTTTTTGCCGTTGTATTTGCATCACCCCTGTCAACGCTTGCTGTCGCGGGTGCAGCGGTCGCTGTTCCGGTACTGATCCACTTCTTAAACCGGAAGCGGTTTATCATCCTTCCATTTGCTGCGATGCGGTTTTTACTGGCCGCACAAAAAAAGAATGTCCGCCGCATGCGGCTGGAAAAGTGGTTACTCTTGCTGCTTCGATCGTTACTGCTGCTCTCGCTCATTTTTGCCATGGCAGCGATGAGTCCGTGGGCAGAACGATTGTGGCAAGTGGTCTATCCCGGCCAGTTGTTGCCAGTTTCCAATCAGGGACGCACACACCGATTGATTGTGCTTGAAAACACTTTCACAATGACAACTAATCGGGAAGATGGTTCCAGCAGGCTTGATTACGCACTTGCGCAGGCATTATCCTACATCAACAATGCCCCTGCAGGTGATGGATTCACGGTGATTGTGCTCCAAAACTCTCTGGATCTGCTGATACCAGGCCCAGCGGATGATCGCCAGCAGATTGTGCAGGCCATCGAATCAATTCAGCCTCAACATACCAGTGGGGATCATCCTGGCTGTCTGAACCAGCTTGCAGATTTGTGTAGCAGACCGTTGGGGAAGTTTGACCAGCGAGAAGTGGTGTTTTTCTCCGATATTCGCCAATCGGCGTGGGAACTACCCAAAAGTATGGATGGTGCCAGTACCACGCAAAATAATGTCTGGGATCGTATTTTACAGAATGCCGATGTAGTATTCGTCGATTGTGCTGGCAAAGACGAAGCCAACATCAGTGTGGTGGCATTACAACCCGCCGAACCGATCGTTTTTCTGCAGCAGGATGTTGTTTTTCAGGTGACAATTGCGAACCATGGAAGGACTGCTGTCAATCAACTACCGGTCGAATTTCTGTTAGGACCACCTGGGGGAACGGGGCCATTGCGGACTATTGCCCAGCAACTGGTTGAAATCCCCCCACGCAGCACCATCCAGGTGACTTTCCCACTGGTCGAACAAAATCGCCTGCGGGAAGTGGGGAATTATCAGGTTCAGGTGCGGGTGGGCGAAGACAGTCTCCGTGTCGATAACAGCCGCAGTTTTATCCTGCCTGTGCTGGACCGTATCCCTGTGCTGGTAGTGAATGGGAAACCGGCAAACGAACCACTGGAGCGTGCGAGTGGCTTTCTGGTTGCAGCAATCAACCCCAATCCAGAACTGGCACCCAACGCCAATACGCCCGGCGTGGTGCAAGTACTTTCGCCACGGGAGTTTACCGATTCTGTACGTGGGGAACTTTTTCAGCCGAATTCACCAATCAACAGCGTGTTTCTTTGTGATCTGCCTCGCATTGGCGCTACAGAAATTCAACGACTGGAAGCATTACTGAAAAGAGGTGGGTCTGTCTTTATTGGCATGGGACCCAATGTTGCCAATAACATGGATGAATATAACCGCTTGCTGTTTGCCGATGGACAGGGAATTCTGCCTGGCAAACTGATTTCGATCCAGGAAAATGCTGAAACTGGCTATTATTTTTCTCCAATGGAAGGTGCATTTGATCGCCCTCCGTTGCAACAGTTTCGCAAAGAGGAAGAGCGGGCCAGCATTCGCACACCTCGGATCAGCAAATACATTCGGATGGAATTGCCCGCCAATTCTGCTGCAACGCGAATCTTGAATTACGAAAATGCGGATCAAAAAGCCACAAATGATCCCGCCCTGGTGGTCTTCCCGCTTCACCGTGGAAAAGTGTATTGTTGCACTTCCAGTCTCAACAGAGACTGGAATGACTGGCCGAATTCATTCTGTTTTCTGCCAATGATTCAGGAAACGCTGAAAGATTTCGCAGCCACATCAGAACAGAAAGTCCTCGCCACGGGCGATGTGCTGGAGGAATATGTCTCCCGCACATTTTCCGGATTAACGGTGGAACATTTTCTCGACCCACAAAAGGAATTGCTGGAAACAACTACGGTGGAACTTGATACCAGCAGTGCCGTAGTCCGTTCGAACCAGTTCCTCCTTGCGGGTTTCCACCGTTTTGTGATCAGTGGGCAAACCCCGTTGATCTACGCAGTGAATGTCCCCACTTTAACGGCGAAAGGAGGAACCGCAAGCGACCTGCAACGATTTTCCCTAAGTGACTGGCAGACAAGCAGTTCCGAACCAGTTCAATTGGTCAATTCTGCCAGCAGCATCCTGGCACGAAATCGGCAGACTCAGGAATTAGAACCCACCTACTATGAGCGGGCACCACGCGGGCCGGATATGGCCAAGCTGGGATTGTGGTGCTTCCTTATCCTGCTGATGCTGGAACTTGTTGCTGCCTGGAAGTTCGGCTCCGCACGAGCTGGTGTGGGCACAGACGACAATAAAATTCGTACCGCCTTCTGGCATACCTTTTTCCTGTTGTTGCCCCTGCTACTTGCAACTACGGTGCTGGTTTTCTCATTAGTTTTTACTGCGAAAGGCGAATTCTTGTCCTTCGCACCGACAGTTCGGCAAAAATTGTTGGAAGATTTCTTCATGCTCCCCACGGGTGCTCCCGGGGAAGGAATGCACATCCGGTGGGAGACACGCAACTATCTTCATCCATTAAGAAAAACTCATTTCTGGTTGGCGGCGGGCTTGTTAGTGGGCTGCACTACGGCGATTGTACTCATTTACCGAGCTGAAAAACTGGCCCACCTAAGGGGAAGTCGTGGTGCTGGGTTATTACCGCGTTCCTTGATGATAATTTCGCGGTCTCTGGCACTCGCTTTGGCACTTTACCTACTTCTGCCACAATCGCAGTTAGTTGTAGAGCGGGAAGCCTGGCCAGAAATCGTAGTACTGATCGACGATTCTAAAAGTATGTCAGTGATAGATAAATACTCTGATATAAACACAAATGAAATAGCTTCCAAATTGCATCAGTCCTGGTTGGAATATGCTGCACCCGAAATTCGGGCGTTGACAGATCAGCGAGATCAAGTGCGTGCGAAAATTGCCGCTTCTGGCTTTCAACAGCAACTGACAACCCAACTCAGCCTGATCGAACAGAAAATTGACTGGCTTTCCCAACCAAACCGCCTGAATCTTGTGCGTGGAATGCTTGTTGCCAACGATGGAGAATTTTTACCTAAATTGCTGTCAGATAAGCAATTACGGATTCATCTCTGCTATGGAGCAACCGAACCGGTTACCCTTGCAACGATCGATAATGAGGCTGCTTGCCCTGATGCCCTGAAACTACTTCTGTCAATCGATCCAATGGGCGAATCAAGCCGCACTGGTGAAATGGTCACAACACTGATCCGAAAGTTTCGTGGGAGATCGCTCAGTTCCATCATCGTTTTTTCAGATGGTGTGATTACTACTGGTGAAAAGTGGTCGGAAACGCAACGCACCGCAAATCGGGCCAATATCCCGCTGTTCTTTGTGGGTACCGGGGAAGAAAATCTCCCACCTGACATCGCAATCAGTGAATTCCGTGCGGAAGATGTGGTGAATGTGAATGATCGATTGATCATCGATTTCCGCCTGATTTGTTCTGGCAGCCCACTGCCAACTACCGTGCCTGTCGTACTTTACGAAAAAATCGACAATCAACTTGTCGAACTGCAACGCCAGACGATCTCACTGGCACCGGGTCAGGCAGGGAAGCGGGTGAGATTTATTCATCAGCCGAAAGAAGAAGGTGAAAAAATCTATGTTGTTGATACTCCCACCATCAGCGGGGAAGGTGACACAACCAACAACAACTACGAGCACCCGGTGCTTGTATTGCAGGCACGCCAAATTCGACTGCTAATGGTCGATGGTTACCCTCGTTACGATTTTCGCTATCTCAGGTCGATTTTTGAGCGAGAACTCGCTACCCAAAACGGTGTAAAGTCCGTTCAGGTTGATTTTCTGCAACTGAGTGAGGCACCCGATGCCCGCAAACAAAGCACGAATTCGATCAGCCGGTTCCCCACTTCTGAAGAATTATCAAAGTATGATGTAATCTATTGGGGAGATGTTGATCCCAACGACCTGCCCGGCCGTGGTAACCACCTTGAAACGGTTGCTGACTGGGTCAAAAAAGGTGGGGGAATCATCTTCCAGGCGGGCAGATTCTCAAATCCCGCACGTTACCGAGGCACGCCACTTGAGGAGGTGCTGCCAGTGCAATTCACAGATGCTGCTGGTCGGGAAACTGCCACAATTACCAAACCTTACCACCTGCAAATTGCCGTTGCCGGGAAGAGCCATCCCATGTTTCGCATGTCTGCAGATGATGATGAAAATATGAGAATATGGCAGGAACTGCAGCCACTTTATTGGTATGATCAATCGGTTCGTGCAAAATTATCGGCGGAAGTTCTGGCTTTGCATCCGGAAATGATGAACACTGAGCCAACACACGCCTTGATAGCGCAACAATTCTATGGTGGTGGCCGGGTGATTTTTATTGGTTTCGATGAAACGTGGCGTTGGCGTTTTCGTAATGATGAGAGCCGTTTTAATCAATTCTGGATTCAGACCATCCGAATGCTGGCACGTGGTCGTGTCGGGCGTACCGAACTTCGCACCGATCAGAAAACTTACAGGCGTGACGAACCAATGCGAATTACCGTTCGCTTTCCAGACGATGCACCTGTTCCCACGGAAGTCGTAGAAGTTGCTTTATCCAGACGTGCCCTGACAGACCGAAATCGCGTACTGGACCAACAAACCCTTAAATTGGCGAAACAGGATGGTTCACGATCAACATACGAAGTTCTTTACACAGGAACGCTTGAAGGTGACTATGCATTAAGCACCATCGACCCGAAGAACAACCGGTTGATTAGAACAACTGTGCAAGTGTTGCCCCCACCTGGTGAAATGGAAAATACGCAACTGGATCGACTGGCAATGAATCAAGCCGCCCTAACCACCCGTGGGGGATATTTTCCAGTTGCTGGTAGTGGTGAATTGATTGATTCACTTCCAGAAGGAGTTCGCATTCCTCTGGATCAACCTTGCCCACCCTACCCCATCTGGAACCATCCGTGGGTATTTGTACTATTGCTGACATTATTTTCTGCAGAATGGATTTACCGGAAAAAATGGCGTTTGCTATAGTGGTATAGAGAGAACATTTTTGGAAAGCCGCGCATGCCGTTGACCTTACGACCACCCGCGTACAAATCTGCCAGCACTCTGGAACATGTATTTGCTCCGTTGATATTCCGCTGGCGGTGGGTGACGTTAATTCGTGGTCTTTCAGGTCTGATACTGATAGTTGCCATTTTTCTGACAATCACCAGTTCACTGGATTACTTTTTTGCCCTTCCCAGCCTGGTGCGCGCCGGCATCCTGATAATTTGCATTGTTTCTTCATTTCGCTGGATTTACCGTGCGATTCTGAAACCCTGGAAAATCACGAAGTCCCATGAAAAACTGGCTGAACAAATCGAATTGCGTTTTCCAGTATTTGAAGACTCATTACGAAGTGCCGTCGGTCTGATGCAAACCCCGTTGCCCAACGATGCCTTTACGCGGGCAACTATCCGGAAAGCTATTCGGCGTGCGGAACGCTACGACCTTGCCGAAGTTGTACCCAGCAGATATTTGCTTCGTCTTTTCTTGCTGGCTTTCGCTGCGTGCATCATTTTCCTGCTATTACTCGGCATCAAATCGCAACTAGTTACAAACTCGTTACAAAGATTTTTTCTGCCATACCACCATCAGATTGTGGACCAGCGGGTATTCATTAAAGTTATCAGTCCAGAGAGTTTTCCTGTCCGAATTGCACGTGGCGATTCTCTGGAGCTAGAGTTGGAACTTTCGGGCAACATTCCCAGCACCATCTCAGTAAACTTACAATATGCTAGTGGTTACATCAGCACGGCGAACTTCCCCGTTCCTTCAGAACCAAAAACTCGATTTTCCGTGCGACTGGATAGCAGCAGGCTGCAACAGGATGCACAACTGACAATTCAGGCCAATGACACTTCATTTTTGGTGGGGAAAGTACAGGTTGCGATTCCACCAAAATTGGTGCCACTCAATCAACGGCCATCCCCACAAATTACTTTGGAATATCCTACTTATACTGATCTGGCCAAACTGGCATTGCAGGATGGTACCAGCGTTGTGGAGCTATTTCCGGGTACGCACCTGAATCTAGTTGCCGCAGTTGACAGACCCATCAAACGTGCATGGTTGGAACTGGACCATGATGCACCCGCAATAATGGCTTCAACGATCAGTCAGGCGCTTCCAATTTCATCTCAAGCAGCATTAACTGGTTATCTGGCAAATAATTGCGCATTGCAATCAGTTCCATTGCAATTATCAGACGATCGCCAGATCATGCAGATCAGGTGGGCCCCACTGGTCGCGGGAAATTACATTCTGCGGTTCGAAGATGATAGTGGCGTTGCTGGAAGCAGGTTACTGGAAGTGAATATCATCCCGGATCCACTTCCAGCAATTGAAATTGTCGATCCCCCGCCAGGTGTAGATCTTTTTGCATTGTTGCCGACCGCACCATGGAATTATGAAATCAGTGTCGATGATCCTGTTTTTGCAATTGCACGGGTGCTACTTGAATATCAGATTAATGCAGAACCAACCAAACGACTGCCAATCATGGACGCAGATCAGATTCGACTGGTGACCGACCAGATTGCCATTGCCCCACTTCCCTATCATCGTGGGATTGGTATCAGAAATTACCGTTATCAGGGACAATTTGAACTGGCATCACTCCGGAAACAAGATAACCAAACGTTATCAGCGGGGGATCTTGTTCGAATGCGTTTTCTGGCAACAGACTTCAACTATGTTGACTGTTTTCGCCAACCTGGCTTTAGCCGTGAAATTGCGATTCGAATTGTGACTGCGGGCCAATTGCGAACCTCGCTTGATGAACAACTGGCAAAAATTCGCGAAGAAATATTAGAAATTTTTCAGTTACAGACACGCACCATTGAAATGCGCGAGCGGGTGCATGATCGGCGGGATTTTTCGAACACCACCATCCCGGCAGTGGATTCTGCCGCAGCAAATGAGGTGGGACTACAACAAAAATCGATCCACACACGAATTCAGCACCCAAATGATGGCATCATCAAACGCCTGCTCGATATCGAAACCACGATCAACCAGAATCGACTGGCAACTACAGACACAGTCCAGCGACTTCGTTTCACAATCACAGAACTGAAACGACTGGAAAATCAGATATTCGACCCACTTTCAGAACGCCTGGAAGAGTGGCGATCCATCAAACAACAGAATAGATATCAAACTGTTTATCAAACAATCCTTGGCCAACAACAGGAGAACTGGGAAACTCTGAAAAACCTGACAGAGTTGTTGGAACCGCGTAACAGTACAACCAAACTGAGTGCAGAAGCACGCACGATAATTCAGAAAGTTGATCAACTTAGTGACCAATTAAAATTACAGCAAACTACAGTCCCACAGAACATGAAGCCGGAGACGTTAACTGATGACCAGAAAAAACTTCTGGAAAAATCGGCTGCAGATTCAGCCACAATCGCCGAAAGCGTCCGCTTGTTGACAGAACAACTGTATCAGTTGACTGAAGAAAGATCCGTCCGCCTTCGTGAGTTAAACCTGGCACAAAAAGATATCGAAACAAAGCTAGCAAAACTGGATACGCAGAACAAAATATCCCCACCTGCTGTGACGGCTGAAAAAAAACGCCTTCAAGCGGAACTGCTTGACCTGCAAGAACTTAAAGCAGAGGTGCAGGCAGAAAAAGACGCACTGCAACGCGCCATTGATGGCGGGAATGTGGAAAATCTCAAGAAAGTGTCTCAGGCTGCGACAGCTCATTTGCAGAAAGCAGACACCACCTTGGGGCAACAGGAAAACGCACGCACAAAGCAACGGTTGCAGGAATTATTAGAAAATCTTCAGCCTCAGGCACAGGATCAGCCAGACTTGCTGGTGAAAAAACTTCGGCAGCAAAATCAAACATTCAACGAGGTGTTTGACAAACAAGACGAGATTTTGAAAGCCACGCAGGAAGCGAATCGATTGAATGACCCCACCGAACGTGCGGAGGCACTTCAAAAACTGGCGAAACAACAAGCAGAATTGGAAGCACAACTGGACCACATAGCGGAACGGCTAGAACGGGAACAGAACGATGTCGCTGCAAACCAGTTACGTCAGGCATCCCGCATGGTTCAGGAAGCGACCGAAGCGATGCAACGTGGAGACGATGCAACCGCCCAGCAAAACAAAGTTCTGGACAAAATTGACCAGGCACAAGAGCAGATGAACAATGCAAAAGATGAACAGCGTGAAGAATTGCAGCGAGAAAAACAACAGGAATTGATCTCCAGACTACAGGCATTGCGCGACCGTCAGGAACGGGCCATTGCCGAAATGACTCGGCTTCACCAACAGGCAATTGGGGCTAATAAGTGGGATCGTTCACTCCGAGTAAGTCTGGTCGATTTGCAGAAAGAAGAAACAGCTGTCTCCTCAGCAATCCAGTTGACTCAAAACGAAGACTTCAAAGAAGTGCCAGTGTTTCATCGCATGCTGCAGCAAGCTGTTGGTGCGTTGGAATTGATTGATCGGCGGTTATTTTTAAGACTGGATATCGCCGAATTGGGCCCTTTTGATCTGCAGACAGAAGAATTACTGCAAGCGGGAATATTGTCGCAACAGGAATTAGTCAAAATGCGACTTGTCCAGTTAATGACCGCACTGAAAGATCAGCAGGAACAAAAACAAAAAGCTGCTGTGGCCAAAACCGAAGCCAAAGATCAGCCCAAGCCACCGCCGCAGACGACTGGAAATCAGCTCCCGCCATTGGCAGAATTGAAAGCGTTGAAAGAATTACAGACAGATATTGCCCACCGAACGAAATTGTTTGCTGAAAAGCACCCCGCCATGGCTGAGTTAAATGATGACGAGCAATTAGAATTACAATTGCTAGAACAGATGCAGCGGGATATTGCAGAGTTAATTCAGAAAGCAGTTAAAAGCCCAGAAGAACCAATGCCCGAAATCCCAGAATAATCAGGACATGATCATGCTTAAATGCAAAAGAATATCGGCTCAATACTTCCAAAATATAGTCTCCCAAATTTCAGTAAGAAGTTTTTTGGCAAGAATTTTGTTTTTTCTAGCAACGATGCAATCGGCAGTTTCTCAGGAAGCACCGAAAGAAACGGCCCCCACCAGGAAACCAGAAGAAATTGCAGAGAAGATTGTTGGAAATTCCAGGCAGATTGCTGATCAGTTGCAACTTCGCAAAACAGATCAAGGTACTCGAGATTTACAACAACAGAACATTGACCTGATCAACGAATTGTTGAAACAGGCAGAAAATCAATCCAGTTCCTGCAATAATTGCCAAAATAACAAACCTAATTCAACTGGAAGTTCTGCTTCTGGCAAAGCCAATGTACCACCCAAACCGCAACAATCCGATCAAAAGAATCAGTCGCAGTCAAAAGAAAATTCAACCGGTCGGCCAAACCGAGACAGGAATTCGAGGAATCAGCCTCCCGAAATAGGTCCGATGCCTGAAGAAGTTGGCAAGGGCAAGGACACGAAGGATGATCCTAGCCCTCAAACAGGTGGAACAATGGGCAAACAACCAGCAAAGAAAGCACCTGGTAAAGAAGCCTCAGAGGGGGATCTATTTGGCAAAGGCTCTCCTGCATGGCGGCAGGAACAACTGTCAAAGTTATATGAAGATATCTGGGGCCAATTGCCCGAAAGAGCTCGTCAGGAGATGGATGCCTACTACCGCGAGCAGTTCATGCCAAAGTATTCAGATGCATTAAAAAGGTATTATGAAACTCTGGCAAAACAACGCCAACAAGCTCCGTTTCCAGGTTCCAAATGACAAATTCATCACGAAGAGCATTTTTGCAAACCACCACTGCGGTGGCTGCTACCTGTTACATCGCTGGTTTTGCACAGGATACCGGAACTTCGAATCAAGGTGATTATCGACACGATGTGCCAATTGATGTTCAAACAGCGATCAATTCAGGCTTAGCTTACCTCGCTGGCACTCAGAATAATGATGGTTCATTCGGTGATAATTTTCTATTCCGTGGTAACATTGCAGTGACCAGTTTAGCAGGATTGGCCATGATGGCCGGCGGGAACATGCCCGGCAGCGGCACGTATGGCAAAAATGTCATGCGTGCTATGCAGTATATCCTTGATAAAGAACAAAAAACACCTGCTGGCTATTTGAATAATGCTGATGGATTATTTCAGCAGGCTCCGATGTATGGGCATGGTTTTGGCACTCTTTTTTTGTGCGAACTTTACGGAATGGTGCCGAATTCCACTTTACAGCTCAAATTAAAAAATACGATTGAACGTGCTGTTAACTTGATCATTCAATCCCAGAATTCGGAAGGTGGCTGGCGTTACGAGCCTGTGAAGCAACAGGCCGATTCTTCCGCTACAATCTGCCAGATCATGGCCTTACGTTCTGCACGGAATGCAGGGTTTTATGTCCCAGGTGAAGTAGCAAAGCAGTGCGAAGACTATGTACGGTCCTGCCAGACACTGGATGGTGGTTTCAGCTATTTCAGCGGTCAGGGCCCTTCCGCTTTCCCACGTTCTGCCGCCGGACTAGTAGCCTTGTATTGTGCTGGGGTTTACTCTGGGAAAGAAATTGATCGAGCATTAAAATATCTGATCAAGTTCAAACCATCGCAGGATTCGCGCATCAGTATGGCCAACCACTACTTCTACGGACACTATTATGCAGCCCAGGCGATGTGGACCGCAGGGCCTGCATATTGGAACGAATGGTATCCAGCAATCAGTCGAGAACTGCTGATGCTTCGACGTACCAGTGCTGGTGCCTGGATCGATCCAACCATTTGCAACCATTATGCGACTGCGATGGCCTGTATTATCCTGCAACTACCCAATAATTACCTGCCGATTTTGCAAAAGTAAGTTTTTGTCTCTCGTTAACACTCTAACTTAGACCCGAAAAGACACAATGCTGCTGAATACACAACACGAAGTACAACCAGTAATGCTAGTTCGCATGACCCCGCAGGGTCCGGAATTTGCCCGCTGGCGGATAAATAATGGTGAAGACGCGATTGCAATGTTCCTGGACGTCGCATCTGCTCAAAAATACCAGGATTCATTACAGGAGAGAGGATGGAAAGTGTGGAAGCCAACTGTATTGGAACTTCTGACTGTTTTTCGAGGCTGTCTACAATTGGGAATTCATAATGCTGTGCTCGAACCAGATATTAGTTCAGCAAAGAGGATTTTTTCAATTCAGGACTTGGTAATGGCGGGCGATTCATTAGCAAAAGAGTGAATTACTTGCCGAAATAGCTTTTGATGACCGTATTTAATTCGGAAGTACCTAACTTTTCCTGCCACTCTTCCAAAGTTCGGATGAACTTAACAATGTCAGCAGTTTTGGCTGATCCTGTTTCTTCATCCACAACTGCTGCAGGTGCAGCACTTGCAGTTGTTTTGCCAGCACGTGGTGGCTTTAATTTCCCATGCTTCTTCAGGTGAGATTTAATTTGAGAAATGTGCATCGTCGTGATATCTGTTTGATGCCTTTCTTTTACAAACTCCTGGATGCTCTTTGGCTTGGCGCCTTTGCCAAGTTCGTCCAAAGCCTGACGTACCATTTGAGTTTTACTGACCGTTCCTTCTGGAACCCTTGCCATAGCTTTTCCTATTATTTCATCATTGTTCACATAAACTCGGCGAACATTGATAACTTACACTATACTATTGATAGTGGCAATGATTTATGTCATTATTTCTGGAAAAATCACCAGGTTTGAATCAAAAAATTTTAATACCAACCATGTTTCAGCGAACCACTCTTTGCCTGTACCGATTCATCATACTCTCGGTTATTGCAGTCTTTCATCTGGAATCCCACAGCCATGGAATTGAAATTGCTACTCCCAAGGGATTGTTGGTAACACGTAATTTTCCAGAGATTCGAAACGGAATCTGTTCGGTAAACCAGATACAACTCACTTCAAAACAATGGTTTCAAATCAGTTCCATGGAAACAGCGGCACCAGAGATACCCAAGGCTGGAGTGCTTGTTTTCATTAACGGTGACCATCTGCGTGGAACGATGCTCGAAACCGATGGTGACAGCATTACCTGGCAACCCAATGACAGAGTCAAAGTAAATGAGCCATTGCGATTTCCGGTTTCTGCAGTACAAGAAATAGTCATCACCCAAGCCCGCCAACTCCCCATTTCTCAAAACATTACTGATCGGGACAAGGTTATCTTTGCACATCAGACACAGTTACTAGGGACAGTACTAACTGCAAAGCGATCAGCTGATGAATTAATTGTTCGTAGTGCCGAAAGAAATCAATCCCTGAAACTATCTGAAGTCTCTCGAATCGTCTGGAATCCTGCATTGCAGCGAAAACGTCCTCTGCCAGTAAGTTTCGACCGAATTATCCTGAGAGACGGTTCTCGAATCACTTTGTTGAAATTATCGTGCGACGGGAAGCTCATCACAGGGAGCACGATTTTCAGGCAAGTCATCAGCATTTCTTGTGCAGATGTTTTTCGAATTGAACACACTGAGCCAACTATCGTACGCCTGTTGCCTGGGCAACCCGAACCGATTGCAAACCAACGAATGAGCTTTTTTATTAATCAACGGTTTCATATTTTCTGCCAGGGATGGCAGATGGAAGGTGGACAGGAAATCTCGTTCAATTTAAAGAAAAAATATGCTTCCTTTCATGCAAGATTGGGCCTTGATGCTATCACTGCCTCACGTGGATCAGCACAAATCCAGATTCTGCTTGATGATATACCGGTCGAGCTGCCTAATCATGGTAATTTCAGTGGTGCTGAAGACTCTTTACTGATAAATATTCCATTAAAAAACGTCTCTGAACTGAAAATTCGTTGTCTTGAACTGGCTCAGCCAGTTCAGAACAATGGGCTCAATGTGGTCAACCCAGTTTGGATTCAACTGGAGAAATAATATCCTGCTACAGTGTTGGAGAATTGTTGATTTCGTCAAACAACATCCGTAAACGGCCATGCTGTTTTCGGTCGAAGTGCAACTTCAATCTTGGCAGGTGCATCAATTCAGGATCGCTGGCTTCTAACGGATCTGCCTCGGCGGGCACAATTTCCCCATCAACCAGAATATCCTGAAATTCCAGATTCAGTTTTTCTATGGCGGCTGGGTGCAATGGTTTCAACAAACGAATCATTAAATAATGATTTACGTATCGATAAGAATGATAATTCTGATAGAACCTCGTTACCACTTCCACAGCATGGTCAACGGACTCCGTAATGTGGTACAAGTGAACATCTGCTGGTGAAATCAACTGATTTCCCAACAGTTCATTCACGGTAAACTCTTCCCAATCCTTCCAGTACGTGCCGCCAGGCTGATCTACCATCACAATTGGAATCAGGTGACTTTTGCCTGTCTGGATCAACGTCAACGCTTCAAATCCCTCATCGTGGGTGCCGAAGCCGCCTGGGAAAAGCACAATCGCATGGCTTTCTTTGATAAACATTAACTTGCGTGTAAAAAAGTAACGCATGGTCATTAATTTGTCGTTACCCGTCATGACCGTATTTGCAGATTGCTCAAAAGGGAGCAAAATGTTCAAACCGATGCTCATTTCTGGCCCCGCACCGAGGTGACCAGCTTCCATGATCCCGACCCCAGCTCCGGTGATCACCATCCAATCCTGTTCTGCACTTTCTTCCAAACTCCATCGCCTGAACATACGTAGGATGTTCTGGTGGGGTGCGTGCAGAACCAAATATCGAGACTTTTTTCTTGTTCTGATAACGTGAAAATACCTGGAAACAGTAACGCAATTCTTTTAAAGCTGTTGAAAGCAGTTTCGCATCACCACGCGAAATGCCGTCATCCTGCAAGCGACTGGCGGTGCTTTTGATTTCTTCCAGAAATTCCTCCGCCGTGTTCGGGCGGGATTTATTCTCCTTCACAAAACATCCCTTTTTCTTGTAGTAACAGTAATTGCGGCTTAGTAAGCCCCACCGAGCATCTGAATCGCCTCATCTACGGTGGGGTAAATTGCCCAGATTGTATCCAGATTTGTTTGGCTTAATAATTCTTTAATTCGGTCAGAAACTCCCGCAATTACCAGTTCACCGCTGTGTTTTTTCACCACCAGGTGGCAGCGCAGCAAGAAGGAAATAAATTCCGACCCAAAATAGCTGACCTGCGATAAATCGATCACCACCAGGCTTGGTGGGGCTTCTTTCAGTGGGGCCAGCACCACCTGGGCAGCGGTTTCGATGACATTCGATGGTAATTGCTCAACATCGGCGTTGGGCACAATCACCACGATTTCCCCCCTGCGGGTTACCGAAAAATATTCCAGACTGCTCTGCTCGCTCATGTTTCTAAGCCCCTGCTATCACTTTATTAGGATACATCCAATCGGAAGCGATTCAAACTGGCTTCACCAAGTACATACTGAATAATTACTTACGTGCTCCTCAGCTCTTACGTTCAGCACCCCTTTCCGAACTATTTGCCACCCAACCCACTGTGGAAGCCGGAAAACGTGTCAGGGTAATTTTGGAAAAATTTTCTACTTTTTTTGAAAACCACTTGACAGAATATAAAATTGTACACATAATGTATATTGTACACTTGTGAGAGCATTCTTTGCCTTGCAAAGGTGAGCACGATGGTTCTGATCGCCACTGCTAGGATTCGTGGTGATATTCTGCTAAAATCACCGTATTACACAGTGATGCTGGCTTTCTCATCAAAATTTTCTGCGATGTGGCTATGAAAAAATATCTTCTCCTCTTCCTGTTCAGCATTAATACCACCAGCATTATTGGTGCTGATAAACTCGATTTCAATCGGGATGTTCGCCCAATCATTGCTGACACCTGTTTTGCGTGCCACGGTCCGGATGCGAAACAACGGAAGGCCGACCTTCGACTCGACACCAAAGAAGGCTTATTATCGGTGGTGCAGGCCGACAAACCTGAGCAAAGTGATCTTTTTCAGCGGCTGGTGACGAAAGATCACACCGAATTGATGCCCCCACCTGAAACCAAGAAAACCTTGAAACCACAGCAAATAGAGGTGATCCGCAACTGGATTGTCAATGGGGCTACTTTCGAAAGTCACTGGGCGTTTGAAATGCCAAAACTCTCCCCACCTCCCACCGTGGTTCGGGAAGATTTCGAAGTACGGAATGAAATTGATGCATTTGTTGCTGCGCAATGGCAAAAAGTGGGCATCGTACCAAATTCAGAGGCCGATCGACGTACATTAGTTCGTCGACTCTATCTCGATCTCACTGGATTGCCACCGACGTTTGCTGAAGTGGAAGCATTTGTCCATGATAACGCACCTGATGCCTACGAAAAACTAGTGCAGCAGCTCTTGAGTTCCGCCCGTTTTGGCGAACGGCTGGCTGTTGACTGGCTGGATGCCGCCCGCTACGCCGATACAAATGGTTATCACATCGATAACGGCCGCGACATGACTTTGTGGCGGGATTGGGTGATTAAGGCCTTTAATCAGAACAAATCGTATCGTGATTTTACCATCGAGCAAATAGCTGGGGATTTGCTGCCCAACCCCACCCTGGAACAGCGAATTGCCACTGGATTCAATCGTAATCACATGATTAATTTTGAAGGTGGGGCAAATCCAGCGGAGTACCACAACGCCTACATTGTTGATCGGGTGAATACGGTATCCACCATCTGGCTGGGGCTGACGGTGGCATGTGCTCAGTGCCACGACCATAAGTATGACCCTATCAGTCAGGAAGATTACTACCGGCTGTATGCGTTCTTCAACAATGTTCCTGAAAATGGACTGGATGGTCGTCGTGGGAACGCCGTCCCCATTTTACGTGTACCTGACCTGAACCAAAAAGTGCGATTGGATCAACTGCAGCAGGAAATCGCCAAGCTGGAAAAAAGCAGAAACCAGCCCAATCCTCGATTGCTTGAAGAACAAGCCAAGTGGGAAAAGCAGATTGGCACCAATACACCCACGTGGGACGTCGCAGAGATTGCATCGATTACTAGCCAGGGGAAAGGTATTTTCCGCAAAGAAACCGATGGCACCTGGTGGATCAGTGGCAGCAACCCACCCAGAGATGTCTACACAATTCGTACGAAGATTACCGCACCAATTACAGGTTTTCGACTGGATGTACTCGCAGACAAACGACTCTCAGCTGGTGGCCCTGGCAGATCAGAAAACGGCAATTTTGTTCTGACGGAAGTACATGTGTATCAAGGCCAGGAGAAAAACTTTTTACGCAAAGAAGTCATCAAGTACGATGCAAGTTTCAGCCAGGCAGAATATCCTGTCAGAAATCTGGCCACAGGAAAAAATGGGTGGGCAATCTATCCAGCCACAGGCAAAGATCATTCACTGGTTTTTACATTGAAAGAAACACTGGATCCGAAAAATGGTATTGTTGCCGTTCAGCTTGGTTTTGAATCTCGATTTGCACAGCACCAGATTGGGAAGCTACAACTTTACACAACGAGCGATTCCAGCCCATCGTTGGGAAAGCCACTTCCCAAATTGATTCGCACCGCATTAAAAGTACCCGCAAGTGAACGTGGGTTGATTGCAAAACAGATTTTGCAGCAATATTATCAATTTGCAGTCTCTACCCACCAGGCGAACATCAATCAACAGATTGTTCAAATCCAGCAGCAAATGGCTTCCATGGAAGCGCAAATGCCTTCGGTCATGGTAATGAGCGAAATGGCACAACCGCGGGATACTTTTATACTGGAACGTGGGCAGTTCGACAAAAAAGGCAAAAAGGTAACTTCTGGTACGCCTTCTGTTCTGCCTGCACTACCGAAGGGTACGTCGCAGGATCGACTGGGATTGGCACGTTGGCTGGTATCTGAAAACCACCCACTTACTGCACGGGTAACGGTAAATCGCTACTGGCAGATGATCTTTGGTCGTGGGTTGGTGGATACCTCTGAAGATTTTGGCACACAAGGGCAGTTTCCCAGCCACCCTCAGCTATTAGATTGGTTGGCTGTTGATTTCATCAACTCTGGCTGGGATGTAAAAAAACTCCTGAAACAGATGGTACTTTCCAGTACATACCGGCTAGGTTCACAGGTTACACCAGAGCAGTTAAAACTGGATCCCACGAATATCTATCTGGCAAGGGCACCTCGCTATCGCCTCTCTGCAGAATTCATTCGAGATCAAGCATTATTTGTCAGTGGGTTAATGCAGAACGAAATCGGCGGGAAAAGCGTTTTCCCTTACCAACCACCGGGATTGTGGGAAGCTTTGATGTCTCGCACCGATGGGGCAAACTGGACAGCACAGAAATATACCCCCAGTTCCGGTTCGGATCTGTATCGTCGGTCGATGTATACTTTCTGGAAACGCACATCACCACCTGCAGCCATGGCAACATTAGATGCACCAGATCGCGAAACCTGCACCATCAAACGTTCGGTAACGAATACCCTCTGCAGGCTTTGGTGCTGCTGAACGACCCCACATACGTGGAAGCAGCACGCAAACTGGCGGAAAAGATTGTAAGTCAACCAGGCAAAGATGAAGAATTAATCCAACGAATGTTCAATATAGCTCTGCAACGTCCCGCTTCGGAACAGGAAACGCACGTTGTGCTACAGTTGTTGAAGAAACAGCGACAAATTTATGACCAGGATGCACCCAGCGCCAGGAAATTGTTGCAGGTGGGGGAATCAACTGTTGATTCGAAGCTGGATGCCAAAGAACTGTTTACCTGGACAACAGTATTCAATGCCTTGTTAAATCTGGATGAGGCTTTAACCCGACAATAAACCTGGAGATAAACATGCATAACTGGAATCAATTGTTGAATCGACGGGTTTTCCTGAACAACAGCGGAACTCAACTGGGAATGATGGCACTGGCATCGCTCCTGAAGCCACAAAGCAGTCAGGCTGCTGAAAAAAATAGTGTCCCCGGTGTGCTGCAAAACCTACATCACCCTGCGAAGGCTAAGCGGGTAATTTACCTTTGCATGTCTGGAGGGCCATCCCACATTGATCTGTTTGATTACAAACCCAAGCTGCAGGAGAATCGTGGTAAAGATTTACCAGGCAGTATCCGCATGGGACAACGGATCACCGGGATGACTTCTGGTCAGAAAACCTTACCGGTTGCACCCTCAATCTTTCAATTCAAACAGCATGGCAAGTCAGGCACGTGGATAAGTGAACTTTTGCCCCACATTGCCAAAATTACGGATGATATTGCAGTCGTACGGACATTGCATACCGAAGCAATTAACCACGATCCGGCAATTACTTTCCTGCAAACTGGCAGTCAACAGCCTGGTCGCCCCAGCCTGGGTGCGTGGCTTTCATATGGCCTTGGCACCGAAAACCAGTCACTACCTGCTTTTGTCGTGCTGATTTCGCAAGGTAGTGGCAACAAGAACGATCAACCCATTTTTTCCCGCCTGTGGGGGACTGGCTTTTTACCTTCCGAGCATCAGGGCGTACGCTTTAATCCTGGCAAAGATCCTGTGTTATATTTGTCGAACCCGGCTGGGATCAGCAACCAATCACGTCGAAATGTCCTTGATGCGGTAAATCAGTTGAATCAGATGTCCGCAGCCCAGGTGGCCGATCCGGAAATACAGACCAGGATTGAACAATACGAAATGGCTTTTCGCATGCAAACCAGCGTGCCGGAATTAACTGACCTGAAAAAAGAACCGAAATCGGTGCTCGATGCTTATGGCATCAAAGATCAGGAAACTGACGGAGGATTTGCCCGCAACTGCCTGCTGGCACGTCGCATGGTAGAGCGTGGTGTGCGTTTTGTGCAATTGATGCACCGTGGCTGGGATCAGCACAGTTCCCTGCCGGCACAGATCCGTGGGCAATGTCGCGATGTCGATCAGCCATCGGCAGCATTGATTTCTGACTTAAAGCGGCTGGGAATGCTGGATGATACACTCGTGATCTGGGGTGGGGAATTTGGCCGAACGGTCTACAGCCAGGGTGCCTTGACAAACACTAACTATGGTCGTGACCACCACGGTCGGTGTTACACGATGTGGTTTGCAGGTGGTGGGGTGAAACCGGGCATTACTTACGGCGAAACAGACGATTACGCTTACAATATCGTTCGTGATGGTGTTCACATCCACGATTGGAATGCGACAATCATGCACCTGTTAGGTATCGACCATGAACGGTTGACCTTCCGTTTTCAGGGGCGAGATTTTCGTTTAACTGATGTAGAAGGGAAAGTGGTAAAAGGATTGTTGGCATAGCATCTGTTTCTGCCAGGAACTCAACCGTTCCGTACTGATTCTGATATTGATTCAGCTCAAATTATGTTACAATTGGCGGTTATTCGATAACCAGGTTTTGATTGACAAGCCAAAGGAAAACAAGCATCCATGATGACCAAAATCACTCGTAACATCCTTTTTCCTGTACATTTCCAGAACATGGCTTTGCTATCTGTTATTTGCTTTTGCCTGCTTTGTTCCACCGTTGCTGCCCAGGAAGCCTCCAAAGCAGTGACGTGGATTGAACAATTAGAGCATGCACAAGGTGGGTATACGGATCGACCAAAAGGCACGGTCAGTGTGATGTCAACCACTGCGGGCGTGCGAGCACTGGGCTATTTTGGCAGTAAACCCAAGAAACCGGCAGATTGTGAGAAGTTCATCATCTCCTGCTTCGATCCCCAGACAGGTGGATTTGCTGCATCACCGAAAGGGAAGCCTGCAGTCGTCCCCACTGCCGTGGCATTAATGGGTCTGAAAGCACTAAATTCTAAGTTTGATATTACCAAAAGCCGCACCTATTTAGTACAGAACGCTCATACTTTTGAGGAACGTCGGCTCGCGATTGCGGGTATGGAAGCATTCCCACCAATTCCTGCGGAGGTTTCACCTTGGTTGACCACTGTGAAAGCGAGTGCCAATCGATTTGGTGTTTTTGGTCCCGAAATGGGCACCACTTGGGATACCGGCAGTGTTGCAGCTATGGTTTTGCGAACGGGCAGCCAATTTCCCAAATCGCAGCAGGACATAATTGCAAACTTTCTGATAACTGGTCAGACAGATGATGGTGGGTACTGGAATCCCACCACCAAAACCACGGATCTAGCCAGCACTTATCGCGTGGTGCGGGCAATTCATTTGTTGAAAGCGAAACCAAAAGATGAGAATAAAATGAAATCTTGGTTGGCGAAGTGTCAGAATGCAGATGGTGGATTTGGAAACGCACCTAAGCAACCTTCAACGATCTCTGCAACATATCAGGCGGGTATTATTCTGCACTGGCTTGCAACAAAAAATTAATTTCCAGCGACGACATTATTTTTCCACCCCTTGTCGCACTGTGCTTAAGATAACCTCCCACCGCACATAGGAGGATGGAATGAAATTGTGTATGTATTCGCTGGTGCTGTTGGCTGGCACCACTCAACTCGCTTCTGCAGCCGATTTCGCTGGCAACTGGCGACTTTCGGTTCCCATTCAGGGACAGCGAGAAAGCTTCGATCTGAACATGTTGTTTATGTTCAGTGAAGTAGACGGTAAGTGGATCGCCGATTTCCTGGATACGGTTCCGGTGATAAAAATTGAAGCGAAAACTTCCATCGTAATTCGCGAACAACAAATCAGCCTGGATATCACTTTTGGACCGAACCGCTGGAAGTTTGAAGGAAAAATGGCTGATGATGGCAAAATGATCAAAGGGACATTGGATCAGGATGGCTCGCTGATTCTACTGGATTTGAAGCCTACCAAACTGAAAAGTCTCAGTAAAGATCTGTTCCAGTTTCAGAAAGAATTGCTCGATAGCAGTGCCACCGATCAGGAATTTTTTGGCAACCTGTTTCTTGTGCTTGATGGTGCAGAAAAAAACAAGATGACCGAAGCGGACGTGCGTGCATATGTCGAAAAAGCGATGAAACGTGCCGAAGCCTATGGCACAAAATGGCAGGAAACAATCTCATTGCGGATTGCAGAACGTTTGATTGGCCAACAGGCGTTTATCGCCATTGCAGTAGAGCAGGCCAAACTGCCAGAGCGACTGTTGACTCGTGACGATACTCTGCTGAAACAACTAACTACTTTAGAGCGAATTGCCCAGATTTTTGAAAACAAGCGGGACGCCGAATTCAAAGAATACATGGCGAAAGTGGCTCGCCTGGAACCACGGGTATATGCAGATTACCTTCGCAATCAATTTCCATTTCAACCAGAAGCGTATGCCGGTCGTAAAGCTGCCAGCAACCGCGTTGCAGTTGTAGAACTATTCACAGGCAGCGAATCCGAAGGCAGCGTGGGTGTCGATCTGGCTGTTACAGGTTTGTTACAATCGTACAAACCAACGGAATTGCTCGTGCTGAGTTACCACGTGAATATTCCCGGACCAGACCCTTTAGCCAATGCGGAGACGGATGAAAGACTGAATTTTTACATCATCGATCAGGAAAAACAAAATACCCCGGCAATCTTTATTAATGGTAAAGAAGAACTGAGCGGGGGAGGTTCCGCAAAGTTAGCTCGCGCCAAGTACGCTGCTTACAAAGAATTGATTGACCCATGGCTGGAAAAACCTGCAGAGGCAAAACTTGCTGTCGCAGCTACGGGAAAGGGCGATGATATCACCATTAAAGTAAATTACGCAGATATTGCTAAACCAGGCGAAAAAATTATCCTGCGCTTTGTGGTAACGGAAGAACGGGTTCGCTTCAAAGCTGGTAACGGCCAGATCTATCACCACGCAGTGGTACGTGCCACCCCTGGAGGGACAAAAGGGTTCCCACTTACTGAAAAAACTGGTGAAAAATCACTTGCTATTAAGGTGAGTGAGTTAAAAGCTAATCAGATCAAGGCAATGGATAATCTGGAAGCTCGTGCGTTGCGGGCTGGTGTCAACTTCAAATTCTCCAGCAGACCACTTGATTTCAAAAACCTGCAGGTCGTTGCACTGATTCAAAATGATGAGACTAAGGAGATTATTCAGGCAGCCGCAGTAGCACTACCGGAATAACATGTCTGGAATAGAAGCAGTTTCTGTTTGAAACGAGTCCAAATCTAACTCAAACCCACCACAATTTAGTGATTGAACAAGAATGCCGGACTGTTAATCAGTGCCCACACCAGGTCCTGAGCACCAGTGACGCGGGTATCAGGTGATGGTGCCAGACCTAAATTAGCCATTTCCTGCTGGTAAGCTGGCACAGTTTTGCGATGGTAATCGCGAATTGCCGCACGTTGAGCTTCATTTCGCTTCTCTGCAGGAACCGCAAGTAGATTCCGCAATCGCCCATCGACCCCGTCCTGCAGATTCGGCTTGCCATCATTGGTGGTGCTCCAACGGAACTTACCAATCGAATGCTTCATCCCATATTCAAACTTCATCGTAATTTGAATGGTTACTGGCTGTTCATTCCCCAGTGGTGCGGCAAACGGGAACAATGCCGTGTGGCCTTTGCCAAATTCAGGGCTGATTGCCCAGCCAGTTTTGGGATTACCATCAAAAATTTTCCCTGGATCAAAGTTTGCTTGTGAAAAACTGGCTTTTGGTGCGACCACTTTCACTACGAGCGGCAAGCCCCACTTACTGCCACCTGGGACAATAATGTTTAATGATGTCAGCACAAAGTTACCATTATCCGCACGTCCAGGTCCTTGTGCTGGCAAACTCGAATCTGGAAAAACGTCCAATTTCAATGCAGTCAAATTTTTCAGATTTGACCTCAAAGTCAGATTATAAGTATCTACTGGTGGGTTACGATTGCTGACTGTCACCGTCTGATCGGTGGGGCTTACGGTCAGGGTTGCTTTGCCAGTCGAACTTGGTCGAGTGACAACTGCGGGCTGCCAAAGTGGCGCAGAGCCCAGTGATTTTTCCCACGCAGCCTGACGAGCATCGATCTCCTGCTCTAATTTCTTAAATTTAGTTAACTTTTCCTGATATGCATTGATCAGGACCTGGTGGTCTGCTTTTCCAGCGGCTAATGCCTTCAGTCCCACTTCAATCTCCGCGGGGGTGGGATAGCGATTTAACACACTTAAGTACAGCTCTTCCAGGTATTTACGATCATCAGGGAACTTCAAAGCCAGTTTGGCAATATAGTTATTGGGGTCATTGATTGCGTTTGCCAGAATTGGCCCATTGACCAGATTCAGAATCGGTCCCAGTGCCAGGTTGGAAGATCGCTCGCATTCACAAGCACTTTCACGTACTGGTTTGCCGAACAAATCTAGGAAACCACTGGGCAAATTCACTGATCCATCAACTAATTGTGCCGCACGGGATCCCGGTGGTAATCCAGGCAATTTCGTGGTGCTGCCCGTAACACGGTGCATTGCATCGTAGAGAGCTTCCGCCGAGAGTCGCCGCACAACTGCGTGGGAGTAGTTAATATTATCGTTGGCATTCCACGAGTTCGTTTTAACAGACAATTGGTAGGTGCGTGACAGGCATATTGTTCTAATAATTTTGCGAGTATCAAAACCACTATTGATAAATTCTTCCGCAAGTTTATCCAGCAGTGCTGGATTGGTAGGGGGATTACCAGCGCGGATATCATCGACAGGTTCAATGATCCCCACCCCTGTCAGGTAGCTCCAGAGTCGATTGACGTAACTCTTTGCGAAATAAGGGTTTTCCTTAGCGGTCATCCAGTCTGCTAACTGAGTTCTCCGTGCCACTTTGGGATCAATCGTGCCCGCATGATCATATGGAAAGGCAGGTTTCGACACTTCGTTGGTGCGTGCATGGCGGATTTCGCCCGAATTGGTATCGGCGATCACTTCCACGAGTGGCACAGCGCCTTCGACAGCAGACCCACCAATCTTTTTACCTTTGTACGCAGGATCTTCACGTCGGGAAATCTGGGTGAAGAAAGCAGCCATTTCGTAATATTGGTCTTGAGTCCATCGTTCGAATGGATGGTCGTGGCACTTATTGCAGTTAAAGCGAATTGCCAGAAACAGGTGGGTGGTATTCTCCATCGTATCTTCTGGATTTCGCAATACTTTGTAATACGCTGCGGCAGGATTAGCGACGTTGGAACCACTACCCGTGAGAATTTCTCTGGCAAACTGGTCATACGGTTTGTTATCTTCCACCGATTTGCGAATGTAATTTCGCAATGCTACTGCACCGACATCGCCCAGAAACTTGCGGTTTACCTGCAGAAGATCGGCCCACTTGTTCGTCCAATGCTCCACATAATCCGGTGAACCAATCAGCTCATCCACCAGTGCGGTGCGTTTCTCCCGCATAGGACGTTGATCAGCCAGGAATTTTCGCACGACATCCGCTGTGGGTGGAAGCCCAGTTAAATCGAGATAGACACGACGAATAAATTCGGCATCGGTGCACACTTCACTAGGAAGGATCTTCACACGCTGCAATTTTTCGTAAACCAGATCATCAATGTAGTTAAATGATTCCGGGTTATTCCAGGAAAAGCCCGTTTTATCACCCATCACCACTATGGTGCTGGCTGCATAAGCACCTTCATAACGTGCCAGCATGGTGGCTTCCCCGCGTCGTAGGGTGCTGACCAGCCCGGTTTTATCAATCGTAGCAACTTCCGTATTGCTGCTATCAATAAACGCTTCTGCACTAACATCCCTTACCGTGCCATCTGCATAGGTGGCATAAACAGAGAATTGCTGCTGATCGCCTATTTTGTTGATTGTGGGATTGCTGGGATAAACGGCAATCGATTTCACACGAGGGGTATCCAGGTCAAGCTGAACTCCTTGAGCCACCCACTCTCGCACAATTTCGTATCCACGGTCGCCAGGCTGCCAAAGCACCCCACCTGCGTGGGGAACCGCACCAGCAGGTTTTAACAACATGAGGCTCCGTGCGGGATCTGCCCGATTGAACCGTCGACCTTCCAGATCGTCTGTTAACGCACGGTGATCGTAGATCGGATCGTACCCACGCAAGCTCAGTTTGAAGCCGTTTTTACCATCCTTCGAACCATGACAGGTACCCTGATTACAACCCAGTTTGGACATTACCGGTGTCACATCCCGCACGTAGCTGATTTTGCTTTTGCCAGCAAAACCGGTAACTTTGACGGGTATTTCTACTTGCTGACCAGCATATTCCACCTTGATTGATCCACTGCCGTCTTTGGTCGAAGTGACCATACCCAGTTTGCTGATTGACACGAAATCGGGCGCTGCAAATTTTGCAGCCCGAGTCACGTCGATCACGTTGGCATTATCAAAGGTTGCGGTAATCAGCAGTTGCGAATATCTGAATGGATTATCGAGATTGATTTCAAATGGCTTTGCCGACAATTGAACCAGTTTTGGTGGTGGAGTTTGCGCCAAGCCCATCATCGGCAACAACATCAGGCATGTTGTGACAATTGTGGTAACAAATCGTTGTTTGTTCATGAGTCGCCTTTCAAAAAATCTACGTGTGGCAGGAAGATATATTCTACCACAATCCAATCATTGATGGAAATTGATTTTTTACCAAAAATTCATTCACAGCAGTGTTTAACGGGCGCCGATCTTGTCAAAGGTCAGAAGCGTAAATGGGGCGATACTAACGACATAGACACTGCCATCTGCTCCTGCTGCGATGCCTAATGGTTGCCAGGGTGTCATCGAACCATCTTTCTCCTTTCGAATTGTGTGGTGCCAAGGCTTGGGCTTGCCCTGTTCATCAACGAATGTGGTGAAATCAGGATTCGCCAGCCGAACAGGCCCGTGGTTCTTTGGCGAAGCATCTCCCGGGGTATAGCTCACCAGATGCATCAGCGGCCCACCCGGTCGGCGTTGCTCCGTTACTGCCATCCAAACTTTGCCATTGGGTGCGACACACATCGCACGACAGTCGGTTGCAGCGGCTTGGGGCAATAATTTCCCTAACGCCTTACCATGTAAGGTGTTACCGCTTTGTGTCAAATCAAACTGGTACAGTTGGTTGGTAGACATTTCCACGCTGTAAAGCAGTTTTCGATCTGATGTGGTATCCCAGTTCAGGATCGCACCTGCACGTCTTAATGAGTATTCCGGTAGCTTCCCATCGATAGTGACCAGCAATTGTTCCAGTTTTGCCGTTGCGGAGTCATAACGCACCACGTTCCCACCAATTGCGGGGTGATATGCCCTCCTTTTTTCATCCAGCACTATAAAGGCATATGCATGCTCAAAATCCCCTAAGTCCTTGTATTTCTTAGACTTAAGATCGAAAATCATAAACCGCGTGTGATCAATCGGACGGTCGTCGGAACATGTCGATACATATACCAGACCATTGACCTCGTCCGGCATCACACTGGCAAGGCCATGTTTGGGGTATGGGATGCCAAATTGTTCGCATTTGCCCTCTTTCGGATCGTATGTCAGCAGGTACCCACCGGGGTAACCTGCCCGGGTCTCACCTTTTTCTGGATAACCTTGCTTCGAACCCACATAAATCTTGCCGGTCAGTTCTCCCACATTGTTGCGAGTGTGGATCTTTGCCTGTGCTGCAAATCCGGTGGCTTTAGAACCAATTTCCTTCATGACATCCATGACCATGCGGGTCTTGCCCGTTTTCGGATCATGCTCCAACAAGTAACCATTCACCCCATATTTGGCAGAACCAATGTAAAGTAAGCCGTTTTTCCCTTCGATGATTGAAAAATAACCGCTCTCCTGATTCGTAAACTCACTGGGAAGTTTTGTAGCCTTCGCCTCCAGCCACGGCATGGGCGATTGCCCAACTACGATCGTCGTGCAACAAAGCCAGACAATGAACACTGCCTTCATATTTTTCTCATCTTTTGATTGATTTGGGAATTACACCCGTGGCATGCTTCCACTGGGTGGGTTGGTAGGCAATTTTTAATTCAGGCGTTTCCACCCGTTTGCCAGTGTTCTGACTGCTGATCGCCGCATCCAGCATACCGGTGGTCAGCAAGGTGCGTTCCAGTGGGTATGGAGGCTTGCCAGTTTTCATCATAAACTCAATTGCAGTAACCAGTTGCGCGAAATGAGCAAACGGATCGGGCTGCTGCAGATAAAAGTGGGTGGCAACTGGTTCTTTGCTGCCTTTTTGCTGCGTGGCGAAACAGAACGCCCCACCGTCACCTTCATACAGGTAACCATTCAGCATCGCCACTGCCGCCTGAAAACCATCGCGGTAATCAATCAGGTAGACAGCAGCATCGCGTGCCTTGCTGGTAATCTGTCGAATGTCCCCACGTGCGTGTGCAGGAACCACACCTAAAGCCTTTTCCAGTAGGGACTTAGAAAATGCCCCATGGTCCAGCGCCTGCCAGATCGCTGCACCTTGAAGTGCGGTAACTGCAGAAACACCCGTTTCCCCACCCTTGCGGCGTTCTACCATGCACTGCAACGATTCCAGTGCGTGAAAACCGTAACCTTCCAGTGGGCCATAACCAAGCTGAACCGCTTCAGTGATTTCCGCACCGATCGGCAGTTCGAGATCTGGTTTGCGCCAAGTAACTGGTAAGGATGAACCCGCAAACATTGGAATCTTCAATTTTTTTGCCTGTTCGTACATCCAAAAAGCATCTATCCAACGTGCGGAAAGGTGTTTGTCGTTGAAAACAGGCACCACGGTGCCAGTTTTGGCAAAAACCTTCACTATCTCCTCAAAAAATTTCCTGCGGGGATACAAAATTTGCCCACGATCGTTTTTGGGGTATTTTCCATGCTCTCCCACAATGATGACGCCATCGACGCCAAGCTTCCCACGTGGGTCCAGCAGCGCTTTCTCGATGCTGTCAACAATGGAAAATTGGTATTTTTTTGCCAGGTCCCTACTCATGTCATTTGCAGGAAACTGATCCACATACATAGTGGTGATTTCCATGTCGTAAAGATTTTTACCATCGTAATTGGGGCCTTCAAGGATTTTTCCGATAATCACATCCGCATGGGAATGACGCCGATATTCCGTGATGATGGCAGCTATTTTCTTTGGCATGCTTTGCAGGTGCTGGCGAAGAATTACCCGCCTATCATGCCAAATCGGAAATCAAGGTGCAACAAAATTGCCCCACAGTTTGTACTGAAGCATTCCATCACCTTCTGCAGAATACAATGAACTTCAAAATCACTGCTGGTGACATTTGGCCTGCGGAACGGCGGTAAGGAACACAATGGTTGAAAACGATCGCTTCGGGATGGTTCGGGTGGCTGCTGCAGTCCCACAATTGGCCTTGGCAAACCCAGGAAAAAACGCTGTCATTGCCAAAAACCTGATGGTGCGAGCCCAGTCGCTGGATGTGGACGTGCTGGTTTTCCCTGAGCTCAGTCTCACTGGATATACCTGTAACGAACTTTTTTTTCAGAAGGAACTGCAGGATGCAGCCAGGAATGCCCTACAACAGCTGATCCATGATTCGGAGAAACATTTTGCCGGTATCCTCATTGTGGGCCTGCCACTGTCCATCAATCAGGTCTTATATAACTGTGCAGCTATAATAAGTCAGGGACAATTGCTGGGCTTGCAACCAAAAACGTATCTCCCCACCTACAAAGAGTTTTACGATCGCCGTTTTTTTGCACCTGCTTTTGCCGCACTGGTAGATTTTGTTGAATTCGATGGCGATCCGATTCCATTTGGAACAGACCTGCTCTTCACAGCTGCAAACGTGCCCGATTGTACATTGGGAATTGAAATCTGCGAAGATTTGTGGACACCCATTCCGATCAGCTCGCAGATGTGCCTCGCCGGTGCGACTATTATTGCCAATTTATCGGCCAGTAATGAAACCATCGGCAAAGTGACCTATCGCAGAGACCTGGTGGTGCAGCAATCTGCGCGCTGCATGAGCGGGTATATTTACGCTGGTGCCGGCGTGGGAGAATCCTCCACAGACCTGGTATTTGGCGGTCATGCATTAATCGCAGAAAATGGGACACTGCTGGCTGAAAGTGAGCGATTTTCACGCACTGATCAATTGTTGGTCCAGGATATCGACCTGGACCGTCTGCGAGTCAACCGCCAGACAACAAGCACATTTGTTGATGGTGGTATGGTGAACGACCTGCCAAACTACCGCACCATTGGCTTTGAACTGCCAGAAAAGAAAACCAGTACCCGCACACTACGTTCCATCGACCCCCACCCGTTTATTCCCAAAGCAAGCATTGAATTGAACCAACGGTGCGAAGAAATTTTTCACATACAGGTCGCTGGACTGGGACGACGATTACACGCTGCCAAACCGGAAAAGATTACCATTGGCGTTTCCGGTGGTCTGGATTCGACCCTTGCACTATTGGTGCTCTGGAAAACATTAAAGGATTGTGAGATTCCTGCTGAACGAGTGCGTGCCTATACTATGCCCGGCTTTGGTACGACCCCACGCACCTTGCAAAATGCACGTCAGTTAGGCCAACACCTGCAAATCAGCATGGATGAGGTGGATATTCGCCAACTTTGTTTTGACGAGTGGGTGCTGTTGAAACACGCACCATTTGGCATAAATCTTGACAATTTTACACTCGATCAATTGTCAGACCAATTATTGCACCTCCCACCTGAAAAAAAGGCTGATCTCGTATTCGAAAATGTGCAGGCACGTGCCAGAACGTCAATTTTAATGAATTCTGGATTTGTGATTGGTACTGGGGATCTGTCGGAACTGGCCCTGGGATGGTGCACATACAACGCTGACCACATGAGCATGTACAATCCCAACGTCAGCATTCCGAAAACGCTGGTGAAGTTTCTGGTGCGGTGGATCGCAGATCACGAATTCAGTGGCCCGACGCGGGAAACCCTGTTGGACATCGTAGCCACCGAAATTTCGCCAGAACTCTTACCAATCAGTGCCGATGGTAAAGTGCAATCGACGGAAGCCACTATTGGTAAGTACGAACTGCACGATTTCTTTCTGTACTTCTTTCTTCGGTTTGGAATGCACCCACGGAAAATTGTCTGGTTGGCAGAACAGGCCCGCTTCGATCACCCGTATACCGGTTCTCAGATTCGGGAACAGTTGCAATTGTTTTTACGGCGATTTTTCCAGAACCAATATAAGCGGTCGTGTATTCCAGATGGGCCCAAGGTGGGTTCCGTTTCTCTTTCCCCACGTGGGGACTGGCGGATGCCCAGCGATGCTCAGGTGAATGCGTGGATCGAGAGTCTGAATCATTAAAGAAAAATGAAGATCAGACCAGTTCTGGGAGTGGCTGGGCGTTTTCTTCCACCAGATATTGAGGCCGACCGTTCAAATCAGTAATGGTGGCCTGATTGACATCGATGCCAAGATTGTGGTAAAGGGTAGCGTAAATTTCACCAAATGTTACCGGTCGCTGTGTTGCCTCCCCACCCAACCTGTCGGTGGCTCCAATTACCTGCCCGGTTTTCATCCCACCACCTGCGAGCAGGGCACTATTGACCTGTGGCCAGTGGTCCCGACCCACCTGATTACTGATTTTCGGGGTGCGGCCAAACTCACCAGTGATAACCACCGTGCAATCCTTGTCCAATCCACGATGTTTCAGATCTTCGATCAGAGCACTGACGCACTGATCAAAAATCGGGAAGTCTTCCTGTTCTCGCACGAAAATGGAGTTGTTCGCCCGGCCTTCCGTATTCCTGCCGCCGTGCCAGTCCCACTTGCTGTAGTTCAGGGTAACCACACGGGCACCGGCTTCAATCAAGCGACGTGCGGCCAGCATACTTTGCGGAACACGTGGTGCACCGTTGCCATCAATCATTTTCGTCGGATCGCCGGTTCCATACCGATTCACCACGCGGGGATCTTCTTTGGAAAGATCCAGGGCATCTGCCATCCGTGAAGAGGTCAGTAAGCCAAACGCCTGTTGATGGAACGTGTCCATTCCCTGAATCATCCCTTTTGCGTCAAAATCGCGTCGAATCGTATCGAATTGCTTCAATAACTGCTTGCGATCCCCAAATTGGTCCACAGAAACCCCACGCAAAGTCATGTTATCCCGTGATGGACCCATTGGTCGAAAGGGCGAGTGGGATGCCCCCAGAAACCCAGGGCCAGGTTCGTTGTACGGACCGTGCGTGCAGGTATAACACAGGCTGATGAACGGTGGTGTTGCAGGATTGGTTGGCCCCTGTATTTTTGCAACAGTTGAACCGAACTGTGGCCACCCACCTGCGGGTGCTTTATCTTTGGGATTGTGGCCATTAAATACCTGAATAGCATCGTGCCCAGCCTGATTGCCCACCAAAGACCGAATGATTGCCAGTTGATCCATCATCCCAGCCAGCTTCGGAAATGCTTCACAGATCTGGATGCCATTGACGTTTGTCGCACGTGGCTTCCAGGGACCTGCAATTTCCTTCGGTGCATCTGGTTTCAGGTCAAACATATCCTGGTGTGGTGCCCCACCCACCAGATAGATGAAGATCACTGATTTGTTGGAAGAGCGGATTCCCGCTTCTGATTCGGCCCGCAACAAGTTTGGCAATGTCAGTCCTGCAGCACCAAAAGTGCCAAATTTCAGGAAACTACGTCGCGACTGTGATTGAGTTGAAGATACTGGTCGGAACACTTGCAATCGACTCCCGCAGGAAGTTTGGTAGGGGGGGGGAGTATAACTTAACCAACGCAGGAGTACAAGCGAAAACTTCATTCTACATGCACGATTTCGAACATACGTCGCAGCGCAACATGAAGTATTCGTTTAACCCTTGTCGATCTTTATGAAAAAGTGGACAATAGCGCAGACCTGCACTCAATACCATAATTCGGGTTACCGATGTTTTTTCATTGTCCTTACTGTCAATTCAAAATTACGGTCAAAACTGCACCGAAACCTGGAAAATATCAGCCAAAATGCCCCAAGTGCAATGGCAAAATTGTGCTGCTGGTCCCAGGTGAAGATCCTGCATCCTGGACTGCAGAACGAGTACCCGGTGAATTGCCAGCTTCGCTGACGGACGCTACCTTTGTGGGTGCAGATGCATCGATTTCAACTTCACCATCGGGTGAATCTGCAGCAATGGCTGATCGAACTGTATCACTGGCGCCAAAATCAGCACCGATTGGGGCTGATGCTAATGCAACAATGCCCAGTAGCGCCAATGTAGCTGGCTACGATACCAACGACGCCACACAGATGGTTACCAGTAATCCCAATCTGGAATCGACGATCAGCCACCAGACCAGGATGGATGAGGCAGACAGCGAGTTTACTGTGGCAACGCAGCACACAAGCAAATCCCGGCCTATGTCCAGCAGTGGTGAAGAACTTGCAGAAAAAATTGGTAGTTATGAGATCATTAAGGAACTGGGACGGGGTGGGATGGGGGCGGTCTATCTGGCTCGCCAACTGTCTCTGGATCGTCCTGTTGCACTGAAAGTAATGAAAACCGAATGGTCGCAGGATGCGATTTTTCTGGCACGCTTTACTCGCGAAGCATTTGCAGCGGCCCAATTAGCCCACCACAACGTGGTTCAGATCTACGATATTGGCGAAGATGATGGCACCAATTTTTTCAGTATGGAGTTTGTTGAAGGACAGTCCCTGGGCGATGCTCTGAAAAAAAATGGCCCTATGCCCGTTGAACAGGCACTGAGTTACATTTTGCAGGCAGCGCGCGGGTTAAACTATGCCCACAGTCGTGGGATGATCCATCGCGATATCAAGCCAGATAACCTGATGTTGAACGTCCACGGATTGGTCAAAGTAGCTGATCTGGGTCTGGTTAAGACCCCCACGATGAATGAAGATGACGATCAACTCGAAAGAAAAAAAACCGAACCGGAAGTGGGATCGTTTGGTTCCAGTCTGCGTTCGCTGCCCTCGGATATTACAATGGTGAATACCGCTATGGGCTCACCTGCGTATATGTCTCCAGAGCAATGCCGCAATGCTTCTGCTGTGGATGCTCGATCCGATATCTATTCGCTTGGCTGCACGCTGTACGCGCTGTTGCGAGGTGCCCCACCTTTCAGTGGGCAGTCAGTATTCGATGTCATGTCAAAACATGCCACGGAACCCATGCCGGCAATCCCTGGTATTCCTGCCTCCGTTGGAAAACTGATCGAAAAAATGACTGCCAAAGAGCCTGGTGATCGTTTTCAGACCACCACAGAATTGATTGCAGCAACGGAAGAAATTCTGAAGGAACTGGCAGGCACTTCGAATCGAGCCACGGAGCAACTACAGACGTTTGAATTATTAGCAAAACAATTCCAATCGACGCCAGCAAAATTGCGAAAAAAGACCGTAGTACGTGGGGCCGCAGTTGTCGCTCTGATTGCCGTGGTGGTGGGTTACCTGGCTGGTGGGTGGCTTGCAGGTTCCAGTCTATTGCTGACGGCGGTACAAACTCTCCTCAGTTACTTTGTGGTCGATGGCATCCTGAACCGAACCTACATCTGGAAACGCACCCGCCAATATCTGTTTGGGGCACGCCTGAACGATTGGCTGATGGCCACCGCATTCATCATTCTGGTAATACTCGTGCTTTGGTTTACAGGGCTGTTGTGGGTATGGGTGGGGGTGTCCATTGTTTCCGTTGGTATTGCGTTTACCGCCGTCATTGTGCTGGACCGCCCAATCAAAGTACAGCAACAGAAAGTGCTAGCTGGCATCGATCAACTGCTGCGTACCATGCGGGTACAGGGAATGGATGAGGAATCTCTCAGAGATTATGTTTGCCAGAACAGTGGCCCACGCTGGGAAGAGTTATTTGAGGCAATTTTCGGCTATGATGCGAAAATTCACGCCAGAGCAAAATTTGCAGAAAATGAGAACTTCCGCACAACGAAGTTTGGTGGGTGGCGTGATCCGATTATTCAATTTTTTGATCGGACAAATGCAGAACGTCAGAAAAGAAAAGATTTGAAACACCTCGAGAAAATTGAAGCAGCTCGATTCCGTGCCCAGGGAATGGATCAGCGTGCTGCGCAGTTGCAGGCGGCGGCTAATGCTGACGACTTTGTTGAAAAAGTGAATCGATTGCGGCAACAGAAAACCGAAGTGGTAAACATTAAAGAAATTCTCACAAAATCGGAAAAACCCAGTCAGCCCAGCAATCGCCCACCAGTTAATCCAGTCAAGGTGGTAGATCAGTTGCTCTTTGGCTGGCAGACCCGTTTTCTGCTGGCAGCGCTGTTGATTGTACTTGGTGGCCTTTGGGTCAAGGCATATCGGGCGCAAATCGCTGCTGCTACAGAACTTGCGAAGAAAATCGATATTTCTGCGAACAATCAGCAAGACAGCCAGGAAGCCGCACTGAAGGCAGCAGGTTCATTGCGTGTGTTGTTGCAGCGTGGTATTCCAATCGACCTGCCCGTGTTTGGTACATTCCGCTGGGTGGATTCACTAAACGCTCTCGTGGCTGGCTTGATTTTGCTACTTTCCGTATTCACTGGCTCCAGAAAACGCCAGTTAGTGATGCTCCTCGCAGCAGTTGTGACCGCTTCGTTACATTTCGTGCCAGGTATCCCCACGTTGGGACCTATTGCCCCACACCACCTTGGAATGCTGGCGGGCGTGTCACTAACCATTTTGGCAATTGTTCTCTTCAAACCAGCCGAAGAACTTGTCGAAGACGACGAAGAGTAAGTTCTCATCGATTCTTCATTGGAATCTGGGATGGTAATCAATGACCGAAGCTAATATAACAAGTTAGTTATCTGGAGAACTGATGATTACCACATCGGCTGCCATTCACTGCGAACAAATTGCGAAAACTTACCCAGGCAAGACGCCCGTTGAAGCGGTGCGTGGAATTGACCTGACCATTTCCGTGGGGGAATGTTTTGGGCTGTTAGGACCCAATGGCGCTGGCAAAACCACCACGATGGAGATGATTGAAGGATTGCTCGATCCCACGTCGGGCAATATTTCCATCCTTGGCAAATCATGGCAAACAGACGCCACCGCTATCAGGCAGAAAATCGGCATCTCCTTACAGGAAACGGTCATGTCCGACAAACTGACGGTTGCAGAAACCGTTCGTTTGTTCCGCAGTTTTTACCCTGAAGGTCTGACACCGGATGAAGCGATTGCCCGCGTTTCTTTACAGGAAAAATCGAACAGTTATGTCGTGAAACTGTCCGGCGGACAGAAACAGCGTCTCGCCGTAGCCTGTGCTATTGTTGGCGATCCGGAAGTGCTATTTCTGGATGAACCGACGACTGGTCTTGATCCCCAGTCTCGTCGCCAATTGTGGGAATTCATCCAAAGTTATCGAGCCCGCGGCCGCACAGTGATGATTACCACCCACTACATGGATGAGGCAGAAAGGCTTTGTGACCGCGTGGCAATCGTCGACCACGGTAAAATTATCGCTTGTGGCACCCCCAAAGAACTTATTCTGCAACTAGGTGGGGAACATATGATCGAATTCGAACTGGAAATCACCGGGGAAACACCCAAACCGGAAGCATTTGAAATACTACCGGGAACCAGTCATTGTCGTCATGCTGGGCAAAGTTATGCAATCTCGGCGACGGAACCACATATTGCCCTGCCTGCACTCATGAAACACCTGCAGAGTCATGGCTACAACCTGACCACGCTTACCACGCGGCATGCCACTCTGGAAGATGTATTTGTGAATCTCACAGGCCGCCAATTACGTGAAGGAAACTGATTTCGATGGAACCGAAACGTTATTCGGCGATCTGGGAACTGACCCGAGCCCGTATTCGAGAATTTTTCCGAGAACCCGCCGCTGTATTCTGGGTATATTGCTTCCCATTATTGATAGCGCTGGCACTGGGAATTGCCTTCCGTGAGCGTCCTGTGGAACGAATCACGGTGGACATTGACCCCACTGGGCTGTCCGAAGCAAAAATTGCAGAAACTACCCAATTATTGCAGCAGGATAGCCGATTGGTGGTACGCACCGCAACAGCTGATTGGCAAAAACAGTTAGCTGCGGGCAAAACTGACCTGATTATTGCCCCCAAGGATACTGGCTATTTATTCTGGGACGAAGTCAACCGCCCGGAATCCGTGCTGGCACGCCATGCTGTTGAAGCGATTTTATTACGGCAGGCAAATGCCAGCGGCCCACCGATTGAAACAAAACATCTGGAACAACCTGGCAGCCGCTATATCGATTTTCTACTCCCAGGCTTGCTGGGCATGAACCTGATGGGTGGGGGTCTGTGGGGGATCGGTTTTGTCATCGCCGACATGCGAGTGCGGAAACTGCTTAAGCGATTTTTAGCCACACCCATGGTGCGGCGGGATTTCCTTCTGTCTATCATGTTCAGCCGACTGATCTTCACAATTCCCGAAGTGCTGGTACTGTTATTATTCGGATACCTGCTTTTTGACGTGCGAAATCAAGGCACCCTGCTGGAACTGATTACTGTCATTTGCCTGGGTGGTTTTTGCTTTGGTGGCCTGGGTTTACTGGTTGCCAGCAGGGTGAAAACGATTGAATCGGTTTCCGGTTTAATGAATGCAGTGATGCTCCCGATGTACGTCGTATCGGGCGTATTCTTTTCATCCGAACGGTTCCCGGAAATCGTGCAGCCACTCATTAAAGTACTCCCCCTGACCGCACTCATCGACAGTTTGCGTGGGGTGATGCTGGAAGGCAAGCATCTCACCCAATTGATGCAGGAAATCATCATCATGCTGGCATGGGGTGGGATTGGCTTCGTAATCGCTTTGAGAATCTTCCGGTGGAAATAAAACCACAATATCACACAACAATCACATAGCAATATCACAATATTGCGATTCTAATTGATAATTGAGCAGTTATGAAAATTAAACAGATCAAGGCGTATCAGGTTGATTTACCTTTACATGAAACCACTTATCGCTGGTCAGGTGGGAAATCGGTTACCGTGTTTGATAGCACTATTGTGGCCGTGGAAACCGACACTGGGCACATTGGTTATGGCGAAGTCTGTCCTTTGGGACCATTTTATCTGCCCGCTTACGCGGCGGGGGTGCGTGCCGGGTTAGTGGAATTAGGGCCCCACCTGATTGGGCAGGACCCACGCGAAGTGGGGAAACTGAACCGCTTGATGGATTTTGCCCTGAAAGGCCACCCGTATGTCAAAACCGGCATCGACATCGCCTGCTGGGATCTTTTGGGGCAGCACGCAAACCTGCCGATTTGCGAACTGCTTGGTGGAAGATATGGCGAATCATTCCATCTGTATCGGGCCATATCGCAGAATACTCCTGAAGCAATGGCGGCAAACGTGGCTGGCTATCTGGCAGAAGGCTACCACCGATTTCAATTAAAGACTGGCGGTGATCCGGATGAAGATATTGCACGAATCCATGCGGTGGCAGATATCATGAAGCCAGGTGATCGACTTGTTTCAGATGCGAATACTGGCTGGAGCCAGCATGAAGCGATTCGTGTGGTCAATGCTGTTCGTGATCGCGATGTCTACATCGAACAGCCCTGTTTCAGCTACCAGGAATGTTTAAATGTCCGCAGGAATACCAACTTGCCATTCATTCTTGATGAAGTTGTCGATTCTCTGGAAATGTTGCAGCGTGCCTGCAGCGATCTGGCAATGGATGTTGTCAATCTGAAAATCAGTAAGTTCGGTGGGTTGACCAAAATTAAACTAGCTCGCGATTTCTGTATTTCCATGGGTATTGCAATGACCCTGGAAGATAGCTGGGGTGGTGATTTTGCCACAGCAGCCATCGCGCACCTGGCACACAGCACCCCTACCGAGTTGTTATTCAGCAGCACCGACTTTAATAGTTATGTCACGGTCTCTACGGCATTCGATGCACCCCAGCGAATTAATGGACGACTTGCAGCTCCCACAAAGCCTGGTTTGGGGATCACCCCACGAATGGAAGTGCTGGGGAATCCTGTTCTCACCGTGGGCTAACATATTTTTTCATCATTGGTACTGAGGAATCACGCTACTTAATTGATTTAATTGTCAGCAATCAGCACCCACAGTTCTGCTATCATGGCATCGAGTTCTTCGATGGTTTTTCTGCATCTCGATTGCCCGAACTGATTTCTGCCATGTTAACAGCACCTTCTTTTGAATGAATGGATTATCCTGACAATGATTTGAGAAAGTGCCTTGCCCAGCAGGTGCGTGAATATTGGCAACTGATTTCCTCTCAAGATGTTGTTGTGCATCCGCCCTGCCACTTTCATCTTTTTTTCATTTCAGTAGCTACTCTTGCCCCATAGAATGTCTAGGAAACACAATATTACAAAATTGATTTTCGTAATACGGATCATCTGTATGAGAACTTTCTTGCTCACCTTGGTACTGTTAATTGCAAGTTCATCATGTGGCTTCTGCCATTTCCATATGCTTCTCCCTTCTTCCACTAGTGGGAAGAAAGGGGAATCGATGAAGATCTCCTACTCATACGGACACCCATACGAGCATCAGACCTATCCCGCATCAGCACCAGCGAAAACCGTTCTGGTGATGCCAGACGGTAGTGTAAAAGCAATGGAAAATTGGCAGGAAATCAATATTGCTGGAGAAGGCGAAGAAAAAGTAAATGCTTTTCAGCTCGAGCTCACTCCACCTGCACGTGGGGATTACACGTTGATTGTCACGTCGCCACCAATTTGGATTCCAGAGGAAAAAGCCTACCACGTGGATCAGACACGCGTGACAATTCATGTTGAAACTCAGAAAGGTTGGGACAACCGTGGGACTAACGAAAAAGAATTCAGTTTGCAACCACTGACACGACCATACGGCATTCTCTCAGGCACCGCATTCAGCGTTCAATGCGACCTTTCAGGTGCCCATCTGGAAACGGAACGTTATCTGCCAGAGGCACCAAAAGTGCTTCCGCCAGACGAATTGATTACGTTTACAGCAAAATCAGATCGAACTGGTAAAGCCGTAGTCAGTCTGCCCGACCCTGGATGGTGGTGCATCTGTGCTACAAAAGAAAATGCTGGTACCATGGCAAGCCCAACAGGTGAAATGGCTCCGGTCCACCATCGTGCTGCGATCTGGGTCTACGTAACAAAGAAGTAACAAAGATATGAATTCTCCGTTATTTGCAGTTCACATTGCAGACAGCATTTTATCCACTACCTACGTAGAAGTTGGATACCTGCTTGCTACGTTGCTGATCGCGGTAGGATCATATCGCTTTTCCGAATCGGATATTGTCCGCGTTGGAATGCTCAGTGCTGTTTTTTTTGTAGCATCTACCATCAATATTCGCGTCGGTCCCACTTCGGTTCATTTACTGATGAACGGGCTACTGGGGGTGATTCTCGGCCGGAAGGCAGTTTTGGCAATATCCATAGGCCTGCTGCTTCAGGTATTGTTGCTGGCACATGGTGGGTATTCCAGCCTGGGATGTAATATAGTCATCATCTCTTTGCCTGCACTTATGGCAGGTAGCATTTTCCGTTTTCTTCGAAAAACGCCTATGGTTGCTGGTGCGTTGGCAGGTGCATTCGCTGTCACGGGTGCTGTTGTCCTCAATTGGCTGGTTTTGGTTGCTGGTGGGAATGAAGATTGGCGTTATCTGGCCACCGTGATGGGGTTTGCCCACCTGCCAATCATTGGGATTGAAGCTGCGATTGTGGGAGCTACTGTAAAATATCTTGCAAAAGCCAAACCGGAATTACTCGGCATCCAAACGACAGAAACTGGCCCAGTGAAATCGTTGTAAGTTATTTTTTCTCAAGAAATTCCATCAACACGAGTGCTGCCACAATTCGCCCAGAGAAGCACGTTGCAATTGTGCAATCTGGGCAATACCGTCCTGTCCTAGTTGCAACATCTGCTGTAATTGTGTCCCAGTAAAGGTAGTTTCTTCACCAGTCCCCTGCACTTCGATGAATTCCCCCTTACCCGTCATCACAATATTCATGTCAACTGCAGCATCACGATCTTCTACGTAGGGAAGGTCCAGCACCGCTGTCTCTTCAACAATCCCCACGCTGACAGCTGCAACGGAATTCGTCAAAATAGCCGTAATTGGTGGGAGGGTTTCTTTCAGATTCGCCAGTGCAAGGTATAGTGCTACAAAAGCGCCGTTGATGGCGGTGGTGCGTGTACCGCCATCAGCCTGCAGAACATCGCAATCCAGCCACAAAGTACGCTCACCTAACTGGCTCAGGTCAACCACAGCCCGCAAACTTCTGCCAATCAAACGTTGAATTTCAACTGATCTGCCATCCACTTTCCCTGCTTTATCACGTTGTTTCCTTGAATGAGTGGAACCGGGAAGCATCCCGTATTCGGCAGTCAGCCAACCAGTCCCTTTACCCACCAGAAACGGAGGAACAGAATTCTCCACCTGACACGTACACAGCACAACGGTGTTGCCACAGCGCACCAGCACACTGCCGGTGGCATTCTTGGTGAAATTCAGTTCAAAATTGATCGGACGCAATTCATTGAACTGGCGACCATCCTGCCTTTGATAGGGCATTAATACACCTTTTCTTCAGTAAATAACCATTCAAGAATTGCTTTCTGTGCGTGCATGCGATTACCAGCTTGTTGAAACACCAGACTCACTGGTGATTCGATGACACCATCGGTAATTTCTTCCCCACGATGGGCGGGCAAACAGTGCATCACCCGCACATGTAGCGGGGCTTTCTTAATCATTTCTTCATTTATTTGATACCGCTTGAACTTTTCCAGTCGGATTTCGCGCTCTTTTTCCTGTCCCATGCTGGTCCAGACATCGGTATAGAGCACATCCGCCATGCTGGCAGCTTCCATCGGATCACGAATTTCGTGGGGAATAGCACCATCAACGGAACTGGCATAGGTTTCTTCAAAATCTTTCGGAAAACCGTATCCTTCCGGGCAGGAGAGGATAAACTGCATCCCCAGTTTCCCACAAAGCACTGCGAGAGACAGGGCAACATTATTGCCATCGCCAATAAAAACTACTTTTTTGCGTTCGTAGCTACCAAACGATTCCTGAATCGTCAGAATGTCTGCCATTGCCTGACAGGGGTGGGATGTGTTGGACAATCCATTGATTACAGGAACAGTGGCAAATTTCGCAACTTCCGCAACAGTACGATGATCAAACACCCGCATGACAATCGCATCGACATACTGGGACATCACTCTGGCAAAATCTGCCGCAGATTCGCGTTCACCAAGCCCGACTTCACTGCCATGGATAAACAGGCTTTCCCCACCCAACTGAGTAATTCCCGCCTGAAAACTCACGCGGGTGCGTAAAGAGGGCTTTTCGAACACCAGGGCAACAATCTTATCCCGCAGCGGGTGGTGCATGATCCCTTTTTTCAAATCACGTTTGATATCCGCAGCACGGTCAATCATGTGCCGCAGTGTTTCCGGGGAATGGTCAATAATTCGAAGAAAATCTTTCATAAAACGCCAGTCTCCTATGAAATGGCGTCAGCCGACAAAAAATAAAATAATTAAGACAGCGTGGATAACACGCTCATTAGAATTTCACACCCACGATCTATCTCCTCATCGGAAATATTCAGAGCAGGCAATAATCGAATCACTGTCTGGTGGGTGCAGTTAATCAATAATCCGCGCTTCAGGCACTCAGCCACCACTGGGGCACCATCGCTAGCAATTTCTATGCCAATCATTGCACCTTTGATCCGAATATCCCGAATTAAGCCTGATTTTTGGGAAAAATCAGCGGCGTGGGACCGAAAACGCTCTCCTATCGCAATTGCTCGCTCCAGGAGATTGTCCTCTTCAATTGTCCGAATTGTAGCCAGTGCAGCGACGCACGCAATTGGATTGCCACCAAAAGTAGCAGCGTGCGTTCCAGGCACCAGCTTACTGGCAACTTCCGGGCGGGCCAGCAGGCCACCTAACGCAACCCCACCTGCAACTGCTTTGGCCAACGTGATAATGTCCGGCTGAATGTTCCAATGTTGGTGGGTATACCACTTGCCGGTGCGTCCCATCCCAGTCTGAACTTCATCAAATATTAATAAAATCCGGTGCTGGTCGCACAATTCGCGCAAGCCTGCAAAAAAATGATCCGTGGGAATATTTACCCCACCTTCACCCTGGATTGGCTCCAACATCACCGCGATTGTTTCCGGATCGATTGCCTTTGCCAGTGCATCCAGATCGCCGTAAGGCACATAAGAGAAGCCGGGCAACATCGGTCCGACACCCTGATGGTATTTTGGCTGGGCCGTAGCAGAAAGCGAACCGAATGTCCGACCATGAAAACTGTTGTGCATGGTGATGATTTTGTACCGATCACCCATGGCACCGGTCTGTTTACCATTCAGGCGGGCCAGTTTAATTGCGGCTTCGTTGGCTTCCGTCCCGCTGTTGCAGAAAAATGCCTTGCCGCCAAAAGTTGTTCGGGTGCTTAATTCTTTTGCAAGTTGTCCCTGAGGAATGGTGTACCAGGTGTTCGGAACGTGGATCAATTCCGCCACCTGTTTCTGTACCGCTTCCACAATTGCAGGTGGACAATGCCCAAGCAGACCACAGCCCCATCCCGGGAAGAAATCGAGATATTCTTTTCCTTCCGCATCCCAAACACGTGAACCAGCCCCACGTACCAGACAAACCGGATAACGTGTGTAATTACCAATAACGTATTCCTGAAAGAGGCTGATTACTTCCGGTGATGTCATGCGGTTCATTCCTGGGAAATCTGATCAATTAGTAAATTCTAAAGAACACATTCTGTTCCAATAGCCGTTGATGGATCGCAATCCAGCAACAAAGAGTAAGCTCGCCTTCCGTCGATGATTTTTGCACGCTGGACGCCAGCCTGCAATGCCTCAAAACAGGCTTCTACTTTCGGCAACATCCCACCATCGATGACGCCTGCAGTTTCTAATTCTCTTCGCAACGTCGGGGCCAGGCGATGGATCAAGGAAGACGGATCTTTTGGTTGTTGTAACAATCCCGGGGTGTCGGTCATCATGTATAACCGCGAGGATTTTAGTGAAGCTGCCACAGCGCCCGCAGCAGTATCTCCATTGATATTTAACCAGCCACCATCAGGACCTTGTGCAATACAAGGGATTACTGGCACAGCACCAGCATCAAGAACCTGTTGAATGGCAGCCCGGTTGACACGAGTGACACTGCCAACATGACCCAGGTCAGTGGTGGTGCCGTCTGCGTTTTGCAGAAAAAACTGTTCGCCAAACAGCACCTGATAGTCCCCAAGGTGCATTGACTGAGCAGGTACGCCAATGTCTGATAGCTGTTCACAAAGTTGCCGATTGATCGTATTAGTCAAGGTATCAACGACAATCGCAAGTGTTTCGATGTCGGTGTATCGTCTGCCTTGTACTTTCCGTGGTGTCAGCCCTGCAGCCGCCATCGCCTGATCGATCGCTTTTCCACCACCGTGGATCAATACCGGGTGAACCTCAAGTTGCTGCAAGAGCCAGATTGATTCCAGAGTGGCAGAAACCTGCTGGGGGTCTTCCATGGCACTACCGCCCAGCTTAATGACAAATATTGCCCCACGCTCGTGCTGCAATGATCCAGCAATCATCCGCAAATCGGCAATCGTATTCGGTAATGTTGCTGCCAGCATGTACGATGTACCCACATCACGGGAAAAAAGCAGTGTAGACCCGGAGGCCATCAGCGTCAATGGATAACGAAATTACATTTTAAAACTTCTTTGAACGATAACGAGATATCTCGGTGGGAATTGGTTCAGGCAATTTTCGGCTGCAAGGAAGATTTGTTGGCAGGTGGGCGATTTAATTTCTTTTTTGCTCTACTGATAATTGGGCCAACGCTATTCAGTGGGATACCGGTAAGCGAACTGATTTCTTCATATGATCGGCCTTCAAGGTAAAACAGTCGAACAACTTCCCGTTCTTTATCTTTCAAACGAGACAAGAGATTATTCACTTCATCTGTTAATTGTGCTGCGGGTTCAGCAGGTAATACAACCTGTTCTTCGGACGTTCGGTTGGCTTTCCTTTCACGGTAGATTCTGGCAAGCTGGGTAGTGACGCATCGCTGGGCAATGATCGTCAAATAAGTGGCTAATGAACTGTCGCCACGGAATGAACGCAGCACGGTGAAGTCATTGGCAATAATTTGCAAAAATATATCCTGCAAAACATCATCCACTTCCGATTGCTGCAGGGGAATACATTTGGAAAATGAAACAGCACGAATGATGTGATGGAACAATCCTGCAAATCGATCGACAAAGTCGTTCCAGGAACCAGACTGCTGCTGCAGGCAGCGTTCAAGAAGTTCGCGATCATAGGGTAACAAAGCCACAAATCACCCAATTTGGTCGGGAGAGATCACCGTTATTATAACCCGCGGTGAGTATTATTGTTGGCAGTCAACTATGAAATGTTGCAAATCGAAAAAAACTTTATCCGAATAAACCCACTGAACAGACTTCCGGGTGGGTGGGGTTTCCGTTGAAATCCTAACCACCAATGTGTTAAACTCTACAGAACATGAAACTTGGGAACTGACAACTGATGAGATTTTCCTCATATATCTGCCTGCTCGCACTGAGTGCCATTTTTTTTACCGTTAATTCAAGCACGGCGGCAGTTGATTTTGCGAAAGAAGTCGCGCCAATTCTTCAAAAACATTGCATTCGGTGCCACCACGAGAACAACAAAAAAGGGGATATTTCACTTTCAACCAAAAAAGATCTTCAGGAAGGACAGTATTTCAACTTCGAGACACCTGCAAACAGCCCATTGCTCAAACTTCTTGTTCCTGCAAAGGAAGGGAAAAAGCCCCGCATGCCAAAAGAAGGGGCAATTCTGAATGACCTGGAATTGAAAACCCTTACTCAGTGGGTGAAAGAAGGGGCAATTTGGCCTGAAACAGTGGTGATCCTGCCCAAGCAGCGTGCAGATGCCAACTGGTGGTCTTTTCAGCCCTTGAAGCAACACGACCAACCTGCGATTCCTGACGCACCCAAAGAGTGGCAGCAAAACCCAATTGACCACTTTATCTGGGCAAAGCTGGCTGAAAACCAACTGAAGTCTAACCCTATGGCGGATGACTTAACTCTATTGCGCAGAACGACTTACGACCTCATTGGACTACCACCAACACCTGAGGAAATTCGGACATATCTCGCCGACAAACGTCAGAATAAATTCGAATTACTTGTTGATCGCTTGCTGGCTTCACCACGCTATGGCGAACATTGGGGCCGACATTGGTTGGATGTGGTGCGTTTTGGTGAGAGCAACGGTTTTGAACGGAATATTCTGATCCAGACTCTCTGGCCGTTTCGTGATTATGTCATCGATGCGATGAACAGCGATAAACCGTTCCACCATCTGATTCAAGAACATATCGCTGGGGATCAATTTGCATCAGAACGACCAGAGGCCCGGCATGGCACCACTTTTCTCGTTTGCGGACCGTATGACAACGTGGGAAATTCGGATGCGTACCAGGCAGCGATCATTCGGGCAAATACGATCGATGAAATGATCCGTGCGACCACGGAAACCTTTCTTGGCATCACGGTAGGTTGTGCGCGCTGCCACGACCATAAGTTTGATCCCATTTCGCAACAGGATTACCATGCGTTCAATGCCATTTTTGCGGGTGTGAAGCACGGTGATCAGCAGGTGAAGCACGCACGCACGGCCAGGCAGCAAGATCTACTCGAAAAAGAGTTGAAGCAATATCAGAGCGAATTGGAAGCAGCTACAAAGGCAAAAAAGACCGAGGATATTGATCGTATCTCACTTGCAATAAAGAACTTAGAGAAAAAAATTAGCCTGGAAGCACCTCCCAAACCCACCTGGGTGGGGACATTCCAGAACCAGAAAGGCCCGTTCCACATTTTTCAGGGTGGCGATCCCGCCAAAAAGGGTTCTGTGGTGGCAATCCAGGGAATGGAGGCATTTCGAACACGTGCATTCCATTTTCAGCTTCCCAACGATGCCACCGATTCTGCAAAAAGAAGAGCTCTTGCAGACTGGCTGATTTCACCCGAGAATCCGCTAACTGCCAGAGTGATCGTTAATCGGCTGTGGCACTACCACTTTGGAACCGGAATTGTGGCGACTCCCAGTGATTTTGGTTTGATGGGTTCCCCACCTTCACACCCGGAATTGCTCGATTTTCTGGCAAAAACGTTGCAAAAAGGTGAATGGAAACTGAAATCAATGCACCGCATGATTGTTACTTCCCAGACATATCAGCAAAGTTCCGCATTTCGGCCTGAAGCGGCAGAAAAGGATGGCGATTCTCGTCTTTTATGGCGTTTTCCGCCTCGAAGGCTGACTGGCGAAGAAATCCGAGACGGGGTGCTGCAAATGGCGAATCTCCTGCGACATGAAGGTGGGGACCAGGTTTTCAATTGTACCGTTACGTCCAGGACAACGTTGCCACCTATCACCCTTTGGACCAACACGATGTAAGTACTTATCGCAGAGCAGTTTATCACCAGAACGCCCGAGCAGCCCACGTTGATATTCTCAGTGATTTTGATTGCCCCGATCCGGCAATGGCAGCCCCAAGGCGGGCAAAAAGTATTACACCGGTGCAGGCACTATCGATGATGAATCACCGATTTATTCACGAGATGGCAACTTCGCTTGCGGCCGAATTAGAAAAATCGCCACAAGTCACTACAGGCGTGGAACTTGCGTTCCTGAAAATCTACGGCAGGCCTCCCACGGAGCAGGAGACCCAAAAGTGCACTCAGTTTGTGAAAGATTTGGGCTGGCAACGACTGGCACTGGTTTTGTTCAATTCTAATGAAGCTATTTTCATCAGATAGCAATACCATTAATGAGAAGATTCTCACCAATCAGCACAATCACGGCCCGATGGAACCGTTGACCCGTTCGTACGTCATCGTCGACGGTTGGTGATTCTGCCAGAATCGGCCCCACTCGAGACGAGCCTGACGCAAATCTTCCGATTGGTTAATTAATACATTCATTCGTTCATTGGGATCGCCCGGGTACTGGTTAATCAGTGCACACCCCGTTTGAGCATACAATGCTGCGATCGCCACGATTCCCAGCAATAACTTCCGTGCCATTATCAGCATCCTCCTTCAATGAGAACCGAGGCTCTCCCGAAGCAACCTTGCATACATGTTGTTTTCAAAAGGATTATCGGCAGCAAAGATCGGATTCTTGAGAATTGTAACGAAAAAACCTGTAATTCTTCAATAAACAACTGGAGAACTTGTGTCGATTATTCAGGTGTCGGGTCGGCATCTTTCTTTTTTGCCTTTCGCCCTTTACCTGGCTTATCAGATTCTTTGCGCTTGGGCTCGTAAGCAATTGCCTCATCGCGAATTTTCTCTTCCATATGCTTGCCAGGCTTAAAGACAACCACATTCTTCGCGGGCACGTTGACCGGTTCATCGGTCAGCGGATTTCTAGCCCGACGCGATTTTCGAGTCCTTACCTCAAAAACACCAAAATCACGCAGTTCAATTCTGCCTTTCTCAATCAATGTTTCAATGATCGCATCGAATGTCCACTGCACGATCGCCTTGGTTTGCATTTGCGTTAAATTGGCACGTTCCGCTAATTTCCAGACAATCTCTTTTTTCGTCACAAGTAGGCCCCCAGTTGCCAGATCGGTTTAGACGTAGACAAAACTCAAGTCTAGGTAGCGCGTGGGGTAATGTCAAGCAAAAAGGATTCGACGTAGTGACTTTACTGGTAAGAAGTTAGAACAATTTTTGTAACAAAAATGCCATGTCTTTCCCCTTGAAAGTTCATACGCATGTGCCTCGGGAAATTTTGTCTATTTTGTGCAGTTTATCAGCCGTTTTCGTTCATAAAATACACATAACTAGACAACTGCCCACATGAATCGACCCCGGTATTACAAATGACTCGTATTAAAATCTGTGGGATTACGACAACAGAAGATGCCAGATTTTGTGAAGAGCTGGGCGTGGATGCACTTGGTTTGAACTTTTACCCTCCTTCACCTCGTTACATCGCACCCAAAGAATGTGCGGGAATCCTGAACGCTGTTTCTCCACTGATTTCCCTGGTGGGTGTATTTGTCGATACTCCTGTGAACCTGATGACAGCACTTGCCTACCAACTGGGTCTCCGTGGGGTCCAGATCCACGGAAAACTGCCAACTCATGAGAATTCCTTCCCTTTTGGCCTGATTCCCGCATTCCGCGTGCGTGAACAGGCCGATATCGACCAGATTCACAAGCATTTGGAACACTTGACCAGTTCTGGGAATCGCCCCAGCGCCATTATTGTGGATGGCTTTCATCCCGAATTTCACGGCGGTTCGGGCATTACCGCACCCTGGGATTTATTGGCTGGGCAGAGTTTTTCTGTCCCACTGATTCTGGCAGGTGGCCTGACACCCGAGAATGTCGCACAGGCAATTTCCATCGTGCGTCCTTTCGCCGTGGATGTTGCCAGTGGCGTAGAATCGGCCCCGGGCAAAAAAGACCGCCGCCTACTTCAACAGTTCGTGACAGCGGTTCGATCGGTATCAGACGCGAACAGAACGATGTAATTTTGGGAAATTTGACAGGATTTTCCCGAAAATAAGAAGCGGAACATCGGTTGCCACTTGTATAATATTTGATGTTCCTACCTTAATGGCACCACGATACGTGGTGATCCATTCCACGGCAGGCATCGAAATCCATAAAACGGATCTTTTAGTGGTGCTGCCGAAAACCTTGATCGTGAAAATTAAGACAATCTGAAATGGTTAAAATTTTCCAATATTTTCGACTGATCCCATTCATCCTGGCTGGGATTATTGTTGCTGCAGGCTGCGACCCGAAGCCAGAAATCCGCACATACAAGGCCCCACGCGAAGAAGTGGAGCAGGTACTGGTTTCCGCAATGTTATGGTGCGAAGATATCCCGGAACGGCCATGGTGGTGGTTCTTCACCATTCGCGGCGATGGAGAACAAGTCAAAAAGGTGATGGACGATTTCAAAAAATGGGTCGCCACTGTTCATAACTTCAAAGATCGCAAAAACTTACCGGAATGGCAGCTGCCCGCTGGCTGGACGCAGGAAGCACCCCGCACACAACTTCAGCGTGCCATTATCAAAACTGGCCCAAACCAAGACAGTCCGGAAATCGTGGTTTCTGACTTTGGTGGCGATCTATTAATTAATATTAATCGTTGGCGCGGGCAATTTGACCTACCCGCGGCGACAAAAGACAATTTGTCTGATAACTATCAGATGATCCCAACTAGAACTGGCGAAGAAGCCTATCTGGTGCAAGTGACGGGTACCAGCTTTCAACGAGGTGCCGGCGAACCTGTGCCTGCAAAATAACTTTCATGAGTTCGTAACAATGCAAAATAAAGACACTTTCTACGATACCCCTCCCACGAGTGTCCCACGTGAGATGACTGGTTCAGATATACTTTGGATGCTACTGAAACCATTAGCTTCATTGCAATTGACGATTGTTCTCTTTGTTATTTCGCTTTTCCTGGTTTTCATGGGCACTGTTGCCCAGAAGAATACGGGCATCCAGATCGTTCTGAAAGACTACTTCTATTGTTGGATCTCCTGGATAGACATTAATGTTTTCTCAGATTTCACAGAAGTATTTTTTAAATTCAGATTAACCAATCAGATGATTCGAGTTCCATTTGTGGGCGGTTACTTACTCGGCTGGGCAATGGTGATCAATCTGACTGCTGCCCACTTCACCCGATTTCGGCTTACCTGGAAGCGTTCAGGTATTTTTATCATTCACGGGGGTATGTTGTTGCTGTTGTTCGGAGAGTTCTACCATGCTGAAATGTCTGAAGAATATCGCATGGACATCAAAGAAAAAGCGACTTCCAACTACATGATCAGTTTTGATGAATCCGAACTGGCTGTAATGAGCGATGCGGGCAATGGGGTGGATGATGTCGTCGTGATTCCCGACGAGATGTTGAAACGCTCAGCAAAAACGAAACAGCCTATTTCCCACGATTCGCTGCCTTTTCTAGTGAAAGTACACCATTATGCAATCAACAGTCAATTCAGCGAAGATCTAACCAAACATCCGATAGCACCCACAGTTGGAAACGGAGTGACTTTCTCTTTTCCTGAAGAGAAGCCAGTTACCGGCGTTAAAGCAGGCGACATCAATATGCCAGCAATCTACTATGAATTGCTTAGTAAAGAAGGAAAATCGATTGGCGTGCTGGCCACATCAACTGCGGTCGAACTCACTCGCGGCAATATACCCATGTTAAGCAAGATTGATCAGGTAGAAGTAGGTGGCAAAGTATATCGTCTTGATTTTCGCTTGAAACGCACATACACGGCGTTCAAAATTCGCTTAAACGAATTGATCTACGAAAAATACCCCGGTACTGAAATACCTAAAAACTATACCAGCAAAATCACACTGACGAACCCTAGTACTGGTGAAAAATTTGATTCAAACATCTGGATGAATCACCCACTTCGATACGAAGGTAGTACCTTTTATCAATCTTCGATGGATGCCCGTAAACGGACCACTGGCCTGCAGGTTGTGCAATACCGTGGGGGAGTTGTGGGCAAGTTTGCTCCATGGGGTCCGTATGTATCATGCGCTCTGATTGCCCTTGGAATGCTGGTTCATTTTACACTCCACCTGAACAAGTTCGTAAGCAAGTTGAAGAAGGAGAGCACCCATGTGGAATAAACTATTGCCATTGATTGTGGTGTTATTAGGTGGTGTTCTGCTGCTTTATCCTGCCAAACCACAAACAGTCAAAGAAGATCAGTTCAATTTCGTCTCCTTTGGCAAAATCCCGATCCAACACGGCGGGCGTTTTATGCCACTGGACTCACTGGCACGAAATGCACTAATGGCGATCAGCAATGGCAGCCAGACTTACGAAATTAAATATTTTGACGCTGAATTGAAAGAGTTTGTCACTGAAAAGCAACCCGCAGTTCGATGGTTATTGGAGCAATGGTGTCAACATCCCGACCATCGTGATCGCCAATTTATCCGAATTGATTCACCAGAAATTCGAAATGCATTACAGTTGGAAGATCGTCCCGGCAATTACCGATATTCTCTTGAGGAATTGAACAAACCAGAATTCTGGAAAAACATCACTCAGGTGCAGAACAAATTGGAAGAAGGAACAGACCTGAGCGAAGAAGAAAGCGCGTGGAATGAATTTCGCCAGCAACTACGTTTGACTAACGAACTAATCACCAGAAAAATCCCTGCAATTTTTCCAGCAGTGAATGTCAATGAAAAATGGATCAGTTTCAAAGATCTTGAAACGACGTTGGAAGAAAATTACCTGGAAAGTGTTGATGGTCAGGCTGCAGTCACTGCCGCCCGAATCAAGTTTTTCGAAGAATTAAGCAAGAACGCACAGGTAGCAGAAGAGTTCAGAAAGAAGTTCCCATCTGTTGAAGCCGCCAACAGATATATTCAAACTGCAAGTCGAAACAAAGCACTTGAAGATTATCGGGCGAAACAACTTCTGGTTGATCAGCAGGAGAGCTACACAGATAATGCCAAACAGATGCTGAAAATGCTGGATGCCTTTAAACAGGACAATGTCCAAGAGTTCAATCAATTATTGGCAGAGTATCATCAAAATTTCACGCCAGCATTGACTTCATCACAACTTTCCAAAATAAAAGCTGAACACTTCTTAAATAATTGGCGTCCATTTTTGTTCTGCCAATGGACATACGTTCTTGTCGCTGTTCTAGCATTGTTTTCCTGGTTAGGCCTGACAAAGCCATTACGACAAAGTGCATTCTGGCTGGCAACCTTAACACTGGCAGTACACTTTACGGCACTGGTAATGCGGATTTATATTTCTGGTCGCCCACCAGTAACTAATCTTTACTCTTCTTCTGTATTTATCGGCATGATCGCCCTGTTTGTTTCTCTGGTTCTCGAAACAATCTACCGTAATGGGCTCGGCAGTATTACAGCGGGTGTGATTGGTATGGCCACGATGATCATTGCACAATTCCTGTCTGTGACTGGCGACACGATGGAAATGTTGCAGGCTGTTCTGGATACCAATTTCTGGTTGTGGACCCACGTTACGATTGTAACCATCGGCTATGCTGCATGCTATGTCGCTGGAATCATTGGTTGTGCGTATGTGTTCATAGGGATGTTCACGAAACTGTTTGCGAATGGTGGTGATAAACATGCTTATCGGATGATGTATGGCGTGATCTGCTTTGCAATGCTCACCAGTTTTACTGGAACCGTTCTGGGTGGGATCTGGGCTGACCAATCCTGGGGCCGGTTCTGGGGTTGGGATCCCAAAGAAAATGGTGCTGTCTTGATTGTGATCTGGAACGCCATTATCCTGCACGCACGCTGGGCAGGGCTGGTCAAAGCACGTGGCTTTGCCATCCTGGCAATCCAGGGAAATATCATCACTACCTGGTCCTGGTTTGGCACCAACCAGCTCGGGGCTGGCTTACATGCCTATGGCTTCAGCGAAAAACTGGCATTGGCCTGTACAACCACCTGGATTGTTTTTGCGTTGATTTCAATCCTTGGCATGGTACCCACTCGCTACTGGGCCAGTTTCGAACCAGTGAGTATCATTCCAGAAAGACATCGCAGGAAGTCAAAACAGTCAGACTAATGTCCATATCATCTCGTTGATTCATCTGAATTTTGTTGTGAACCATCTGATATTTTGGTACGATCTCATCTAAAGAGATTTTTGTACCACACCCAATGCCAAAAGCTGCTTTCATTTTTTGCACCTGTTTTACTCTGCTTGCTGGCTTGCCAGCATCTGCTGCGGATCAGTTGGATGCCAAAGTAAGCCAGTATCTGGTGAAATACTGTTATGAATGCCACAGCAAATCGAACCACGACTTTCGTATCGATCAGCTGTCACCAAAAGTAGGTTTTGAAAACACCCCCCAGTGGGCAGAAATTCTTGGCCGCATCACCGCTGGCGAGATGCCACCAAAGAAACATCCCGTTCAGCCAGATCCGAAGCTCAGCACCATGGTCACCCAATGGCTTTCAGATCAACTGAAGTCAGGTGAAGCAGCGCGTATGGCCGCACGTGGGAAAGTCAGTTTTCACCGTCTCAGTCGAGATGAGTATGTCAATACCGTCCGTGACCTTCTGGGAGTACAGTTCGATGCCACCGATCCTGGAGGTTTTCTGGATGATCCAGAATGGCACGGTTTTGAACGAATCGGTTCTGTTCTGACCTTGTCTCCCGCAAACATCGAAAAATATCTTGCTGCAGCGGAAACAATTCTGGACGAAGCCTTTCCAGATACGGAAGCTCCCCTGTTTACAGGCAGTAAACGGGCAATTCTGGAAACACAGATTAACAGTCGACACCGCGAAACATTGCGGGAACGTGGGTTGCTGGATAAAGTTCGCTTTGAAGCCTGGCCTGGAGATCAGTTTCGTTATTCTGCATTGCAGGGTCCACTGCCAGCTGCAGGTATGTATGAAATCAGCTACACACTCAGTGGGCTCAAACCGCCCCATGGTCGGGCACCTCGCTTGAAGGTTTATGAAGAAAAGCTGGATCGAGTGCTGTTCGAACGGGACATTATTGCTCCTGAAAACCAGCCGATTACGGTTACTTTTCAGGCTCATTTACCGAAGGGCCGCCCAAGTATCATGGTCTATAATGATGTCCCTGGCCCGTCCAACCTGCCACGTTCCGGCAGACATGGCACTGTTCCATTTATCAGTATCAAGGAAGGCCGATTACCGTGGCAGATGAAATTAACCGATGAACAGGGGCAGGCCCGTTACCCATTTTTGATTATTGATTCCATTTCATGGAAAGGGCCACTGGTTACCGAGGAAACACGCACTAAACGCGCATCTTACATGCCCAAGGACAAGCAAGAAGTCAAACTCTGTCTGCAACGATTCGCCACCGATGCATTTCGAAAACCAATTACTTCCGATCAATTGCAACGGTATGTTTCCATTGCAGAACACGAAATTTCCAACGGAGAGAGTGTGCGGCAGGCAACGAAAACAGCCATGCTGGCAATCCTTTGCAGCAAAGATTTTCTCTTCCTGGCTGAGGGTGATGAAGCCAAACAACGTGGGGAATTAAACGATTGGGAAATCGCCAGCAGACTGTCGTATTTTCTGTGGAGCACCATGCCTGATGCGGAACTGTTGGAACTGGCTCGCCAGGGGAAATTACGCGACCCCCAGGTGCGTGCTGAACAGTTTCAACGGCTTATCCGGAATCCGAAAGCCAAACGTTTTCTCGACTCGTTCGCCACCCAGTGGCTGCGACTGAAAAATGTGGGTAAATTCCCGCCAGATAAGCGGTTATATCCTGAGTACGATGCCCACCTCGAAGCTTGTATGGTGGGTGAAACCAAGGCATTCTTTAGCGAATTAGTGCTGCAAAACCGCCCACTCAGTGACCTGATTCAGTCCGATTGGACCATGCTGAATGTGCGGCTGGCAGAATATTATGGCTTGCCGACAGATGGCTTGCCACGTGATGAGTTTCAGCGGGTTACCCTGGCTGCAAACAGTCAACGTGGGGGGATTCTTACGCAGGCGGCGATTCTGTCGCTCACTTCCGACGGCACCCGCCACCGCCCTGTACATCGTGGGGTTTGGATATCGGAAAATCTGTTAGGAAAATCTCCCCCACCCCCACCGGCGAATGTCGATCCGATTGAACCTAATCCGGTTACTGAGAAAAAGGCGACCATCCGCCAGAAGCTGGCCGCCCACATTCACGATTCGCGATGTGCGAGTTGTCATGCGAATATCGATCCTTATGGCTTTGCTCTGGAAAACTTTGATGCTATTGGGCGTTGGCGAACCGAAGAAATAACGGAAGGTCAAGGACCGAACCCTACCGTGGATGCCAGTGGGACGATGCCGGACGGTCGAAAGTTTCAAAATGTGGCTGATTTCAAAAAGCTGCTACTGGAAGATATTGATCAGCTCAACAACACTTTTGTTGAGAAACTGGCCATTTATGCCACACGAAGAACCATGACTTTCGACGATCGCGTCTTCCTCACTGCGATTGCTACCAAAACCAAACAGCAAAAATACCGCACGCAAGATGCGGTGCGAGCTCTGATTACATCCGATTTGTTCCTGAAACGATAAATGAATGAATTTTCACTAATATTTTGAGATAAACGATGGCAAATATACTTTCGAATCGCTGGTTTCTCAATCGCCGCACCGCCTTACGTGGGATAGGGGTTTCAATTGCACTTCCAATGCTCGACTGCATGCAACCTTTGGCAACCAGTGCAGAAACTGCTGCCACATTACCCAAACGCAGTGTTTTTCTGTATATCCCTAACGGCGTGAACACCCTCACCTGGCAGATTCAGCAGGCGGGGAAAGACTATCAATTCAGCGGGCCAATGAAGGCACTCGAAAAGCACCGTTCGGTTGTTACCCCGATCAGTGGGCTTCACCACCCAATGGTGATTGGCAAGCACCACAACTGTGATAAAGTCTGGCTGACAGGTGCTGATGTCCCAAGTGATGGTGGGGCATTTCGGAACAGTGTATCGGCAGATCAACTGATTGCAGAAGTGCAAGGTGAAGCAACCCGCCATTCTTCTCTGGAACTGGCGATTGAAGGGCACTCCCTGGCCTGGTCACGGGATGGTATTCAGTTACCAGTGGAACGAAACACCGTGCAGATTTTCAATCTGTTGTTTGGTGCCACCAAAGAAAGCAAAGAATCGATCCGCAAAAAATTGTCCCGCAAAGGGAGTATTTTGGATCTGGTTGCTGATGATGCCGGCCAGATGCAACGGCAGCTTGGGGCGGATGATCGCCGCAAACTGGATGAATATCTGACTGCGGTGCGGCAGGTCGAAAAACGCACCAAGCGTGCGGATGCCTGGTTGAATATACCCAAACCACAACTTAGTGCTTCAGAACAGTCTCGGTTAAGTAGAAAACTCGATATGACCGTGGTGGCAGAATACCAACGACTGTTTTACGATCTGATGGTCATGGCTCTGCGCACCGATTCAACTAGGGTTATTTCCTGTATGATCGGAAGTGAATCGCACAGCAGTGGGATTCCGGACATCGGAATTTCACAAACCCGCCATGGTTTGTCTCACCACAACGGCGATCCGGAACAACTTCGCCGCTTGACCCAAACCGATGCTTTTCTGGTGGAGCAATTTGCCTATTTCCTGGATCAGTTACAAACAGCACGTGAAGGGGATCGCACGTTACTGGACACCACCCAGATTCTGTGGGGCAGCGGGATGGCGTATGGCCATAGCCACGGTAACGCCAACTTGCCCACAATCCTTGCAGGTGGGAAAGCACTTGGCTATCGCCACGGTCAACACATTGACTTCAACCTTCCCAAAATTGGGAAATATAATGTTGCTGATGCGGGTGCCCACTACAAGATCTGTTCAAAACCTGTTGATTCAGATGCCCGTTTGAGCAATTTACTGCTGACAATGGTCAATCAGGCGGGAGTAACTGCAAAGCAGTTCAATGACAGCACCCGTACCCTGACCGAATTAATGAGTTAGCCCTCATAATTATTGCGTTTATTTGGAACCTTTCATGAATCGGTATCGCTTTACACTGCCCGCGTTGGGTTTCTTATGTTTTATCAGTGTCATTCTGGCACAGTCCCCTGCAAAGTTCCGCACAGATAAAGACGGTCCTTACACACCTGCAGAATTGAAACAGTTAAAAGGCAAAATGCGAGACAGTGTGCTGCAATGGTACACACTGGAAGATGGAAAGTTTCCGCCAGCTGATTCTGCCCATGCCATTTCCGGCGAACTAATCCAGGTGAACCACACGGAACGACTGTTTCAATTGCGGGTCGATCGCAATGACAGCCAGGATCGCAGTGTGTGGGATTTACCACTGGAAGCTACGATGTTGCCTTATGGCACGATCACCTATCACGGAGCACCTGCTGCATTGCAGGATATTCCGCTGGGCACGCACCTGCACGGTTTGTTTTATCTGCGTGATGCTAATGACAAAACACCCCCACCGGATACGCAGAATCAGCGAATAACACCCGAAATCGATTTTCGCAGGTGCTTTGCACTAGAAGACGATTTTTCCCGATCCGTGCGGTTGAAGAAAGTCTGGAAAGTAATTTCAGTCGATCTGGAAACGATGAAACTGGTAGCTCAGGCACAGACAGGTGGGCAAGATGAAGCCAAACCAGTGACATTTGATCTGCAACCCAGCACGCAGGTCTATCTGGGGAAACGATTTGCAACTATGCAGGAAATTCAGCCGAACCAGGAAATTGTTTTCAACCTGACCTGGGCAACACTGTATGGGCCTGGCAGAATTACCGAATTGTGGCTAAACGAAACTGCACGCAAAATCTTTACTGAAAAGCAGTTAGCAAAACATCACCAGCACATTCGCGAACGGGGTATTCCCGGCTGGGTAAGTAGTGTGGATGACGAAAAACAGATCATCACCGTAGCGATGTTTGGTGGACTGGACACCAAGTTAATATCGGAGTTTGGTGACTTGAAGGCTCCCACGCCACCTGGAAGTGTGGGGGTTGCTGTCTCACGTGATTCGCTGATGACATACGATCCTGTAAACGATCGTAAACGCGGATCGATACTGGACTTAAAGCAAATTCCCACCGAACCAGGCAGCAGTGGCTGGCAAATAAAGCTGAAAATGGACCTGCTGTTGGAAGGCTACCGACCCAAACGAGTGGTGCGGCTTTACCCCGCAGCATGGAAAGTGATTGCCCTGCCCCGCGAGGAACAATTCTTTGGTAGAGAGTGAGTGATTTGTGAGAAATCATTCATTTCAATCCGCCATTCCCCGCTTTTTTGCACCATTTTCCAATTTTCCGCAAAATTTGAATCATTTTGAGAGTATACAAGGCAATATTAATATATGTGAAATTAAGTTCACTTAATTGAGCCGTGCAGTTCGCAAAAGTTCTTCTGAACGGGGATTACCTCGCACTGATTTCTTCAACTGCAAAGTTTCCCTTCAACGAAATCCACAATGGAAGTATAACAACCCATTGCTGTAGGAGGTTCGAATCCACCATGAAAGTTGGCGTAATCATGGGCTCCCAGTCCGACTGGCAAACCATGAACCATTGTGCGGTCACATTACAATTGCTGGGCATTGTCCACGAAGTGAAGGTGGTTTCTGCCCATCGTACACCTGATTTGCTGTTCGAATACGCCTCCACCGCTGCCTCACGTGGGCTGGAAATAATCATAGCTGGTGCAGGTGGGGCCGCGCATCTTCCGGGAATGGCGGCAAGCAAAACACACTTGCCTGTATTAGGGGTGCCGATTGAATCTGCCGTCTTACGCGGTGTCGATTCTTTGCTTTCCATTGTGCAGATGCCCGCTGGTATACCAGTAGCCACATTTGCAATTGGCAAAGCAGGTGCAATTAACGCAGCACTCTTTGCAGGTGCGATGCTGGCTCATCGATACCCTGAAATAGCACAAAAGGTGATTGAATATAGAACAAGTCAGACCGAGCGTGTCCTGGCCCAGCCTGATCCAGAGACTGCACCATGAAAGATCAAATCAAGATTGGGATCATTGGTGGGGGTCAGTTGGGGCGGATGCTTGCTCTGGCAGGTTATCCGCTGGGAATGGAATTTTCTGTTCTGGAAAATTCGCCTGACTGTCCTGCAGCACCCCTAGCAGAAATGATTCATGCAGGTTATGCAGATCCAATTGGCTTGGCACGCCTAGCAAACAGCTCTCAGGTAGTGACGTACGAATTTGAGAACATTCCCACGATCGAGATCGAAAAACTGGCAAATGATTATCCTGTTTATCCACCAGTGCCAGCGTTAAAGATTGCCCAGGATCGTATCAAAGAAAAGACATTCTTTGCAGGATTAGGCATTCCTGTGCCACGTTTTGCTCCGGCAGATACCTACGAACAGCTTCAGGCAGCGTGCGAGCAGATTGGCTTTCCCTGTGTCGTAAAAACAACACGCTTTGGTTACGATGGCAAAGGCCAATCGGTAGTACATTCTGCCGAATCGGTTCGCACCACTTGGGATCTGTTGCAGGGCAATATGTTGATCGTGGAAGAAATGATTCCATTTGACAGAGAACTTTCCATCATTGCCGTACGCCGGCCAAACGGCGAAATGAACTGTTACCCATTAATTGAAAATACCCACTCCAAGGGAATCCTGCGATTTTCCGAGCCGTATGCTGCTGCCGACAGCACTGCAAAGCAAGCACAAGCCAACAGGATCGTTGAACAGACAATGCAGCATTTAAACTATGTTGGGGTGCTGACCATTGAATTATTTGATCTTCGAGGCAAATTGCTGGTAAATGAAATGGCCCCACGGGTGCACAATTCCGGCCACTGGACTATCGAAGGAGCTGTGAGCAGTCAGTTTGAAAATCATTTGCGTGCCATTACCGATTTGCCTTTGGGAAGTTGCGGTTTAGTGGGCAATACAAAAATGTGGAACTTGATTGGTTCCTGGCCACCACCAGAAACGATGTTACGCATTCCTGGCGTGCACCTTCACTTATATGGCAAAGCCCCCAGGTATGGCAGGAAAGTAGGTCATGTCACCTACCACAGTGGTGAACCACTTGCCCCGGATGTCGTGCAGGAAATTTCTCAACTGGTAAATGAAAATACTTTGGGTTAATCTGAACAAAAGCATGAAAGCTGAACAAGGAACAATTGAACGAAGGCAACAGTTATGATCAAGCAACGAAGCCAGACTCTGTTAATCTGGTTCCAACTCTGGGACATTCTTACGATGTCCGGTGCTTGGATCATGGCGTATTTTATTCGCTTCTCAAGCTATCTGCCGATCACCAAAGAACAGCCACCGTTCGAACAATGTTTATACAATTTGCCCGCGGTCGCAATTGCGGTCGTGCCCGCTTTTCGCCTTGCTAAAGCTTACGAAGTACAACGACTCAATCGCTTGCGTGAAGACATCTGGTCGGTGATCAAAGGCACCCTCTTCACAGTATTTATCGTGATGGGAATTGGTTTTTACACCCAGGATCCCTATGTGTCTCGAGGTGCCATGTCGCTGTTTGCAGCACTCGGCTTTCTGGGTGTCATCTTTACCCGTCGCTTATCCTGGTGGGGGGTGCATTTCTTGAGATCGCGTGGCTACAACCCAACTTTTTCCGTTGTTGTCGGCACGGGTCGTGTTGCCAGAAAAACAGCCAGTGCCTTGCGACGTGCCACCTGGATGGGAATTCGCAACGTGGGCTTCATTGAAAACAACCCCACCCGATGGTCAAGCGATCTGGACATTCTGGGTACCATCGACGATTTGCCAAATCTGATTCATCAGTACAAAATCAGCCATGTCTTCATCGCCTTACCAATGAATCGCTTTCATGAAGCACGCAAGGTATTTGATGTGCTGTCTCAGGAGATGGTCGAAGTTCGATTATTGGCTGATCTGCCCGCCCTGACTGGTTTTTCATTACGCATGTCGATATTGGATGGCATGCCGATGCTCGGGTTGCGGGAAACACCCCACTATGGGGCGAATATTATTATTAAACGAGTCATGGATATAGTGATCTCCAGCATCTTTTTAATTGTCATTTCACCTTTGCTGATTTTCGTTGCACTGCTGGTCAAATTCACCAGCAAAGGACCAGTGTTTTACCGCCAGGAAAGGTGCGGTCTGAATGGCAAATCGTTCCAGATGCTGAAGTTTCGCACCATGAGACCAGATGCTGAAAAGGAAACCGGTCCAGTGTGGACCAAGCAGAACGATGAACGCAAAACGACGATCGGCAATTTTTTACGAAAAACCAGTATCGACGAACTGCCCCAGTTCATCAACGTAGTGCTTGGGCATATGTCGATTGTTGGCCCCAGGCCAGAACGACCAGTATTTATTGAAAAGTTTCGTAAAACCGTACCCAATTATATGATTCGCCATTCAGTGAAATGTGGTATTACTGGCTGGGCACAAGTGAATGGCTGGCGTGGGAATACTTCCTTGCGTCGGAGGGTGCAGTTTGACCTCTATTACATCACCCACTGGAATCCGTGGTTTGATATCAAAATTATGTTGATGACGGTTTGGAACGGATTTCTGCATCGAAACGCTTATTAGATACATTTGATATTGCTTAGCAATATTGCAACTCCCAAAGGAGCCTCTCCATGATGACAACTTTTTTGCTGACAAGCCTGGTGCTTGCCCAGACAGATTTTCCAACACCAAATAATACAGAAAAGAAAACCGATGTGCCACTGATGTCCGCTCCGGATGCCGCACGTGGGTTGCAGGTGCCACCCGGAGTATCTGTAACTGTGTTTGCTGCCGAACCTGATGTACAGAATCCAATTGCGGTGAATTGGGACAGAAAAGGCCGTCTGTGGGTAGCAGAAAACTACACTTACGCAGAGCGCCCCACACGCTTTGATCTGAAGTTGCGAGATCGCATCATTGTTCTGGAAGATACCAACCAGGATGGGGTGGCAGATCAACGCAAAGTATTTACTGATCAATTGCAAATGCTGACCAGCGTGGAAGTGGGAAAAGGTGGAGTCTGGGCAATGTGCCCCCCACAGTTATTATTTATTCCCGATGCGAATGAGGATTGCGTGCCGGATGGACCGCCGATTGTCGTGCTGGACGGTTTTACTGTTGCAGAAAGCAACTACCACAACTTTGCGAACGGTTTGAGATTTGGGCCGGATGGCTGGCTCTACGGCCGCTGTGGGCATTCCTGCCCGGGAAATATTGGCTTGCCTGGCACCCCACCGGAACAGCGTTATCCCATTTATGGTGGTATCTGGCGGTATCATCCCAAGCGAAAAACTGTTGAAGTTCTGGTACAGGGAACAACGAACCCATGGGGCCACGATTGGGATCAACATGGCGAACTCTTTTTCATTAATACTGTCAATGGGCATCTATGGCACTGCATGCCTGGGGCACATTTCAAAGAATCTTTCGGCGTCAGTAGAAATCCAGGTGTCTTCGAAAGAATGGACACCATCGCTGACCACTACCACTTTGATGTGAAAGGTGGCTGGCAGGCAAGCCGAGATGGCAAAGCAAACGACCTGGGTGGCGGTCATGCACATATCGGCATGATGATCTATCAGGCGAATCAATGGCCAGCGTATTATCGAAATAAACTGTACACATTAAACATGCATGGCCGGCGTACCAACGTGGAAAAACTGGAGCGGTCCGGTTCTGGATATGTGGGCAAGCACGAACCTGACCTGTTTCTGGCAAAGGATCCGTGGTTCCGCGGTATGGAACTGACCACAGGCCCCGATGGAAATATTTATCTTGTCGATTGGAGTGACACGGGAGAATGTCACGAACAATCTGGCGTGCACCGCACCAGTGGGCGAATCTTCAAGTTAAGTTACGGCAAACCATCAAGCCAGATGCAATTCAAACGCCCCTGGTGCATGAATCACTCTACCCCACTGGCACAGTTGTGGCAGGATTATCAGGATGAAAAAGTAACTGAAGAACAATTGCTTCAGTTGCTGACTAATCCAGATGAACACCTGCGAGCTTGGGCTATTCGCCTGCTTGCAGACACCTGGCCACTGGATCGCTTATCGGGTCCACTACCAGGTGTAAGTTATCCCGCGAAAGATCATGTTTTGCAGGCAATGATTGAACTTGCTAAAACCGATCAGTCAAGTCTGGTTCATCTGACGTTAGCCACAACAATGCAACGAATGCCCATTGCAGCACGCAGCAAATTGGCAAGTGCATTATTTACCCACGAAGAATATGCCAGTGATGCTTTTCTGCCTTACCTGGTGTGGTATGGTTTAATGGCCGTGGGCGATCAACAACCGGAAACCTTGGCAGAATTACTCCCGCAGTGCCAGTGGCCACAAACAGTTCGCTGGATGATAAGGAAACTGACCACGCAGATAGAACAGAAACCAGAAGCTTTTAGTGCCGCGATCAAGGCGACATTGCAGTTGCAGATGAAACTGAAGCAGGAAGTTCTTAATGGCATTGCAGAGGGATTACAGGGATATGTGAAATTGCCCAAACCTACATGCTGGGATCAATTTATTTCATTACCCGAAATTGCCAACGATCCACGGCTGATTTCACTGAATGCTGTTTTTGGAACTGGCTTAAGCATTGCACAGATCGAAGCATTAGTGCGGGACAAAAAGAAAGATCATGGTGCACGCGTTGCAGCATGGAACAGTCTCGTCGCCGCAAAGCCGATGTCACTTCGTTCGATTGGCGAAACATTGCTTGGTGAACGGGAAATGTGTGTAGTTGCGGCACGCGGGTTGGCGGGATTTGATGATCCGAAAATTGCCCAGGCCATCCTCAATCGTTATCGCCTGGTGAGTGCCAACGAGCGTGGTAAGTTACTGGATGTTCTTTGTTCACGCACAACTTTTGCGAAAATTCTACTTCAGAATATTGGCAGTGCACCAAATCAAGTCCCTGTTAGCGATCTCAGCGCAGCCCAGGCCAGGCAGATTGCCTCATTTCATGACAAAGATCTCCAGCAACTTCTCATGGCGAAGTGGGGCACTTTGCAGGAATCAACTGCAGCACGCCAACAGCAGATTGCAGAACTGAAAAGCAAGCTGACCAAGAAAGTGCTGGCTGAGGCCAATCTATCTAATGGAAAAGCCCTGTTCGTAAAAAACTGTGCGGCCTGCCACAAAATGTATGGTGAAGGCGGGGCAATTGGTCCAGATATTACTGGTTCCCAACGCGATAACATGGACTATCTGCTTGGGAACATCATCGATCCCAGTAGTGAAGTTCCCGCTCAGTACCTGAATACGATTGTGGAAATGACCGACGGCAGACAACTGGGTGGGATAGTTGTTCGTGAATCTCCTCAGGTGGTAGTGCTGCAACTGCCTAATGAGCAGGTAACCTTGAATCGCCAGGATATTCAGGCAATGAAAAGGTCAAACAAATCATTCATGCCAGAGGATCTTTTGCAACCACTGCGATTTGAAGAAGTGGTGGATCTGATTGGGTACCTAATGAACAAAGATCCTTTGAAAGTACCGAAATAGATCATCGATGAAGTATTATTTTTTCGGCAGTGGTACTTTCAGGTAGTTCACCGATTTGTCAGATTCGATGGCAACATAGGTGATATGCAAGGCATTGTCTTTCAACAGCAGCCCCACGTTCGAATGTTTGCGGGCATTCGGTAACGCCTGCAACTCCCGGATTATTCCCTGTTCTTTATCAAGTTCGCCGACAACCACGCGGGGGTCTTTTTCCAGAATGTTGCAGGCCACAAAAATACGACCGTCGTTAGTACGCACCAGACTTGGGTTGGCAAGGATCTGTTTCATTTCTTTCCATTCCCAATCTTTTTCATCTAACTTCTGATTCAGGATGTAGTACGCAGGTAAATTGGCCCCAGCCTGGCCGGTACTGCGGGTAAAGATCACGTCCAGTTTGTTATCTTGAACAACCGCAGCAAGTTGTTCCGGGAAAAAGCCAGTGAAAGTTTCCTCATATTTGATACCGGAATCAATGGTGCCATCCACACGGTGCATTTGTATTGTTGTCGCACTGCCACAGATGCAGCCACGAACAAACATATAAGGCGACTTCTCATTCCAGGTGACTCGGTTTGGGTGCGTGCCAGATGGCAACAGGCGGCTATGGTCAGACCACTTCTTACCATCTTTGGAGTACCAGACCAGCGTGGAAAAACTGGCACCATACATCGGCAATGGCCGATTGGAATAATCTCCGGGATAGACACCAGATGCCGTCAGCATTAATAAGCCGTTTGGACTAACTGTTAATGCAGGCTGATAAAGTCGCGTTGCATCCATGGGCGCTGAAATCGTTGCCAGCTTTTCCCAGGTCCTGGTATCTTTGGAAGAGTAGATCTGAATAGTGCCATCTGTCTTGATATCTTTGGAATTGGTCAGGAAAGAAACAAAATACTGTTTGTTCCACTCCACCAAATCACAATGGGAGTAAAGATCCACTCCTCTGGTAATGGCAATTGGCTTTTCTTCTGCAGGCAGCACTGATGAAAATGCCAGCAGTATGGCACTTACAATCAAATGGCGGGGGAGGGTTTTCATTTTTGCATCCTGTAACACAATAAAGATATTCTACCTGGGCGTTGCTATAGTAGATGGTTGACTCCTGCGAAAACTTTCAGAAAAATTATGCCAGATGCAGAGAAACTCATCACGATGATCTATCGTGCCATCGAAGCGGTTCGAAGCACGGCTGGTCGGCGTGGCAAATTGATTGAACTCAACTCAGCACACGAAGTGATTGTCGTGGGGGATCTACACGGTAACCTGGACAATTTCAAACGGATCCTTCCCGAATTACAATTGAAAGATAACCCTCATCGTCATCTGGTGCTGCAGGAAGTAATTCATGGCAAACACAGCTATCCCACAGGTGGTGATAAGTCGCACCAGTTGCTGGACGTTTTCTGTGCGATGAAAAGCCAGTTTCCGCAACAGGTCCACCTGATAATGGGTAACCATGAGTTATCGCAATGGATCGATCGGCCAATTGTGAAAGGTGGTACCAACAACAATGATCGGTTTCTGGCAGGCATCGCCGAATATTATGGTGCCACGCATGTAGACAGGATCGAAGATGCGTACAAGAAATTGTTCAAAATGTTGCCTTTAGCCATCCGCACCAGCAATCGTGTCTTTATCAGCCACAGTATTCCAGGGAAAAAATATCGAGATCAATTTGCGTTACATCACCTGGAAACAGATAGCCCACCGAATCAGGATCTGTTGCCTGGTGGCAGTATTTACGAACTCCTGTGGGGCCGGGATGTTTCTGAAGAAAATGTGAAGAACTTTCTCGGTAAAGTAGCGTGTGATTGGCTGATTACTGGCCATATTCCATGCGATAACGGTTATCTGCTCCCTAATCCCCACCAGGTGGTTATCGAAACCTCGGAACTTCCTGGTGCGTATATTCGCTTTGCAACCAACATTCCACTCAACCACGAATTGCTGGTTTCCGGCATCAAAATGCTGCACTAAACGTTGTAGCTGCTGCTGGAAGTATCCCCACCACGACCAGTCCAGTTGGTGTGAAAGAACTGGCCACGTGGCTGATCAATTCGCTCGTAGGTGTGGGCACCAAAATAATCCCGCTGAGCCTGTAACAGGTTTGCAGGTAGTCTTGCTGTGCGATAGCCATCATAAAAGCTGAGAGCGGTAGAAAATGCAGGCACAGGAATGCCAGCCTGCACGGCAGCAGCAATCACTTGCCTCCAACCCGTCTGACAGCGATTGACTTCTTCACAGAAATAGGGATCCAACAGCAGATTTGTTAAATTGGGATTGCTGTCAAAGGCATCCTTGATCTTGCCGAGGAAGCGACTTCGGATAATGCATCCCCCACGCCACATCAGAGCAATGCCTCCATAGTTCAGGTTCCAGTTGTTGGCTTTGGCGGCGGCCTGCATCAGCATATAACCCTGGGCATAACTCACGATTTTTGACGCATATAGAGCATCGCGAATCGCAGCCACAAACGCTTTTTCGTCTGTTTGAATTCTGCTGGAGGCGGGGCCAGGAAGAATACCAGATGCAATAACCCGTTCTTCTTTCAAAGCAGATACGCATCGCGAATAGACTGCTTCGGCAATCAGGGTAATGGGCATTCCCAGTTCCATTGAATCAATTACTGTCCACTTACCGGTACCTTTTTGCCCCGCTGTATCCAGAATATGGTCAACAAGAGCACTTCCATCCTGCTCGCGATAAGCAAGGATGTCGCGTGTAATCTCAATCAGGTAGCTGTCCAGAACTCCCAGGTTCCATTCAGCAAATACATCATGCATCTGCTCGGCAGAATAACCCAGACCATCACGCATCAATTGGTATGCTTCGCAAATCAGTTGCATATCGCCATATTCAATACCATTGTGGACCATTTTCACATAGTGCCCTGCCCCACCTTCACCGACCCAGTCGCAACAAGGGGCACCACCTTCCACTTTGGCGGAAACTGCCTGAAAAATCTCTTTCACGTGGGGCCAGGCTGCGGGGGAACCGCCCGGCATAATACTGGGGCCACGCCGTGCCCCTTCTTCTCCTCCGGAAACGCCCGTTCCGATGAAAAGCAACCCTTTTTGTTCCAGTTCTTTGTGCCTGCGGGCACTATCCTGGTACAGTGAATTCCCACCGTCGATGATAATATCTCCAGGCTCCAGGTGAGGAACAATCTGGGCAATGAAGTCATCCACTGCCTGTCCAGCCTTCACCAACATCATCACGCGACGTGGGCGTTTCAATTTGGCACACATTTCTGCAATGGAATGTGCCCCGACCACGTTGGTACCTTTGTCCTCTTTGGCGAGAAACTCATCTACTTTCGACACTGTTCGATTGAATGCCACAATCTGATAACCATGATCGTTCATGTTCAAAATCAGATTCTGACCCATTACCGCCAGACCAATCAACGCCAAATCACCAGTTGCTTCCATCGGTACCTCAAATCTAGGAGAATAGGAACTTTTTATGAACATTGGGGCATTTTGGGTGGGAAACAACGCGGGATGTATTCATGTCTGCTTTTTTTCTGAAAAAACACAAATTAACTGCCTAATTCCGCCCACCGATTACCTAATTTAGTTAGTTTTCATCTAAGCAGTGGGACTGCCGAGCGACATTGAATGGTAATGTTCGTTGATTTTCTCTGGCGAGGTAGAAACCACCTTTCATGGTTTCATGCTGTTTTGACATGCACCCTGGTTTTCTTTCATTTCAATTTGGCTGACGGTGCCGAAAATACTGGCACACGATTTTTGCAGCAATACTGCACCAATTGTCACGGAGAAACTATCCAGGAATCGGGCGTGCGGGTCGATCAACTGGCTGATTATCGGCCAGGCGAACGAAACTTCTGGACGATGATCCATCAAAAAATTCAGCGTGGGGAGATGCCACCGAAAACTGCCGTCCAGCCCAGTGCAAAAGAGAAAGAGGCCATGCTCACCTGGATCCGCAATATGCAGATCCAGCAGCCACCTGTGGGTTTTCGACGATTGAACCGACGAGAATTAGCCGCTTCGCTACGTGAAATCACTGGTTTGAATATCGACTACGGATTTTCGATGCCTGCTGATGGTACCGTTGCTGGGTTCGATACGGGTGCAGAAAATCTACCAGACTCTCCCGACGGTGTTGCACACTGGCTGACAATGACCCAGCGTGCGGTGAATGCTCTCTCATTTTTTGAACCGCCATCAACACAATTACAGTTTTCTGCCGATCTACAGAGTGCTAAGGATCCCAAAAAAACTCTCGAAGCCTGGAAACAAGGTGGGGCAACGATCAAAGTGAAAGGTATCCCACGGGTGGGGCAAGGTTTGTGGCTGGAACCGAAAGCACTTGGAGAAAGAGATGAGTTTTCCTTCACAATTCCTGTCCAGCCATCGCGCACTGGCGTGTTGCGGCTCAAACTGCTTGTTTCAGTCCATAAATCTCGACCGGAATTGCCCAGTCCCCACCTTTGGGTGGATGTGGCAGGTCAAGACATCGATTTTTGCGAAATTTCCAATCCACCTGACCGGCCACGTGAACTGATTTATGAGGTACAACTGGATGATCTGGCAGTGCAGGACAAAGGAGTGAAAATTTCGCTGAGCAATAAGGTGGAGGTTCCTTATGCTGTCAATGGTTACGAAAATGATGATCGATCGAATCCCAACGATGCTCCACCAGGTGGGACGGGGTTATTTCGACCAAAGTTTGATCGAAAATCTCTGCCACTGGAGCAGCACCCTGCTCCTTATCTTGTGCTGCACGCGATTGAACTGAACACCAACTACAACGCCAGTTGGCCACCAACCCATTGGCAGGTGAAACTACCTGAAAAACAGCCCAACAGCGAGTACGCAGCCCGGCTTATCGGGTTGTGGCAGGAAAAAGCCTGGCGAAGACCCATTACCGCTGAAGAAAGCAAGCCATTCATCGCACTGTATGAACAACAACGCAAACTCGGGTTGTCCTTTGATGCCGCTGTGCGGGCGGCGTGTCAATCGATCCTGATGACCACACAATTTCGTTTTCTGGGCAGTCCTGGTGGAGGAAATTCCCCCAACAATGATCCGTTTCAACTGGCATCTCGAATTAGTTTTGATATGTGGGGTGGCCCAACCGATCAGGAATTATTAAATGTCGCTGCCAGCGGTAAGTTATCGGAGCCAAAGCAGTTAAATCGACAGATTCACAGACTGCTTGAAAGTCCAAGGTGTAAAACAGGATTCTTGAAACCATTCACCAGACAATGGCTGGAACTGGATCAGCCCATTACGATCACTTCATCGCACATTTCCAAACAGGATTTTCGTTTCGCACGCCATTTGAAAGAATCAATGAAAGCAGAAACAACTGCTTATATAGCCGAAATGCTATCAAAAAATCGCCCCATTTCAGAATTGATTGATAGCAACTGGACAATGTTGAACGAAAGTCTTGCATACCATTATCAACTCCCACCTGTTGTGGGGGCAGAACTTCGAAAAGTAAACCTGCCCGGAACATTCCAACGTGGGGGCCTGATAGCTCATGCAGGAATTCAATCAATGCTCTGCTGGATGGGAGACAATTGGGTCATCTATCGTGGGGTCTGGTTTGCGAGGGCTATTCTGGATATGCCCCCACCTGCCCCACCACTGGAGGTTCCAGAACTGGATCCTGCCAGAACCAAAGGGAAAACCTACCGCGAGATTTTGAAAATTCACCAGGAAGACCGACATTGTGCGGTGTGCCATAAAAATATCGACCCACTTGGTTTTGCTTTCCAGAACTTTGATATCAGCGGTAGGTGGCGAACGGAAGAATTTGAAAACTACAAACGTAGTGAACTGGATGGTAAAATCGCCTGGGTCGGCAGTGGCAAGTCCCGGCCCGTTGATTCCGTTGGCAGCCTCCCACGTGGGGAGACATTTCAGACCTATCCGGAGTTTAAAAAATTAGTAGTTTCTCATTACTCCAATGACATTGCACGTGGAGTGTTGAAGAAACTGTTTCTGTACACCACTGGTTACCCACCTGGTGTGGTGGAGATGGAAGAAATTGAAGCAATTCTGAAAGCGAATGCCAAAAATGATTATTCCCTCAGAGATTTAGTGGTCAGCACATTGCTTTCAAAGGCATTTTTACGTAACGAACTGAAAGTAGAGAAATAACATGAATCCGAAATCATACCCCATGCACCGCCGAACGCTTTTACGTGGTTTTGGTGCCACATTAGCTCTCCCTTACCTGGAAATCATGCAAGGCACGACGCTTGCCAAAGAACATGGCACTGCAGAACCTCGTCGTTTGGCCTGTTTTTACATTCCCGGTGCGATTGGTAGGCATGGCTGGTTTCCGAAAGACACCGGCCCCAAATATACTTTGGCCCCCACGCATCAACCGTTAGCCCACCATCGAGAGCGATTTTCGGTACTGTCGAACCTTTCTCACATCGCAGGCCGAATCAGTGGTCATGTTCATCCTTACAATTGGCTCACCGGCCACAACATTAATCTGACACCGGGAACAATCACCAATACTGTCTCGATGGATCAAGTGGCTGCCAAACACCTTGGCTCCACCTGGCTGTCGTCGCTGGTTCTCTCATTTGCAGATGGGGTGGGAACTACCACATTGTCTCGAAATTCTCTGGGTGTGGATATCCCTGCGACGGCAAATTATCGTACCGTTTTCGAAAAACTGTTCCCACCTGCCGATAAAGAACAGTTAAAACAGGCCGAACAACGACTTGAAACCGACAGAAGTATTCTGGATACAGCAGGCCAGCAATTGAGTGGGATGAATCATCAGTTGAGCGGTGCTGATCGACAGCGATTAACACAGTATTTCGATTCGATTCGTGATGTCGAAAAACGGCTTAACGACAACAGGTCAATTCTGCAGAGAGGTCGACCGAAGTTCGACGAATCTGCCGTGCGTCTGGAACCGCAGGTCAAAAATAAAATGCAGGAACATATCGAATTGATGATGGACCTGATTGCTCTCGCATTTCAAACTGATATGACCCGCGTCGTCACCCAGAGCCTGGGTGGGGAAGGTGGACCGAATTACGATGAATATAAAGATTGGGCATTGAAGGCCGGCGCCCCTGTACGCGGGGCCCACGATGTTCACCACAAAGGTGGGCAGGCAAGCAAAGATTCGCCAGATGATCAAGTTATCAGCAATCGCGACCGCATGTTATGTAGTTGTCTGGCAAAACTGATGGATCGTTTGCACAACATCCCAGCACAGGAAGGCACTTTGCTGGATCACACCGTAATCCTGTTTGGTGGGGCACAGATTTCCAGCCACTCTGGGAAGAGTTTCCCCACGTTGCTTGCAGGTGGGAACCGCCTCGGCTTCAAACATGGTCAACACATTCGATATCAAGGAGATAAAGTCCCGATGTCGAACCTTTATCTCACCATCTTGCAACAACTTGGCTGCCCCGTGGATCGATTCAAGGAAAGCACGGGCACACTCGGCGATATTTTAGTTTAAAGTTAAGATTCTTACACTGAAGAATCTCAATCGTAATTTATTTATCCCCACACCAGTTTACTAATCAGATAATCTGCCAGCGGGCGGCCTTTTTTGTTCAGACTGATCGAATCCGTGCTTTCCAGCACATAACCCTGCTGCACCAGGTTGTGAAGATTACTTTGAAGCAGATCTCGAATGTCGTAATTCGTTTGCTTCAGAAAATCATCGATCTGAATCCCCATCGTGCGGCGAAGTTGGATTGCGGCAGTTTCCTGGGCAGTTTCCGATGGTGAAAGTAGTTCTGATTGAAACGTAGGTGATTGCCCCGTAAAGACTTTCGCAAAATATGCATCGAAATTCCGGGTGTTGGTTTCCCGTTTACCCTGCACATAGCGTGCGGCACCTAAACCGTAGCCCCAGTAGGCGTGGTTGGCCCAATACACATGGTTGTGCCTGCATTGACTACCTGAAAGAGCAAAATTAGAGATTTCGTAGTGCTGGTAACCGTTGGTTTCCAGAAAATCGATTGCCAACTGGTACATCTCCAGTTCCAGGTCATCCCCAAGTGGGGCTAACAAGCCCTGATTCACCTGCTTCCATAGTGGTGTGCCTTTTTCGTAAGTAAGTCCATATGTGGAAAGGTGTTGCAAACCGAAATCGACCGCCCGCTGCAGGTCGAGCTGCCATTGCGACAGGGACTGACCGGGGATGCCAAAAATCAGATCAATTGAAATAACTGGAATTGCTGGTTTCAACAATTCAATGGCTCGATCGATCTGTTGCGACTGGTGACCGCGATCCAATTGCAACAGTAGGGCATCCTGGAAAGATTGGACGCCCAGACTGATCCGATTCACCCCTGCGTGCTGCAATATGGCCACTTTCTGGGGATTGAGAGTTTCAGGCGTCGATTCGATCGAAAATTCCCCACCTGGTGCTAAAGGGAAATATTGGGCCAACATTGTAAAGAACTGTTCGAGTTGTTTTTCTGGCAGATATGTAGGCGTGCCTCCACCCACAAATATCGATGTTGGGTGTCCAGAACAACCCGATTGAAGAATTTCCTCTTCCAATGCCAGCAGGTAGCGATCAATCTTGTAATCCTGCCCACTGACAACAGCAAAATCGCAATAGCCACATTTGTGGGCACAAAATGGCAGATGAATGTAGAGTGCTTTTGGGAAAAGCCATGGCTGACAATGAGGATCTGTTAATAAATCAGTCGACAAAAGGATCAGCTCCTAAATCACTAAGCAGTTCTCTGCGCTGCCGTTCATAGTGCATAAGGTCGAGGCGTTGTTTCAAATGGCGTTTTTCCAGTAATTTTTGAGCCATTGGAAACAATTTTGCAAACTGCTGCCAATCTCGCTGCCCACCGTGGGCCAACCGGATCAACGCTTCCTGCCGTACCGGTCCCAGTGCTTCCAGAATTTTGTCTTCCAGGCAGAGGAAAAATTGGGCACTGCCCCGATCGCCTTGTCGTCCCGCACGACCTTTTAACTGGCGGTCGATACGGATCGCTTCATGACGTTCCGTCCCAATTACATGCAAGCCACCGAGTTCCGCAACTCCGGGCCCCAGTTTGATATCTGTCCCACGTCCGGCCATATTGGTGGCCACCATCACACTGCCACGTTGACCGGCTTTCGAAACGATTTCAGCCTCATTTTTGTCCTGTTTCGCATTCAAAACCACGTGGGGGATACCTGCAGCAGTCAGTAATTCAGAAACTCGCTCCGATTTATCAACCGCTCGGGTACCAATCAACACTGGTCTGCCCAACTCGTGAAAGCGTTTCACATCCTCCACCACTGCGGCAAATTTGGCCTCTTCGGTCGGAAAAATCCGGTCAGGTAGTTCTTCCCGAATCACAGGCCGATTCGTGGGCACGGGCACCACCGTTAGTTTGTAAACACGTTTGATTTCTCGGGCGTTCTGCACCACCGTACCCGTCATCCCGGCTAACTTTTCATAAGTCCGAAAAAAGCTCTGGTAGGTAATACTCGCAGCGTGATCCGCCGCCAGGTGAATCGTTACCCCTTCTTTCGCTTCCACCGCTTGATGCAGGCCCTGCTGCCAATGGCGATCGGGCATTGGGCGTCCCGTGCTTTCATCCACAATCACAATTTCGCCATCATGAATCACATAATGCTGGTCTTTAATGAAACGATAATGGGCATGGACTGCCTTTTCCACCGCCTCCACCAATTTATCCATGGCAGGTGCATGGGGCCCACTTGGGGGATTGGAATAGCGAATTTCCATCCGTCCTGATTCCGTCAGTTCCAGCTTTTCTTTCTTGATATCCAGTCGAAAATGCTCTGATCGGCGTAGTTTTCGTGCGACCCCGTCCGCCCAGTGGTACATGATACACTCTTCTGGCTTTGCATCCCGCGTGGGGGAGGCAATAATCAGTGGGGTGCGGGCTTCATCGATAAAAATACTGTCTGCCTCGTCCACTAGGGCAAAATAATGACCCCGCTGCACACGATTATCGGCAACATTTGCGCCTGGTTGGCTTAACCAAGGTGTCCAGAAGTGGGATTTCGCAACCTGCCCACCCCGAACTTTCAACCGATCGCGCAAAAAATCGAAACCAAAGTCGGATGCAGTGGCATAGGTGATATCGCAAGCATAAGCCGCCTTACGTTGTGGCTCTTCCATCTGCTGTTGCAAAAAAGCACATTTCAGCCCAAGTTTTTCATATACCGGCCCCATTTCCAACGCATCGCGCTTTGCCAGGTAATCGTTTACGGTGGCAACGTGCACCCCTTTTTTCGCAAGTGCCCGCACACAGACCGGGAAAGAAGCCGTCAGCGTTTTTCCTTCTCCGGTAGCTAACTCGCACAAGGCACCGTAAAACATGACCACACCGGCTGCCAATTGCACGTCGTAGGCACGATAGCCCAGCACACGCCAGACTGCCACGGAACAAAGTCCAAAACCGCGTGCCACAAAATCACGCGACATATCACCCGCACGAGCCCGTCCTCGGAGCGCGTTTACCTGCGAAATCAAATCCTGGTCGCTGAGATTGCCGAATTCCTGTTCAAAATGTCTGATAGCAGGAAGAAAAGTAGCCGCATTGGCCAACCGCTTTTGGGCACCGAGTCCCAATTTGGCAATCAATTGATTGTATTTGATGGGGCCAAGGCGACCGGAATAGTCCTGCACGGGTGGTGGGCTGATTATGCCACGTTCTTTTGAAATACTCGCATTCACCAGAGATACCTTCGCAACTGTTCCACTGTTGCTATTGTATCTTGAGAGGTGCTTTCAACAAAAATAGTTCTCGCGAAATCAATGCGAATCACGTGAAGTTTGTATGCAAAGCCTTCTGATCGTTGGCATCGAACCTGATTTGATTTCGGTTTACGCTGCAGCAGCAAACACTTTGGGTTTTACCTGTTCTGCGGCATTTTCAACAAAACGAGCAAATAATTGTCGGTCCAGTGCACTGGCGGTATCCGCTTCCGGGTGCCATTGGACACCCAGACAGAACCAGTCGTCTTCCGATTCAATCGCTTCAATTACTTTATCCGGTGCGGTGGCACAAACCCGCAGGCCGTTGCCCAAAGTGGCAATCGCCTGGTGGTGTCGGCTGTTCACAATCAGTTCGGTGGTGTTGTAAATCTTATGTAACAGGGTGTTCTTCATCACCTCTGCGCTATGTTTGTGGGCCCGTTGTTCCGCATCAAAGTGGGGCATGGTGCCTGGCAGCGCTTCTGGAATGTGATGGTGGAGTGTACCACCCATCATCACATTGAGTTGCTGCATTCCGACGCCAATTGCCAGCACAGGAAGCTGCCGATCAATCACCATTTTAATGAGATTTCGGTCGCTGGTATCGCGTCGATCGGCCATCGGCTGCACATTTTTTGGATTCATATTACCATTGCGGCGGGGATCCATGTCCAGACCACCAGTCAGAATAATTCCATCCACCTGATTCAGCAGTGTTTTCAAGGCAAAATCGTCTGCCATTGGGGGAATCAGCAGTGGGATACCCTGGGCCCGCAGGATTTCATCAATGTAACCAGCATTCACCCGGGAATGGGCAGTAATTGTTTTGCTGGAATTGTAAAAATCGCAATTGATGCCAATGATTGGTCGAGCAAAAGTCTTGGCAGCCATGATGCACCCTCCTGGTGTCTATTCGGTCGGCTTATGTACTTCCTGTTCCCCACCGAGTAAGAGTTTGCGGATTACCCGGGATGGAAAGTTTACAACGTCTGTAACAGTTATGGCAATAGCAATTTCTTGTGGCGAGAGAAAAAATTCTCAAGTTACTAACCAATAAGCAGTTACGGCGAAAATGAAAATTAGCCGAGTGTTTATATATCCGACCTATAATATTTACTCATAGTTATATAACCAAATCACAACAAGAAGGTCCGTTAGAAGCAATTCTGCCAACAACGTGCGAAGTTCACTGATATCACTATCCTTTTATTGTCTATTCCATTGACACGAGGATTCTGAGGCGATGAGCGAACAGCCAACGATTGTGGCGATTTCTGGCAGCACCCGGAAAGAGTCGTTTAACACGAAATTGTTAAAAATTGTCGCACGTGGTGCTGAAGCAGCCGGTGCCAAAGTCACTATAGTCGATTTGAACGACTATCCAATGCCACTTTTTAACGAAGATCTGGAGAAAGCGGAAGGTCTACCCAAAGCTGCAGCGGATTTAAAGGCGCTGATGGCACAGCACCGTGGGCTGATCATTGCGTCGCCCGAATACAATTCTTCCATCAGCCCACTTTTGAAAAATACCATCGACTGGGTTTCCCGCAAAGTGGCTGGGGAACAACCGATGATGGCCTACCGAGGCAAAATCGCCTCATTGGTGGCAGCTTCACCGGGTGCCATGGGTGGTCTGCGTGGATTGGTGCATGTCAGGGCGATTCTGCAAAACATTGGCGTGACTGTGCTGCCAGGTCAGTTCGCTGTCAGCCAGGCAGGCCAGGCATTTGACGAATCTGGCAATTTGAAAGATGCTGCCACGCAAACCAAAGCAGAAAATATCGGTAAAGAACTGGCTGAATTTTTACTGCGGCTGGCACCTGCAAACTAAGCCAATATTGCCCACAATTCATAAACTGATTTAAGTTTTACCTGTTACAAAAACAGGTGGATACAAGCAAAAATATTCAACCAGAAAATCAGCAATCCGTCATTCAGTGCGGTATTGTGCAACTATGACTACGAGCGAAACTATTTCACCTGCAGAAATCAACCTGGACGATCCTTCGCTCTACATCAATCGCGAAATATCCTGGCTGGAATTTAATCGACGGGTTTTAGATGAGGCACGTGATCCCACCGTACCACTATTGGAACGTGCCAAATTTCTGGGGATCTTCTCTGCCAATTTAGATGAATTTTTCATGGTCCGTGTGGGTGGGCTGATGCAGAAAGTACACGCTGGCATCACCCGCTCTTTTGGTGCTGATCGCTCTCTACCCACTCAACAGTTGGAAGCAATCTCGCAACTGGTAGGCGAACTGGTTCAGGAGCAATACCGCACCTGGGCAGAAGAAGTCATGCCCGAATTGCAAAACAACAACATCAGCATCGTACGTTACGAAAAAGACCTCAGCGATGCGGATAAAGCCTTCATTCATGAATATTTTGTGAAAGAAGTGTTTCCCGTGTTAACGCCACTGGCAATCGATCCTGGCCACCCTTTCCCACACTTATCCAACCGTTCGATCAACCTGGCAGTCCAGTTGGAACGACCGAAAGCTACAGACAAATTATTTGCCGTGGTGCAGGTACCTGGGGTACTCAAACGCCTGATTGAGCTGCCCTCCCCCACTGGCAGTGCAGTGTTTGTCTCACTGGAAACAGTCATCCGTTTACATCTAAAAGATCTGTTTCCCGGGATGAAAATTGTCCATAACACGGCATTTCGGGTGACCCGCGATACTGAGTACGAAATTGAAGATGAAGAAGTAGAAGATTTGATGAAGGCGATTGAGGACAGCGTTCGCAAAAGGCGACGTGGGACCGCGATCCGCCTGGAAGTGGAAGCAGAGGCCAGCGAAGAAATCGTGTTTAACCTGTCCACCTCGATGGAGCTGGATACCGTTGCCGATGTCTTTGCAATCCCTGAATTGCTTGATTTGAGTTGCCTGTTCCAGGTCTATGCACTGCCGGGCTATACAGATTTGCGAGACCCACCATTTGTGCCGCAGCCCAATCATGAAATTTCCAGTGCATCGGACATCTGGACTGCAATAAAACAGAAAGATATCCTGCTCCACCACCCGTATGAATCTTTCGCACCGGTGGTGGACTTCATTGAATATGCCGCCTCAGACGACAAGGTCCTTGCAATCAAACAAACATTGTATCGTACTTCCCACGATTCTCCGATTGTCCGTGCCTTGCAGCGTGCTGCCGATGCTGGCAAACAGGTCACAGCCGTCATTGAACTGAAGGCAAGGCTGGATGAAGAGCGTAACATCCTGTGGGCCAGGGAGTTAGAAAAATCCGGCGTACACGTTGTCTTTGGTTTCGTGGGCCTGAAGACCCATTGCAAAGTTGCAATGGTGGTGCGGAAAGACGATGATGGCATTCGACGCTATATCCACCTGGGTACTGGGAACTACAACCCACAGACCGCACGTGTTTACACTGACATTGGTTTATTCACTTCCAATGCAGATTACGCTGACGATGTATCAGCACTGTTCAACTATCTGACAGGCTACAGCGAGCTACCTGTCTGGAAAAAACTGATTGTAGCCCCATCCCGCCTGCAAAGCTTCATGATTCAGCAGATCCTTCGCGAGCGTGATCTGCAATTGAAAGGGAAAAAGGGCCGCATTATCACCAAGATTAACGGCCTTCTCGAACCCGCTGTGGTGCAGGCACTCTACCAGGCAAGCCAGGCGGGGGTCAAAATCGACATTATTTGCCGTGGGATCTGCGCGTTGCGTCCGAAAATTCCTGGTGTCAGTGAAAATATCCGAGTGATTTCCGTTGTTGACCGCTTTCTGGAACATAGCCGAATTTTTTACTTCGGAAATGATGGCGAACCAGAAGTTTATGTTGGCTCCGCAGACTGGATGGATCGAAACCTCAGCAGGCGGGTAGAGGTAGTGTTTCCTATTGAAAATCCGGAAATGAAAGACCGCGTCATCAATGAAATTTTAATGAGTTCTGTGCGAGACAATGTCAAAGCACGTGAGCTGCAGGCAGATGGCAGTTATGTGCGAGTTCAGCCAGCAGAAAATGAACCTCCGTTTCGCAGCCAGTCTCATTTTCTGGAACTTGCCAGCAATCGTGCGATCCGCCGGGAATTAACTGCGGACAACAGTCCCAAAATTGCCGACACCAAAGGAATTCGACGTCCCAAAAAACCCAAAAAGGCAGAGGATATTCCTCCCCGCCGACAAGCAACTTCGGAGTAACGAACTGTGGAATATGTGATTGGAATCATCATTGGACTACTGGTGGGCGCCGGTGTTGGTGTCTTTCTGGGAATGAAAATGGCCATTGCGCGCTTCGGATCCCCTGCAACAGTGCAGCAATTAACCAAACTTGCAGAAAAAATGAAGCTGGATGCCAGCATCACTGAAAAGGTGGACAAAATCATTAATCCACCACCACCGAAACCGTCTGGCGAAGCAATTCGCATCCTCAGCATTCTACAGCGTGAAGCCCGATTACTCGATTTCCTGATGGAAGATGTGGCAGCTTTCAGTGACGAGCAGATTGGTGCTTCGGTGCGGGACATTCATGGAAAATCCCAGACTCAGTTGAAAAAAATCCTCACTCTGGATCCAGTACTTTCTTTAAAAGAAGGCGAAAGCGTCACCGTGAAAGAAGGCTTCGATCCATCGACGATCAGTGTTATCGGAAATGTCTCTGGCAAACCACCGTTCACAGGGATTCTCCAGCACTCCGGGTGGCGTGTAAAAGCGATGGCGATTCCCGCACTGCCTGATTCTGCAGACCCCATGGTGCTGATGCCGGCAGAAGTGGAAGTAGTTTAATTTTCTCATCACTCTCTCATCATTTGGAGCTGATTACTTTTCATGGAAAATGTGTTACGGTTGGGAATTCCCGCAGGCAGCCTTCAAGAAGCTACCGGGGAACTGTTTCGTAAAGCTGGTTACCAGATTACTTTTTCTTCCCGCAGTTACTTCCCAACGATCGATGATTCGGAGATCCATTGCACGCTCATCCGGGCACAGGAAATCCCACGTTATGTGGAAAATGGTGCCTTGGACTGTGGGCTGACAGGATTTGACTGGATTCAGGAAAATAATGCCCAGGTGGATATTCTGTGCGAACTGGTTTACAGCAAAGTCAGCCGGAAACCAGTCAAGTGGGTGCTTGCCGTACCACAGGATAGTCCGGTGCAATCGCCGCAAGATCTTGCTGGTAAACGAGTTGCAACAGAACTGGTTGATTTTACCCGTCGCTGGTTTCTGGCACAGGGTGTGGATGTCAAAGTCGAGTTCAGTTGGGGTGCCACAGAAGTAAAACCACCCAAACTAGCCGATGCGATTGTAGAAGTCACTGAGACCGGAAGTTCCCTACGCGCCAACAACTTACGCATTGTGGGTGAACCATTACTGGTCAGCACCACACGGTTTATTTCAAATCAGCAGGCCGCCAAAGATCCCTGGAAACGCAGCAAAATGAACGATTTGATTCTGATGCTGCAAGGGGCCATTGCTGCCGAAGGTAAAACTGGTTTGAAATTGAACGTGCCAAAGACAGATCTGGAAAATGTACTGAGTGTCTTTCGCGAACACCCAAAGACTTCGCTGAACGCACCGACAATTTCCAATTTGACAGATCCGGATTGGGTGGCTTTGGAAACTATTATTCCCGAAGATATTGTGCGGCACATCATGCCCGCACTGCACCAGGCCGGGGCCCGAGGTATTGTTGAATATGTGATCACAAAGATCATTGATTGATCAGTCGATAGGATTCAACACAACTTCTTACTATCAAATGATTTACGTCAGGATTTTTCTGCCTTGCCCTGTGCTTCCAGGTGGCTCAGCCATTGCCGCAACATCTCTGCCAAACTGGTTTTGGTTGCCGGGTCCCAGGCGGGGAGGCTGTTTTCAGCATCGGCAAACCGAGTTTTGGTGGCGACGTCAATTAATTCCTGCCCTGCCGCAGTCAAACGGACAATCAGTGCCCGTCTGTCATTCGGGTCCTGTGTGCGTTCCACCCAACCTGCGTGCTGCAATCGGTCTAGCCGATTCGTCATCCCACCTGAAGTGAGCATCACATTCTGCATCAACTGCTTGGGGGACTGTGGGCCTGCACGTCGCAATGTTGCGAGTATGTCGAATTGACCTAACGTCATACCGTGCAAGGATAAAGCACTTTCCACGCTGCGTTCGAGGTGCTGTGCCAGAATGATGATCCTACCCACCAGATGCATGGCATCGCCATCCAGTTCAGGAAGGATTTCCCCCCAGCGGAGCATCATCCGATCAATGACATCATGATTGTTCATATGTAAAAAGTTTATTTAGAAGATACTTTTTGTCAAGATAATTCACACTAAGATACTTGATGCTAATTTACTTTGCAATAAGATACTTTCATCGTAACCTTTCCCTTGGAGAGACAAAAATGCAAGAGATTCGAGTTGGTGACATTGTTGAATACGCAGTAGAACGTGCAGATTACCCACCTGAGAAGATCCGAGAAATCCTGGGTGGCGAAACCGTAGCTGTGATTGGTTATGGCGTGCAGGGCCGTGGGCAGTCTCTGAACATGCGCGACAATGGCGTGAAAGTGATTGTGGGCCAGCGTTCTGGTGGCAAAGCCTGGCAAACCGCTGTTGAAGACGGCTGGGTACCTGGCGAAACCTTATTTGAACCGCTGGAAGCGATTAAGCGTGGCACCGTTGTGCAATATCTGCTTTCCGATGCAGGCCAGAAAGAAATGTGGCCACAAGTGAAGCCATTGCTGACTGCGGGCAAAGCATTATACTTTTCTCATGGTTTCAGCGTGGTGTTCAACGATCAGACCGGCGTTGTCCCACCGAAAGATATCGATGTTATTCTGGTGGCACCAAAAGGTTCCGGCACCACCGTGCGTCGGCATTTTGTTGAAGGCAAAGGAATTAACGCCAGCTTCGCAGTTTATCAGGATGCCACCGGTAAAGCACGTGAACGCTGCCTGGCACTGGGTATTGCCATTGGTTCGGGCTATCTGTTTGAAACCACCTTCGAAAAAGAAGTGGTCAGCGACCTGACTGGTGAGCGTGGTGTGCTGATGGGTGCGATTTATGGCCTCTGGTTGGCACAATACGAAGTATTACGAGCCAACGGTCACAGTCCTTCCGAAGCATTCAACGAGACTGTGGAAGAAGCCACTCAAAGTCTGTATCCCCTGATTGCAGAAAAGGGGATGGATTGGATGTACGCTAACTGCTCCACCACCGCACAGAGGGGTGCGCTGGACTGGTTCCGCAAGTTCCGTGACGCCAGCAAACCAGTTTTTGAATCACTGTACAAATCGGTGGCCACTGGTGAAGAAACCAGACGGGTTCTGGAAGTGAATAGCCGGCCCGATTACCGCGAACAACTGGAAAAAGAACTGGCAGAAATTGCCGAGAGCGAAATGTGGCGTGCAGGTGCCCAGGTTCGCCGCCTGCGTCCGGAAAACCAGGAAAGCTAGGCAATCCAGTCTAACTGGATAATAAAAGACGATTAGAAGAGTTAGGTATCCTGTTTTTTTGCCCACAAAAAGCGCCCTTGCACGTTTCAGACAATTCGCAGACAATTCCGCAAAGATTCCAGTTTGGTGAAAGCAAAGATTGGCCTGGGAGCTAAAATAACTGTTTCTGTGTCAATCGAGATGTTTCATGGCTGAAAAGGAAAAGAACAAAGACGAAATCACCGTTGTGTGCCGCAATCGCAGAGCGTCCCACGAATATGAGCTGTCCGATCGGTTGGAATGCGGCATGGTACTGGTGGGCACAGAAGTGAAAAGTCTTCGCCAGGGGCATTGCAACCTGGAAGATGCTTACGCCAAACTGGAAGGTGGTGCGTTGTGGCTGGTGGGGTGTGAAATTCCTGAATACGACAAAGGGAATTCACTGAACCATAAACCCAAGCGGACAAGGAAGTTACTGCTACATCGCAGAGAAATTGGAAAATTCGCGCAAAAAGCTGCCGAACGTGGATTTACATTAGTGCCCATTAGTGTGTATTTCCGTGGCGGGCGAGCGAAAGTAGATATTGCGGTTGCACGGGGGAAACAATTGCACGATAAACGGCAGGCGCTGAAAAAAGCGGATGCCCAGCGACAGATCGCACGTGCAATGAACCGTCGCCGGTAGCTGATTCACTATTGCCTGCATGAAGAGGATGTCATGTTGCAAGTTCGTGCACTCGTCAGTTCGACGCACCACGTATGTGTGCGTTATCGGCTGGAAGCATTCCGTGCTGCCTGGCAGGAACAAGGGTGCAAACTGGTATTTGAAGAACTACCAACGAATCGTTTTTCCCGATTCCGTTCTCTGTACTCTCAACGTCACGAAGAAATCACTTTGTTGCAACGGAAAACCATCAGTTGCTATGAAACCGACCTGTTGGCGGATCGTGCTCATCGCTTCATTTATGACTTTGATGACGCAGTCTGGCTACGCGACTCTTATTCAAACAAAGGATTGTATTCAAGTAAGCAAATGGCAAGATTTCGCAGGATAGTCCGGGCAGCAGACACCGTTGTCGCCGGCAATCAATTTTTATTGGAACAGGCACTAGACATGGGTGCAAAACGGGCCCGCTTGATTCCAACTTGTGTCGATCCTTATTTGTATCCATTGGCTGAGCATTCCGAATGGAACCGAGATCTGGTCTGGATTGGGTCTTCAAGCACGCTGAAAGGCATTCAGATGTTTGGCAGAATATTAGACCAGATCCATCTGGCACTACCCAAAACCCGTTTACGCTCCATTTGCGACCACCACCCCCGGCTGGAAAGAATGCCCGTTGTGGAAATCCCATGGAAAGAAGAGACGGAAGCTCATGAGATCGCCAAAGGTGCAATCGGAATCAGTTGGCTGCCTGAAGACGATTGGAGCCGTGGCAAATGTGGTTTGAAAATCCTGCAGTACATGGCTGCAGGCTTGCCAGTTGTCACGAATGATATTGGTGTCCACCGCGAAATGGTTCATGATGGTCTGAATGGATTTTTGGTGAAAACGCCCGCTGAATGGATTGAAGCGATTCGCTTCCTGCAACGGCACCCACAAATTCGCCAACAGATGGGAATGGAAGGCCGCAGAATTGTCGAAGAGAAATACAGCATTGAAGTGGGTGCTGCGGCTTGGTTACAACTGATGCAACCAAGCCAACCTGCTCTGGTTGCTGCTGCCGCTTGATCAAATAAATAGTGTTACTCGATTCTGGCTTTGGCCAGTTTCACCAGAAAAACTTCCAACTGCACATTTTCTGGTAATGGGTTATGCCCTTTCAGACCCATGTCAATTTCGACAGCTAAATCCAACAATGTTTCTAAACGCTGCCAGCCGAGGTGCCTTAATTGTCGCTTACTGTTTTCGAGAATCGCCGGGTAGGCTGGGATGCCCGATTGTTTGAGAGCCTCGTCCATACCCAAGCCATGCTTTTTGATCAGGAGTGCGGCGCGGGCCAATTTTCGAATCTGGACCATCAAGGCACCCAGAATTTTGAGTGGCACATCGCCGATCGCCAGCAAATCCTGAACAATCTGAATCGCCTGCGGACCCCTGCCATTGCCAATGTGATCCAGCACATGAAAAACATTGCCACCTTTATTCTTGCCCACAAGTTCTTCGACCAGGTCTGGTGTTACCGTGCCATCGGTGGTGGCATCTGCCAATTTATGCAGTTCCTGATCGAGCATTCCCAAGCTGGTGCCCACGTACAGAATCAGCATTTTGGCTGCTTCAAGATTCAGCTTGGTTTCGTAACGGGCATTTGCCCACTCGACGCACCATTTGGGCAAATCCTGTTCCCGTGGAGTCTTACAGGTGATGGAACCAGTATCACCCACAATTTTGTATAATTTAGTATTACTCTGAAAGAGTTTTGTTTCCAAAACCAGCACATTTGCTGTGGAAGTGTCTACTTCGGATTCTGAACTGGCTTTTTGCAACTGTTCCGCAAGTTTTTCCAGTTCTGAGCGATGTTCTGAAATAAATTCGTCGGCATCTTCCACCCAGATCAGCCGTCGTGCGGAGAAAAATGATGCTGATTCCAATTCGTTTCTCAAATTTGAGAAAGTCGTATCGGTGCCACGCACAACGGTCAGCGCGTGCTCTGGTTCTGCATCGTCCAGAACTTGTCTGATCAGCAATTCCTTGATGCGACTTCTGAGAAAAATCTCATCACCGTATACCACTACAAACACAGGGGGTGCGGGGGGCCTTTTTCGCGACAACAGGACCATTGCGTCCAAAGTGCTTATCCTGTAAGGATTTCCGAAATATCATTACGATTCAGACGAACCGTTGAACAACTTCTTCGGATGGAAGAGAACCAAAAGCATGACAGCACCAATGAGTGCGGCAAACATGGAGTACTGGAAAACAATTTTGTAATTTTCCGGATTCGATACGGGGTATTTGTCATTCAGAACACCACAGAAATAGTTCGCTACAAATGGCCCCACACCCAGAATCAGGACGTTAAACAAACCCTGAGCACTGGAACGAATATCTTTCGGGAAATAGGTATCTACAAAAATATACACAGTCGCAAAGAAGAAGGCATAACACACCCCATGAAGTGCGATAACCAGAATAACAGGTGTCTGTCCCGGATAAAACGCAAACACCGCAAAACGAGCTGCATGGCCGAGCACCCCAATGGTCAGAGTAATTCTCCAGCCCAGGTTTTTCAGCACATATCCAAGAACAAGCATCGTCAGGATTTCCGCAAGCTGGCCAATTTTCATCACGGCTCCGGCCCAGTTCGTGGGAATACCCACCGGACCTGCCAGAAAGTCAAATGTCCAGAAAAAGTAACTCTGGTGTACCGCAGCATCAATAAACGTAACCAGAAACAGTACCAACACAAATGGATGTTTCAGCAACCGCATTGCCTTTAGCCATGCCAGGGAATCCTGCCCACTTGCTGGTTTCGGCGGTGTATGTGGCAGCAATAAGCTGTAGGCAGCCAACAACAATGAAGCCAAACCTGCCACCAGGAACACATATCGTTTGCCATCCAGTGCACCCGCACCCGACAACGAAGATTCAAACACTACCCCCAACCACTTAGTAAACCCGCCACCACCAGCCATGTTTTTGTTGACCAGAGCCCAATCCACCAGAATAAAGATGAATGGCCAACTGGCCGCAATCCAGCCGATAGTGCCCCACAGTCGAACAGGGCCGAATTGTTTTTCCGGATTCGTGAAAGCGGTAAATGCGATCGAATTGGTGATCGATATCGTGGGAACATACACAACGGCGTGGAGCAACATCAGTCCCAAGAACAACCAGAACGGAGCAAGTGGCTTTGAGAAATCACCCACCAGTTGATCGCCTTCTTTGGCAGTAATGGTGAACGTCACCGTTGGTTTTTTCTCTGCTTCCAGTTTGTCGACACCTTCCCAGTATTTGTTCGAAGATGCCTCAGTGGTGACGTTTTCAACCAAAACCTGAGTACCGTCAGTCATTTTCGCAATAGCAGACGTGGGAGTCGCTTTACTGACGATCTGAGCCGAATTAAACGTCCCAACTTCAGTTCCCAGAGGAGTTTGCAGAAAAAACAATCCACCAATCGCCAGGCCACCGATCAGATGGCTGACTGCGAGAAATTTTTCAGCCGCAAACTTCCGGTCTGCCAGTTGGGTGCTGAAAAAGAGGGCGACCAAAGCACCCACGTTAAACGCACCGAAAACCAGCGTTGTCATCCAAGATTCGGCAAACTTCATCCCGGGAATGTACGAAAAGCCGGTTTCAAACCAGGCACCCCAAATGAAAAACTGCAGAAACATCATCAGCGATAGCTTGAACATCAAACCACGGCTTGTTGGTGTGCCAACCGACATATTGTTGTCCCAGGTGATCGAAAAAAATTATCGTAGGAATAGGTAGCAGTGTAAACAGATCGGCAAAAATTGTCCACTGAAAAGGGCCTGGATGCTGAAATTCACGAAGTAGGGGTGAAAATTGGGCGATTTACTGGAAATCAACTACCTGATTTGGCTTTGGCAAACAGTTCGTCAACCTTTTTCCAGTTTACAGTGCCCCACCATGCATCAAGGTAATCAGGACGCTTGTTCTGATATTTCAGGTAGTAGGCGTGTTCCCACACATCCACACCCATCAGTGGTACCAGGCCCGCCATCAATGGGCTATCCTGGTTGGGGCGTTTCACTGCTTCCAGTTTCTGCGTGGTGGGATTCCACACCAGCCACGACCAGCCACTGCCAAACTGAGTTAAGCCATTTTCTTTGATTTTGGCCTTGAAAGTAGCGAAATCACCAAATGTAGCATTGATGGCATCGGCCAGCGGACCAGATGGTTCGCCACCACCATTGGGGCCCATGATTTCCCAAAACAGACTATGGTTGTGGTGCCCACCACCGTTATTAATGACGGCCTGGCGAATCCCTTCCGGAACACTATTGATATCCCGCAACAGGTCTTCGATTGATTTGAACGCTGCTTCCTGGCCATCCAGGGCTTTATTCAGGTTATCCACATAAGCTTTGTGGTGACGCTGGGAATGGATTTCCATGGTCAGTGCGTCAATATGTGGCTCGAGGGCATCAAATGCATAAGGCAATGCTGGTAAAGTATGTGGCATGCTGTTTCTCCGTGTAAATGGTTACCATGCTTATTATCTTAGAAGCGAGATGGAGATTGGCACAGACAGGCCGCAGATTCGAACAAAGGGAACAGGCAAAATGCCACGCACTGACTTACAGTTTTCGGAGATGGTAGCCACCATCCACATTGATGACATCGCCTGTGGAGTAGGTCATCGGGCTGGTGGCCAGCCAGGCAACCACACTACCCACATCATCGGCAGCACCCATCCTGGGTATCGGAATCAATCCTTCCTCAATTTTCTTCAGATATTTATCACGGGCACCTGCAGTCATATCGGTGTCAATAATCCCCGGACGGACATCCCAGACTCGAATACCATGTTCAGCAAGTCGCAATGCGAAAAGTTGCGTCATCATGGTCATGCCCGCTTTGGCAATGCAATAATCGCCACGGTTCAGTGAAGCAGAAACTGCAGAAAGACTTGAAATGTTAATAATGCCGGGCTTTTCCACCACACTGGCGTGGGCAATCATCCAGTTTGCCACAGCTTGACTGAGAAAGTATGGACCTTTCAGATTGGTGGAAAAGACACGGTCCCAACTGGCTTCATCCGCTTCCAGAATATCTTTGCGCCCGATGGAACTGATCCCAGCATTGTTCACTAGGAAGTCAATTCGCTGAAATCGCTCTAACGTCTTTTCCAACAGAACTTTACGATCTGTTTCACTGCCGACATCTGCCTGAATTGCTACCGCCTGCGATGCGGTACCTGCGTGGATCAAATCGACAGTTTCAGAAGCAGCGGCGGCATTGCCAAAGTAATTAACCACAACTTGGTAGCCTGCCTGGGCAAGTGACAAACAGATCGCACGCCCAATCCCACGGCTTCCACCAGTTACAATGGCAACTTTACCCACAACCACTCCTCAATCATCTGCAACGAAAGTGGTGTAGATATTAAGGAATTACTGCAGCTTTTTCAAAGCTTCTTTGGCAATGTTAACCCGATTATTTGGATTGGCAACAATTGCTTTGAATGCTTTATCGGCTTCATCGGCTTTCGCGGGGTCAGCTTTGCGTAATTCATTCACCATATAATCGAAACTGGTTGCTTCACTGCCCACTGGCTCCCCACGGACATACCGTTCCAACATATCCTTTACCGGTTTCAGTGGGTCCGTTTGAGGTTTAACCTCAATTTGCTCTTCGCGCGACCCCAAACCACACCCAATCACCAACGGTAAACAAAACACACAGATTAATGAGAGGAATTTCATAGCTTGCTCTTTATTTCAAAACTTTTTGGATGCAAACAGCTTGCACTCAAATGAAAAAATCTTCCCAACCCCCACTATGGGGGATGAAAAGATTAATACTTATTAATGAAAATCACTTAACAAATTGTTCCAGTCGAATTAAATATCACCTGGAGGGAAACCGTCTTTGGCATTACCCAGGATCTGGAACGTTCGCAGATCCACCGAGTTACGGATGAAACGCACGGAACCATCACCCAGAACGGCATTGACGCCACCAGTGTGCATCGAACGAGGTGGGATAATCCCGAAACCCCAGTCATGTGCCCCACCTGGGCAACAATCGCCACCTGCGGAGGGGAAGCTCCAGTTCGGGGTAGCTGCGGTGTTCAGGGTTGAATGACCAGCTGCGTACCAGCCCCACATAGTACCGTTATTGGATTTGTAACCTGCCGGTGAAGTTCTGGCCTGGTTGCCAATTGCAGCCAGTTCAGCTGCGGTGGGGAAGTTTCTGTCGACCACGGCATTAAACGGAGCATTGGTGGCGTAGAAAATGTCGTTCGGGAACTTACCGCTGCCACCAGTCTGACCGGAACCGGGCAGAATTTCCGAAGCCATCAAGGTGTTGGAAAGACCATCGGTGACATCGGCCATTTTGGTGTCCTGCTGGTAAGAAATCATGCCATTAAAGCGATTGCCAGCCCAGACCACCTCAATATTGCTACCGGTACACCAGGCATAGTTCGAACCAGGACCGTCCCAGCCATGTGGGTGCGTGCCACGACGTGGTGCGTTGCCAGCAGATGGGCACAGAAACGTCGGAATCGAAGTGTTCATTACGGTACCGTAGATGAAACCCCAGTTACCAATGTTGGCTTCGCCCTGTGCGTGCAGGTTGCCCTGCTCAATGTAAGGAAGCATGTCGTAGTTCAAGCTGAGAGCTTCCCAGGCATTGCCACCTACTTGACGATAGTTTCTGGGAAACTTGTTTGCCACATCGTGGTAGGCATGCATCGCCACGCCCAACTGCTTTAAGTTGTTCGAGCATTTCGAACGATTTGCTGCTTCTCGCACTTTTTGCACGGCTGGCAAGAGTAAGCCGATCAGAATCGCAATGATTGCGATCACCACGAGTAGTTCAATCAATGTGAACGCTCGGGTTTTGTTACGGGAAGAGGCCAGTAACATTGTTTTCCCCTTAAATGTTGTGAGAATCTCTCACAAATGAATGAATAAATCGCCTTGTTTGTCGCCTTTCAGGCAAGGCTACATCAGTTCAAACACCACCTTGAGACAAAAAGATCGACAAAACTTAACAATATTTTAACATAATTTTGCTGTTTGATGCAAGCACCGCAGGAGTGATTTTTCGTAATAAATTTACGGAAATCAGAAATAAATGAGAAATCCTGCTGAATTGAAACAACAAGCTTACAGTTATGAAAGAATCCCCATTAATTTCAGAACCACCAGAACCGACAGGCCACTCAGTAGTGGGATTACCAGACGACCAGTAATTTTCCATGGCTCCACACCTGTCAGTTTGGCAGACATTAATACGACAGCCGCTACGGGAGAAAGTGTGCGTCCTGCGGCTGCAGCTACCGATATTAATGCACCCATCCGTGCGGGATCTTTTTCCGCAGTAATTGCGGGTTCTACAAAAAAGCCGTAAAGGCTTTGCGTTGAAGCAATTCCAGACCCGCTGATCGCGGCAAACCCACATGGCAGGATTGCTGCAGCAGGGTTTAAGAGGGAAGGCACCATTGAGATCATTCTGCCCAGCCAATCCGCCAGACCAACCAGTTCGATCGCTTTTCCGAAACAATTGGCAATAATAATGAGCGAGATTACTTCCGTGAATGCAAAACCTGCACCTGAGAAAAATTCTTTGGCAACTCCACGCAGTTTCCAGGGGTTACTGAGTGCGGCAATTGCCACACCAATCAGCATCGCCAGACCAATCAAACGTGAACTGTAAACCGATTCGGAAGTGGTGGGTGTCAGTACCCAGTTTTTGGGAATATGCAACCAGTCAAAAGGAGGACCTGTCACAAACAGCAAGGCGAGCGGAACAATCGGAACAAATGCGCGTAAGTAATTAATTGGTAAGTCTTTATCTTCAATTTGCAGTGCCTTGGCATCTCCCACTGGTGGGAAGTGTTTTTCCCCACGAATGGTAAGATACCAGAAAATCCCCAGGGCAACCGGCACATGAATGAGGAGCAGTTGAAAAGTATACGGGATGACGCTTTTCGAATCGATTTTCAACCGATTCGCAATCGTATTCAGTTCAGGAGCCCCCGGATTCAGTAATTCGCCACCTATGGAAGCCCCAAACGCCAGACACGACCCGATTGCCAACGGGCTGTAACCGGCGGCCCGCAGCAAAGGTACCACCACGGCACCGATGCAGACAGCGGTGCTGGTCTGGCTGATGACCGGAATATTCACCAGAAAACCCACGCACACGACACCCGGAATCAGCAATAAACGGACATGCCGCAACGGGTTCGTCAGCAACCGCACCAAGTGGGCATCACATCCGGTGTGTTTCAACACGTAGGCAAAACCCATTGCAGTGCAGATAGGAATTACAAATTTTTCGTTGGCAAACGATTGAAAAAACTGGCTGGTAATCGCTGTCACTTTCTGAGCTAGTAGGCCCATCCAGAGTGCGGCACCAAAAAGGCACAAACGCACGTCGTACCCACGGACGATTCCAACCATTGCAAGCAGAATCCCCAGTGACGAAACCAGAAGAATAATCGATTCGTGCATCAAAACCATTGTGAAGCTGTAGGAGTTCTGACTCTTGTACCAAAAATGATCAGAAAAGGGAATGCATAAACTTCTTGGGTTCCGCAAGCTGAAGCGTGCCAAAATTTCCCTGAGTAACAACGTTAGCGGTTGTATTTCTTGCGAAATGGGAAAGAATACCAATAAGAAAAACTTTAACTCCAACATGGGTGGTACCATGCCCAACGATGCAAAACTGGGTTTGCTCGTGGGGGTTGTGTTGGTCGTGTTGATCGCGGTCTTGTTTTTTCAGAAGGAACCAGGCAATACAGGGAAGTCGTCAGAAGCCACAACGAGTCTGCAAGCAACGACGAAACAACCTCCCGCGATGAATGTTGATTCGGGCCTAAATCGAATCACGCGTCCAAACAATGTGGCAGGAGTGCCCGTCTCTCGTGTCATTGAAAAATAAGAACGCAGATTGAAAATGAAATTGCTTTCATTTTTATCCCCGCTTTCAGAATTCTTGCTTCCTTACGCTGCGGTATTGTTGATTTTGCCTTCATCCGGCACAGTTTGGATATGTGCCAATTCCGCTCCTGATGAGTTACAGAAAATTAGAACCGCCCATATTTTGATCGTTTTCGAATAAAAATCCCTGAATCGACGCTGAACTCTTTCATCTCAAGAATTTCTTTGTTATATCCAGAGAAAACAATTCGAAATTTCCCAAAGGGATCATCATGCGTTGGTTATTCATTTTTGCTGTTTTTGGTGTCATGATCAGCGTTTTTATTGTTTCACATCTTTCCGGTCAGCCGGAACACACACCGAAAATTGTGCATGATTCTGGAAAGACAGTGCTCAGTTTCGGTGCTGTTGGTGATAACGAATTCGATAATACAACCGCAATACGCCAAGCCATTCAAAGCGGTATTGGGCATATTCATTTTCCAGCAGGTATCTATCAGATCAGTGAAACAATTGAAATTGATTTAAGTAAATCCGGCCCGGTTGCCATCACTGGCAACGGATTGGCCCGTATTATCATGACTGGACCTGGCCCAGCTCTTCGCTTCATTGGGTCCCATGGTGGCACCGCTGATCCGAAGTCTGTCAATCCAAAAATCTGGACAACAGAGCGTATGCCAATTGTTGATGGAATCGAAATCACTGGTGCGCATCCAGAAGCAAGCGGTATTGAGGCCCACGGCACGATGAACCTGATAATCACTCGACTATTTGTTCGAAATTGCCTGCATGGCATTCATCTGACAAAGCGAAATCGTAATGTTCTCATCTCGAATTGTCATCTCTACGAAAATCGCGGGGTTGGGGTGTTTCTGGACAATGTGAATCTGCATCAGATGAATGTCACGGGCAGTCACATCAGTTACAACAATCTCGGTGGTGTGGTAGTCAAAGCTGGTGAAGTGCGAAATCTGCACATCACTGGCTGTGATATCGAATCGAATCATAGGACTAACTCGCCACCAACTGCTAATGTGCTAATCGATTCGGTTGGTGGAACAAATGCGGAAATCGCAATTACTGGCAACACAATACAGCACAATCATCAGGCAAAAGGATCTGCAAATATTCGCATCATCGGGCCGACAATCGAATCGAAGAAAACGCCGGAACGTCGCGACGGGCATGTCACCATTACCGGAAATGTGTTGAGCGATGTTCAGGTTGGCATCCATTTGCAGGACGCCCGTGGTGTGGTAATTAGCGGGAATACCTCCTGGATGTCGTTTGAACACAATTTGCTGGTTGAAAACAGTTCACATATCATCGTAGGTGAAAACAGTTTCGAACGAAATCCCCGATATGACTATGGCGATAGCACACAAGCCAGAAACGCGATCGCCTTCCGTAGTTGTTCCGAATGCACCTTGAATGGCTTTCATGTCAGTGAAGTGCACGAAGAAGCGGGTGCAGTGGTCATTGAAGAATGCAGCAGAATGAATATTTCCAATTTGACCATTCTGGATTGTGATCATGCTGGTTTAGTCTTAAAGAACGTAACACGATCCCGCATCGCGGATTGCTTTATTCGGGATGATCGCAAAGAAGCAACATCATTTTCACTCAAGGTAACGGGAGGTGAGAACAATGTGATCCGTTCAAATGTTCTTGGCAGACCTGCAGAATTGCCTGAACAATGGAACAAACATAACGATTTTAATTAAAATTTTGATCAGGGCAGAAACTACCAATCGACACAAAATGTGAACACAATCACAGATGCCCCCGGCAAGATTCGAACCTGCGACCTGAGCTTTAGGAAAGCTCCGCTCTATCCAACTGAGCTACGGGGGCAGCAAAGACAAGTTATTTTCTAGTCAATCGGTGCGGCACGGCCACTGAAAACGGACTGGTTGATCAGTGGAAACACCAACATTCTAACGATTCTCTGAACTAAAATGGATGAATTTTCTTTCAGATTCCCTGTTATTCATTTTTTTATGCTAATTTTCAACGGAGTGATTTCTGGAGACTCAACCCATGCAGGGAACGTGCACCAAATGCCAACGCTTGTACGACAATCAGATGATTTGCCCCAATTGTGGCATCCAACTGTCACCGGATTATGATTCCCACCGTGCAATGTCAATTGTGCACCAGGAAGGCTCCGGCAACCTGATGTTGTCTGATGGTCGCAATTCCCTCGAACGGTGGGGCATCATGCTTGCTGGGATCGCTGGCGGGATGCTGGTGGTCTACCATTTAATTGGAGTCCGCTCCACACCGAAATTCCCGGATGTGTTTGTTCAGCACAATTTCCTGCTTGCAATCGTTTCGACCCTGATCGGTGCGTTTCTGATCGGACTTGATAACCGCCGCGCTATATTGTCAGGGGCAATCATCGGCATCGTGGTCGCAACGGGGGTGGTTGCAAGCGATTACTTTTACTCCAGGATTAACATTCCGAAAACAATCCTGGTGTTTTGTTCGGCAATTCTCTGTGGAATTACGACAGCATTGTACGCCAAATGGCTGTTTCCTGCTGCACCACAATTAGATCGAAAAGTAGCCCAACTTTCAAATACCAACTCAGCCACGGGCAACAGTTTCCCAACCATCAGATTATTTGTAGCGGCATTTCTAGTGGTGCTGCTGCAGATATTTTCTGAAAAAATTCTCATCGAATTTCTTCGCTGGGGTGGTTCTGCAGGTGGCAGATCCCCACTGCTCATTGGTCTGTCTGGGGCCATCTTTTGCATTGTTGGTGGGATCGTCCTGGGCTTGAAAACCCAGAATGCCGGTATGGTAGCTGGAGTGGGTGCGATGCTGGTGACACTTGTCCTGCTTGGAATGGGTTACAGCACGGCGGGTAAAATGGTTCCCCCAGTCGAAGTCTGGAAAGTTCAACTGGAAGACTTCAACCAGGCTTTGATAGGCTTTTCAATTGCGAATTTTCTAGCGATTTATCTGGGTACAATGCTTGGCAGTCAGATGATGGCTGCACCAAAGCAAGAAGAATTGTCTGAACAACGTTGAGAAACTACATCCCCAGATCTTTCTTCAAAGCGGAATACCAATCGCTGAACCAGCCAGTTTTGATTTTGTTATTACCAGTGTCTTCCATCACCGTGATGATCATTTTCTTCAGTTCACGATCATTTTTCTTGCCTTGTGCAGCACGCTTCAGATTCTGGAAAATCAGATCGAATTCTTTCTGATCCACTTTCCCATCGTTGCCAGCAGCGGTTTCGACCTGGTCTTTAATCATTTTCAGCAGAACGCTTTCCATGATATAACCCTGGTTTTCGCAAACCTGCACCAGAGCACTGCGGGCGCTGTCGATGCTGATTCCCTGTTGAATCGCAATCTGCAGGATTTCCCGCTCTTCGCCTTTGTCGATATATTTATCGTCATAGGCACGCAGTTTGATCTCATCTAAAAACCGTTTCTTGATGTCTTCTACCGACATTGCAACTCTCCTAAGCAGAAAAAAGTAATCACATCAGGAACTTCGATGTGAAACAGCGATCATTTTAACGATTTGTGATCAAAATCCCTGAATTTTCAAAATTATACCCGAACCGGAAGAAAACATGGAACAAAATTTTCGGGTAATTCTGATGAATTGGTCAGAATGAACATGAAAGGTGAAGCAATCTGGAAATTTTTTGCTTGGAATTATTTGGAAATACCAAAATCGGCAGGAATTTTTCGCCACGAACTATGGATATGGTTATTCGGATTGCCATTGCCGTCTGCCTGTACATTCAAAAACTGCACCAGGAAAGTCGGTCCTTGTATCTGGTAAGTAAATGGCGTACCTGTCTTGTAAAGTTCACTGCCGGAGTAGGCAAAGTAGACTTTATCCACCCCACCGTCGAGCACTTTCTGGTATTCTGTGGCACCAATTTCACTATTCATCCGGTTCGTGTACGCACGCAGAATCGCAAGCAACATCTCTTTTTGTGCGGGGGTAAACTGGCCGGCATCCAATCCTACGGGTTTGGTCAGAGTGGCAGCGGGTGTGTTTTCAGCAATTTCTGGAAAATGTTTTGCCTGGTGGGCAATTTTTCGCTGGTCTGCGGTCAGATTTGCAATCAGTTTCCCGGTAAGCTCCTGAACTTCCGAGATCGTTTTGTTACCGTCTTTGGCCCCACCTTTCACAATTGCGGGATTCGCACCATAAAAGAATGGTGTGGGAGACAACACTTTCCCACGGTCCATGGTGAAACTGATCGACAGGTGGTGCCCCTCAAAGCGCCAGCCCCACTGCGTGGTCATGCCGGGTGTGCCGAAAATGCTGATGAAATACCAGTTCGGATTACGCACCATGCGACCGTTTTTTTCAGAATCCCGCAGAACTGCTTCAAGGCTCATGATTGTTTCTGCCTGTTCGTACCCAGATTTACTGGTGCCTGCTTTTAACAATTGCAGTGCGGCCTCTCGCTGTTTGGCATTCAATGATTCAAGAGGAATCCCTTTTCGCGTTGATTGCCGTTCAGCATTCTGCTGTGGAGTGAAAAACCATGCCGTTCGGTGGGGATCATCAAAGCCAAAACTTGCCTGTTTGCGCTGTTCAGCCGTCAAGGAATCTAAAAATGCACTAGCCGCCACAGTCATTTCATCGGCTGCAGTAGGTTTATCTTTGCCAATCAGTGCGAACGCACCAATTCCGATCATGCACAGGCTGAGAATCGACAATCGCTTCAGTGAAAATCCATTTTTCATTGCTGGTACCTTTGGTTCTATTTCTGCCCAGTGTAACCGATTCTCAAACAGAAATAAAGGATGAAAGGGAACCCAGAAAACTGATTTTCAGAAAAGCTCAGATTTGGGAAAGGGAATTAATTGATTGCTTTAGAAATTGTGTCCCTTCAATTGTCAGTCATTCCGTGGGCGATGTTGGTGCCACTTGAGGTGCAGTTGTTGATACCTCTGACTTTCCAGTAAACCAGGACTGGATCAGTAAAAGAATCGCACCGCACACGAGGCAGCAATCAGCAAAGTTGAACACTGGCCAGCGGATTGCATAAAAATGCATAAAATCTCGCACTCCCTGAAAGACAATTCGATCGTACATATTGCCAAGTGCCCCACCCATGATCAGGCCAAGGGAAATACATAAGAGCCTGTCTTCTCGAACGTTACGACGAAATGACCAGAGCGAAATGCCCAGAATCGCCAAACCACTGGCAATCGTAAAAATGCGGTTACCCTGTGCCTGATTCCCACCAAGGCCCCATAACGCCCCCTTATTGACGTGGGGTGTCTTTTCGCTGTTCATACGGACGAACACACAATCACATGGTGGTTCTTCAGAATTAAACTCGACATGAAATTGAAAAACACCTGGAATCAGATCTCGCTTGGCAAAATCGCTGTCTTCCTGTTCCAAGACACGAAAAACACCATATTTACTTGCCTGATCTACCAAAAAGCCAGAAATCGCCAGAGCAAAAAGCAGCCACTGATATGATCGTCTAATTGTCTGATTCATTTTCTGCCTCGTTTCGATTTCCCATACCCCAAATTGCGGGTGGCGTCAACACTTGTATAATTTTGTATACTTACAGCCGCAATTGTCCAGTTCACAGTGCGTTATCTATCCATTTTATACCGATTGTACCGCAAAGTAGTGGCCAACAAATTGTAATGGTTGTACAGAATCGTGCGAATGTAAGAGTGCGCAATACAGGGAAAGTTCGGAAGATAGCGAAGATACGTTTGACCAGCAACCTGCCGAAGTTCACAATTAAGTATAAGTTGCTGGCATTTCGCAACTTGCGTGTTAGTTGAATCGACCATGTCGGAACGGTAGTAGGATCTGCTTCATCCTTAAGGGTCGATTCGTCGATACATAATGAAAGGATTTTTGCATGAACGACAGGAGAGAGCGTTACAGGAATGCAAATATTGCACTACCCAAGTGGGACATCGTTATCCACAGACTGAGGTTGTGAAGCCCGATTGAGTTGGGGGATCACCATGATACGGTATTTTGTATTCGCTGTGCTGTGCGCTAACGTCCTGAATGTTGGCTGTGCCCCCCTATCGCGTGAAAGGAACAACGCTGTTCAGGACAATGTTGGTGGGCGTGCACCCAATCAGCCATTCTGGCAAGGTTCTGGTGAACCACCGGAATCGAACCGCGAATTCCCATCTTCTCTGCAGAAAACAGTCAAAAGTGGTATCCTCGAAGGGGATGTTTATGATGAAACCGGGCATGATATCATACGTGGCAGAACCACTATCCGCGTTCGGCTGGCTGATTCGGAATCCGGTAGTCGTGGCCTGACCGTCGATACGGACGATCAGGGGCACTTTATGATCCCCGACCTGCAATACAGTAAAACCTACGAACTGGAAGCTGCCCGCGAACAGTTTGGCACTCAACTTGCCGGTGGTGTCCAGGTGCGACCGCCGCACCGCAACATTAAGTTGATGTTGAGCAAAAAGGCTGTTTCTTCCGTTAGCCCATTGCCTCCACCGCCAATTGGCTACGACAGTCCGTTCCGCACCAATGATAAATTGTTTGGAGATGACAATGCGAAAGCAACGCCGCAACCACCTTCCAGACAAGAACTTCCGCCGTTGCCTCCCCCACCACGGCGACCAGAAAATATCGCCGAGGTTGCTGGGGTAATTCCGCCCACATTAAATATTCGTGGGGCACCTGCACCAGTGACCCGCACGGAAACAGACTTACCCGCACCACCAGTTTCAGCAACAGAATTGACAAAAGAGATTACGGATCTGCAGTTGGTTGACCCACTTGGCCGCAGTTGGAGCTTCCGAAAATCGGAATCTCGGCTGATTCTGCTTGAATTCTGGAGCACCAGTTGTGTGCCATGCCAGAAAGCAGTGCCAGGAATGAAAAAAATACAGAGCGATTTCGGTAATTCCGGACTGGAAGTGGTGGCGTTGGCACTGGAACCAGGGGATCGCTTCAAAGATCGTGCCCAGACCGTTGATGAATACGCACGGTATCAGCAATTGAACTATCGCGTCTACTTGGAACCAGATGGCAGCGAAGGGAAAGTGCGGGACCAGTTTCAGGTAAAATATGTCCCCACACTAATTTTGCTGAACAGAAAAGGCAACGTTCTTTGGCGTGGTAGTGCCAGCAACCAGGATCTCACAAATGTGCGACGTGTCATTCAGGATTATCTGACCCAGCGCTAAGCATCTTTATTGCAATATTGTCACATATCAATACCGTAATTATTGCCACCTTCTTTGAATTTCATCAATTTTTCATTTTTTAACGGATTGACGGCTTTCCCTGTGAAAAGTTCTTCTTGATAGGCCAATAAGATAGGGAAATCATGCCGCTTGTAGTGGACTTTCCGAAAAAAAGTTGTGGCATTCCATTGGCACTTGCCCACAGAACGTGTAAAAAACACTACTGTACTGGTGTGGTATTTTTCCTCTTCTAATTGTCGGAATCAATACATGCCGTCCAAATGGCAAGAGTTTTTGGAACGTGTACGCCCGAAAAAATACGGACGAAAGCATTCATTAGTTTTACTGAATGGACTTGCTGAACAAAGCGAGTCTTGGTACAGGAATGTCCGATTTTGGAACAAATTTTTCGACATTCATACTCCAAATTTGCTGGCATACGAAGGTACCTTTCTGCAGGAAAGGATCAAAAGTGATCAACCAATTACCGTTGATTACCTGGTTGAGCAACTATACATCTATCTTCACCAGTTTGCCCAAACACCCCCATACCATATTGTTTCCAGTAGTCTTGGTGGCAAAATCGCGATTGAGTTTGCAGTAAAATACCCCGAACTTGTCAATCGCGTTGTTCTGTTATGTCCATCCGGCATGGGTGACGTGGAACGGTTGCCCATTATGGATGGCGTCCGCAAAAATGATTACAATCAAATCATTAAAAGCGTGTTTTACACCCCACGGAAAGCAGATTCAAACCTGTTGAAATATTACAAACGCTGTTTCGAAAGTCGCCGCTGGAAAATGGGCCTGATTCGTACAGTTAAGGGCACAAACGACCATACCGTACGCCCAAGTATGAAATTAATGCACTGCCCTACATTATTAATAGGTGGGCGGGAAGATAAAATCGTTGATCCGATGGAAGGAGAGCGGGCAGCTCAGGATTTACCGAATGGTTTTTCCATCACACTTCCACAGTGTGGACATGCACCGCAGATCGAAAAACCGTGGCTGATTAACCGACTCGTGGTTCATTTTCTCACGGCAACAACCCCCACAGCCCACCCCAGTTTTGTCAAGTTAATCATGAATAAACCAAGCAGGCAAACAAGCTGATGACACCACCGAATAACCCGATTTCTCTCAAACCTACCAACACAAAACCAGCAGGGACTCGTGGCCCGGAATGGTGGTTGATGGTAAGAAAGTTCGTCTCCCATGGCACTTCAATTGCATCATTTTCTCCGAGTTCACGGTTTCTTTGCCGATCGATTGTCAAGGGGATCAATTGGGACAAGGCGAAATGCGTCGTTGAATTAGGTGCGGGAACCGGACCGATTACCAGAGAACTGGTGAAAGCAGCTGGCCCGAACACCCGCCTGGTGATTGTGGAACTTGATCCTGATTTCTGCAAAGTGCTGCGGCACAAGTTTCCAAACCATGAAATTATTGAAGGGGACGCCTGCAAGCTGGATCAGATTCTGGCAGAACGCGGAATCTCCCACGCAGACCACGTCATCAGCGGCCTCCCACTCCCCTCTTTTCCTGCTGCACTGCGGGATTCCATTATTGCGATGTCCGCAAAAGTGCTCACACCTGAAGGCGATTTTCGCCAATTGACCAATATGCCCTGGATTTACCGTAAACTTTACAAGCGATATTTCAGTAATGTTTCCTTCAAACTGGTGCCACTCAATCTGCCGCCAGGTGGGGTGTATTACTGCACTGGCTACAGCAAAGCAAATGAAATCCAACCTGTGATGTAAAATCTCAGGCTAATTGATTCACGTATCACATTTCATCACCAGTATTACACTGCGGGAAAATCTACCCCGTCTCCTGTGCCATTACGCAACAACCGTGTAAGATAACAGACGATCTCAATCCACCTGGTTGCCAAATGGGCTATACCAGGCTCTCTTACCAACATTTGGAGGTAGTTCCGCCATGTCCGAAAACCATGCCAATATCGATCGCCGCAATTTTCTGCGGACAAGCACCGTCGCTGGTGCCACGATCGCCATGACGGCCGCAAGTTACGACCGTGTTCTGGGTGCCAACGAAGCTCTCCGTGTTGGATTTCTGGGAGTTGGTGGCCGCTGTCAACAGCATGTTGATGTCATCCTCCAGATGCAAAAAGAGAAAAAAGCTGTTCGACCCGTCGCCGTTTGCGATGTGTGGGACGGTGATCAGGAATTGGGCTCCGGCAAAGGTCGTGGATTATACCCCACTGCCAAACGCTGTGGCATCGACACGATGGACAAAAAACACGTATCGAAAGACTATCGCACTATTCTCGAACAGAAAGATGTGGATATTGTCACTGTGGCCAGCCCAGACCATTGGCACGCCAAGATGACGATTGACGCGTTTGAAGCGGGTAAAGATGTCTATTGCGAAAAGCCAATGACCCGCACAATTGAAGAGGCAATCGCTGTTGTCGATGCTGCTGTCAAGCATAACAAGGTAATGACAGTGGGTGTTCAGTCGATGGCCGATCCGGTGTGGACGGCCGCACACGACTACATTGCTTCTGGCAAACTGGGCCATATCATGCAGGGCCAAACCAGCTACTACCGAAACTACATCGGTGGGCAATGGCGCTACTATCCTTTGAAAGCAGACATGACCCCCAAGACCATTGACTGGAAAATGTTCCTGGGCCATGAATTTGAATGTGCAGGCCAGAAACTGGGACCTGCGGAAAAAGATATGCCTTTTGACCGCGCCTTGTGGGCACAATGGCGTTGCTACTGGCCATTTGGCGGTGGCATGTTTACTGACCTGTTCGTGCACCAGACAACCCACCTGATTGCAGCCATGGGCGTCCGTTTCCCAGGCCGAGTAGTTGGTGGTGGTGGCATTTATCTTGAATATGATGGTCGCGATGTTCCAGACGTAGGCACGGTTGTGGCTGACTACGATGAAGGCTGCCAGGTGATCATTTCCGCAACAATGTGTAATGATACCCAGCTCGGTGAAGTAATCCGCGGTCGATTAGGAACCATCAAGTTCGTCGGTGGGGGCGATTTCCTGCAGGGCTTTGATGTTTATGGTCAAAGTATTTCTGGTGGTCCTGCAAAACCGAAACAAGGTTTTGGTGAGCCAATCGAACAAATTCGCACAGGCAAAACAGGTAATGCCACCTACGCACTGTGGGAAGATTTCCTTACCTGCGTTGCATCTCGCAAACGTGCTACGTTGTGCACACCAGAACTGGGTGCTGCTGCTTTTTCCACAGTGAACATGGGCGTACAAAGCTACCGTTTTGGTAAAGCATTGCATTGGGATAAAGAACAACGTAAGGTCAAAGAGGCAGATTCTTCCTGGGCTGATAAACTGGAAGCACGCAGTAAAAAGCGTGACAAACCCAGCCAGATCATTGGCTGGCAAGGTGGCGATGCTGGTAGCGTGGTGATTCCACCCGAATACCAGAAGCTTGAAGGCCCCTGGATCAATGGCAAAGATCCCGCCGCTTCCTAATTTAAGTTGCCCTTCCTTTTCAATCACCCACAGTTTTCACAGCCAATGCTTTCCTTTTCCAATTTTGTAGCTTAACCAGTACGAATTGCTGAAAAGGATACACGGATGGCTCGTCCTATTACTTTATTTTCGAATCAATGGCTTGACCTTCCACTCGATTTACTTGCATCCAAAGTAAACGAGTGGGGTTACGGTGGGCTGGAACTTTCGGCTAGAAATCCCCACTTCAACATCCAGGAAGCAGAGGAAGGTGGGGAATATCTGGATGCGATTATTGCCCTGTTGGCGGAATACGAGCTTTCGATACCGGTGGTGTCATTTCACCAACTAAGCCAGGTGATTGGCGATCCCATCGATTCCCGCCATCAATCATTGGTCAGCGAGCGGATCTGGGGCGAAGGGAAGCCACAACACATCCGACAACGGGCAATTCAAGAGTTATTAGTAGGGTTCCGCTTTGCAAAAGAACTCGGAGCCTCCACGATCAGTGGATTTACCGGTTCGCCGATGTGGTCGGCAATCACTGGCTATCCGGGCCCCACCGAAACACAGTGGGTGAATGCACTCAACGAGTTTGCCGCAACCTGGAACCCGATTCTGGATCATGCAAAAGAGATTGGTGTCTGCTATGCCTTTGAGATACACCCAGGACAATTAGCATTTGATTATTATTCTGCTGAACGGCTGCTGGATGCAATCCATGGCCGACCCGAATTTGGCTTTACTATCGATCCCAGTCATTTTCTGTGGCAGGGGCTCGATCCTGTTGCCTTCATCCATCGATTTGCCGATCGGATTTACCATGTACATTTGAAGGATACTGCAATTACCCTAAATGGTCGATCGGGCTTATTAAACAGTGGGCTGCCCAGTGGCGACCCGCACCGTGGCTGGCAGTTTCGCTGTCCTGGACGTGGGGGCGTTGATTGGGAAGCCTTTATCCGGGCTCTCAATGATATTCAATATTCAGGTGCCATGTCCGTAGAATTCCATGATCGTGGGATGGATCGTGAGTTTGGTGCACGCGAGGCTTTTCAATTTGCCCACCGATTGAACTTTCCTGCCCCAACCACGAATGTGAATAAAAATTCATAAATTTGAGAATATCTATGTTAAATTCCTTTCATAATATTGAACAGGTTCGAGAAGAATGGACTGATTTACGCGTCGTGGTGCGTGCGGACGTGCCTGAACTTCAGCGTTTTGCCGATTGGGTAGGTCGAGTGGTTACAGTGAACTGCACCGGCAAAATTCTGGTCGATTTTGGCGACGGAGCCTGGTACGATCTTGCGAAAGAAAGCGTCGAAATCCTGGACAAAGAAGACCCACGCTATGGCAACTACAAAACCACTGCCAACAGTGCACAAGCCCAGCCCACAAGGCAGTCGTAAGTTCCTAATTCACAATAACTTTCGATATTCTGCCCTAGAATGGGTGGGCGTTCCATGAATCGACACTTCTGTTTCATCCTGCTTGTAACCGCTACCTTCACTGTTCAGTCCGAAGAACTTCCCAAAATGGAAAAGGCCCACCGTGGCTGGGTGAATGCTGTTGCCGTTTCTCCAAACTACATTGCCACTGCTGGGGATGATGACCAGGTATTTCTCTGGCACATTCCGGGACTAAAGCTGGCTGGCCAACTGAAACTCGGTGGCAAAGGTGCAACCGCTTTGGCCTTTCACCCAACAGAACAAATCCTTGCGGTGGGTGGCTGGAATGGCAAGATCATTCTCTGGGATTATCAAGCAAAGAAAACCATTAATGTTGGAGGGCATCGTGAAAATATCACCGCACTTCAATGGGCAAACGGTGGCCAACACCTGATTAGTGGCAGTGGCGATGATGCAATTCGCATTTGGAATCGGAAAACGCAGAAATGTGAAAATATTCTCACACATGAAAATGAATATGACATCGCTGGATTGAATATCCCACATGACAGCGAGCTGCTGATCAGTGTCGATGGTGATGCTGAAATTCGAGTCTGGTCTACCAAAACATGGAAAGAACTGGAATCACTTTCCGGTCATGAAGGTGCGATTACAGAAATTGCCAGCAGCCGTTCGGGTAAAATGTTTGCCACCGCCAGCAGAGATAAAACCATTATTCTGTGGGACACCGCCAGCAGGAAAAAGATTCGACAACTGTTTGAGCATCAAGCAGACGTAACCCACTTGACCTGGGGCAAAGATGATAACACTCTCATTTCTGTAGATGAAGAAAACAATCTTCTGTTCTGGAATCTGACGAAAGGCAAAACAGTAAAAACGATTCGAAAAAATCAGAATATTACTTCATTGCAATATTCCTACAAACTGGATATTCTGATTCTGGGTGGTAAACAGGGATCTATTTTCGAAAAACTGCCTGTGAATTGAGTCGTTAGACGCCCACTGCTTCTGGCTGCAACTGGTTCAAATCCGCAATCAGTTCCGCATATTCTGCATACCGCTGAGATGGATCTTTTTCCATCATCTTCACGATAATTTTTGAAAGCAACTCGGGCAAATCAGGATTCACCAAGTGGGCCAACGGAATCGGCGAATCTAATTGTTTTCTCATAATATCCTGCGGACTGCCAGCATGAAAAGGCGGTTGGCCAGTTACCAGATGGAACAAGGTTGCACCAAGGGAGTAAATGTCTGCTCGATGATCAATTTTGCTCACATGTTTGATCTGTTCCGGCGACATATAAGCGGGAGTTCCCTTCACATAACCATCAGCACTTTCAGAATTCCCGATCGGTCGGTATGCCAATCCGAAATCGACCAGGCGTACCCCGCCCTCACGGTCGAGGAGGATATTCGCAGGTTTGATATCTCGGTGAACAATGCCGAGGTGCTGCACCCCAGCAAGACCTCTAGAGACATTCACTACAAGATTGATAGCACGATCCAGAGTGATTTTGTTGGTCTGTTTCAACAAATCCGCACCACTGACCCCATCAACGTATTCCATGACGACATAGGGCATTTCGGGCGAATCTTCAAAGTCCAGCACCCGCACAATGTTTGGATGGTTGATTTGTGCCAGCAGTCTGGCCTCCGCACAAAAACTTTGCAGTCGCCCCGTATCTGTGCTGCGATCCCGCAGAAACTTGATGGCTACCAGACAGTTGAGTTTCTGGTGCAGTGCCCGATAAACAACCCCCACTCCACCCTGACCAATTTTTTCAATCAGCAGGTATTTATCGATCGTGGCACCTGGTTCCGGAACAAAATTCTTCCCAGTGCGTGGCCTGGCGTCGCTATGGGTACTCGCCCCACCGGTAGCAGTGGCAAATGGAGATTGCGAAGTATCATGGCGTTGCGAATCGTCTGAATAGCGGGTGCTCGGTGCAGCCTTAATCATGCTGATGATCGGCGCAGTGCGGTGCTGGGTCGAATGATGAGAATTCCGTAATGTCGAATCAAAACGCGGCCCACTGTGGGAGTGGTGGGAATGCCCCGTATCGGTTTCAAACTTTCGCAACTGTTCCAGTTCTTTGTCGAGGTTACGGGATTGCTCTAGAAGCGTTCGAGTAATCAGCTTTCCTTTCGGAATCAGAATATGCCCACGGATCGGGTGGAGAATATTTTCTGGCGCGGGCGTTCCGAGTAGTGCCACCAGATCTTCAGAACGTTGCAGATACATTCCTTCGGGGACTTCCACCGCGATATCATCGCCAAAAATTCCCGCCTGGCATGCAAGGCGGCTTTCTGCACAAGAATCAGCAACCATTTTCAGGGTTCGACGTTCGCGATCCCGCATCGGAGAGAGATTATCAGAACCTTGTTTCACCCGCACATGGCAGGTGGCACAGATCCCTTTCCCACCACAGGACATTGGGATGTTGAGATCCTTGGAAACGAGTGCGGTCAATAATTTTGTGCCCGTTTGCACAATCGCAGCTTCGTTGATCGGTTGAATACTGATCTTTTTCATGCGTGATAATGTTGCCTGGTAGAGTCCTTCACAAATAAAAACTAATTACACAGCCACAGTAGCTTCCGTCATCGCCAGATGCAGTTGATATAGCAGTTGGAAAGTTTTCACTGCTGCTTCAACGATGACCGTCGCAACCTCTTCTTTTGCAGGATAATTATCCAGAGCAGCCATAAACTGTCGGAATGTCTGCCCACGATCATGCATGTTTTCCACATGATAATCCAGGCCATTACCCATTTCCGGAGGCAATTGTAACGCCTGGCATAGTGGTCCCACCAGCATCCGTGAGCCCATTCGCGATCCTTCAAATACGTACAATGCGCCCACCCATGCGGCACTACTGACCGTGGCTAGTTGATCCATTTCGACCAGCCAGCTATTGATCTCTTCGTGCACCGGTAGCAGTTGATCAACACCATGGAACTGTAGATCACTCCATACACGATGGGAGCGTTGGATGTTCCCGTGAACAAAATCGACTGGTAACTGATCCAGATGTTGCTCGAATGCAACGTGCACGTGATAAAGGTGTTGCAGCAGATCGAGATATTCATCTTTGCTGATTGCACCAGCTACCATCCGTTGGGTAAAGCTAAGGTTTTCAATCTGCTGGTGGATAGGACCAGTTGCTGCTCGTAATTTTGCTAATACTGTCATAACAATCATCCTAGTGAGGGGGTAGATACTCAATCAAATAATAATGTTCAGATACAAAATTTATCAAAAACGACTCTTACTTTTTCCGGGCAGTTTGACTAACACGATCACCAACTTCAGGTCGTGCTGGCACAGCAAAATCAGTCAGAAGATCAATAAAATGATGAATATAAGGCTTCATCAATGAATAGGCTTCTGAACTGAGTGCAGTATCCAGATGACGCTGCCAGGAATGCAGTGTGTCAGCCATAAACTGAGGCGTCACGTGAACCGACTTCAGAATCGTTCGATACCAGATGGTAAACTGATGGTCGATCGTTTCCGATTCACCAAGGAACATGCAATTCGCGGTAATATTCGTTAACAGTGCCACGTCACGCTTGCCTTTTTCATAGCCACTGCCATGAAATTTGGAAAACTGAGGATACATAGCACGTATCTCACGCACGACAGAGTCTGCAACGGTGTCCGCATTGGCAACAATTTCATCGAGAGCCGCGCGACGGGATTTTGTCGTTGAAAGATAGGCCTGCAGATCGGCTTTTTCTTTTTGAGTGGGCCAGCGATTATCCAGTTTCTGAATTAAAGGTAAAATCATGATTCGCTCCCTACTAAAACTTCCTGATGGATCGTATTTACTTCTGGTTTGGTCAACTGGTCAATCATGTCCGACATCGCATCATGAAACAAATCACGCAGATTCTCCGTCAGGTTCTGCGAAACTTCTTCTTCGATCAGCCGATAGATGTCGATAATTACCGACTTCGACAATTGGTGCAGTTCCAGAGTTCGATTCAAATGACCAATCCAGCGATGTTGCACGATGCCTCGATCATTTGCCAGAATAGTCAAGCCGAGGTGCCGTAAACTGATCACCAGATCCTTCACAGTATCTTTCGTAACCCAGGCTTCAGTATTTCCCTGGATTTTTTTCCATATGGAAGCAGGTAGATTGCTCTCTGCTCGCTCCATTTCATCAATCAGTCGTAACCGGTTTGGTAATGTCTGATAATAAGACATCATCTGTTGCAAATCTGCATCAGCAAAGATTCGCTCATTACTATCTTTAACAATTTCCATCATCCAGGTATTCATCAGCCTACCTCCTGACCATTTTCAAAAGTTTCCGATTGAACGAATGCAACTTGCTTTTCCAGATCTTCTTTTGGTGCCACCACAAAACGGCTAAAGCGGCCATTCCGTGTGACGCATTCGATTTGCACTGCATCAAGTGTTTTGCCAAGCACAACACCCCAGAATGCAGCAAAGAAACCAGTCCAGATAAAATCTTCATGCTGATCTGATTCGATCACCAGATCGGGCAGGATCGAATTCTGCAACACGATGACCAATGTGGCAGCGTCTTCATCAATCCGCTGAATGGAAAGTCGCCCCCATCCATGGGCGGTAAATGCATCGCTCAGACAGGTTACAATCGTTCGAATACCCAGTTCAGCAGGCAGTTCGTTGTACTCTTTCTGAAGCTTTTGCAGGAACTTATTGGCAAACTGTTTGCCCCATGTTCGCCCGCACTGTTTCATGACCTGGCCATAGGATTGGCCCACTTCATACATCAGTGCATCCCGGAAACCGAGCAGAAAATCATCTGTCAAAGCACAGACACGGTCTCCATCAGCGTTGTGGCTTGCACCTGTTTCTACGTTTGTTCGGAAGTATTTCATTCCGCCATACAGGTTGCCGCGTAAGCGTAAGGCACCCTGAAATGGCTCATTCAAAGTATTGGACATTATTCGAAACTCCTTATATTTCAATTCAAGGTAACCGTTACATATTGTTGATTTTCTTGAGAATATCTTTCGCTGAGGCTCCTTCAGAGCGCCAGAAAGCAGCAGCTTCAGCACGGTCATGGTCGGCAATCACAAACTTACAGAAATCCTCCCCAGTGCCATAGCACTGGATTTCCGTTGAACCAAGTGGGCGTTTCACCATGACACTGAAAGCTGATGCCAATAGCCCTGCATAAAAGTAGCAAAGAACATCACCAACATCGCCCACCGATTTTGCTACTGCAGATTCATAAAGTTCCACAAAGAGCAAACCTTTGTCTTTCTGGCGAAAATCGTAACGCCAGGTACCCCAACCAGTGATTGTCAGGGGCCACCACCAACTTTCCATCAGAAAATCAACCCGCATGCGGTCCAGTTCGGCTTCAAACTCTGCCTGCATTCGGCCGACAAAGCGTTGCATATCGCGGATACCCCACTGATAGCCACACTTGTACATAATTTCCCGAGCAGCGGCATTACCCACTTCATCTTCGAGTGAACCCAACATGGCCACCATGAAGTCTTCTCCCACACGGATCATCCGTTGACCGTAAGGATTGCTAATGGTACCATCTGCATGGTTTTCACGATAAAATTCTTCATCGTGATAATGGTTATGTTTGTAGGCCTGGGTGCCTTCCTGAATCCCGATGGTGCGGCGGATCCGACCATCGCTGACACCAGTGCGTCTCAGCAGTGTGAGCGATTTCAAATCAGCTTCCTGACGCCAGATCAACTGTAATTTTTGTTCGGACGGTTTATCGATCGCATTTGTATTCGACATATGGTATTCTCCTTACGAGTCTTGTTGGTTTCCTGTTGCTTAATCCACTTTGGCCAGTTTCCAGCCCACGCACAGTTCATCAATCGGGCCAACTTCGATAAACTCGCCCATTTCCGCCTCTTCGATTACTGCAGGCAGCAATGCCGGCAGCACCAGTTTCAATTGGAGTCGCTTCGAAGCAGATTCTTCGATTTTCAATTCCCCGCCGACAATTTCACTCAGGCGGGAAACCAGAATCAGACCCTGTGGGAAGCCACCGGTGCTGTAATAATCAAGAGAAGGAGCCCGCAAGCCACCCAGGGGATATTGCAGATCCTGCATTTCGTTCGATTGCAACAGTGGGCCAGCATCAGGAATAGTAAACTCGATCGGTGGTTCGATATCGCGGGTTCCAGCTTGAGCTCTGCCAATTCGAACTTCAATCTGGCTATTCTTGACTGATTCGCAGGCATGGATCAATAACGCACCCACCATCACTTTCAACCATTCTTCATCGAAGCACATCCAGCCACCCTGGTTGATAATCTTCAGGGAGTTATCGCGTGCGAAGAAACGCGATTCCAATCGGACACCAACACTCTGCACCACTTCTGCAGCAATAAACTCGCGGTTTCCAGGTGCTGGGATTTCACTCCAGAATGCTGTGGCAAACCAATCCATGATTTCGATGGTGCTGGTTAACTCGTTCAGCATGCGGGAGATACCACTTACTTTTGGCAGCAAGGTGGCACGATCGGCAGATTTTTTCGTGCTGTCGAGAGCCCCACGAACTACAGGTGCCAGAGATTGCAAGGTGGAGCGGGTCTCATTCAGCCATCGTCCAGTTACCTGGCGGAACATTTCCCCACGTGCCTGCACCAGCATCTGTGCCAGAGATTCACGTTCAGAAGAGATTTCACGCACGGAAACAGGAAACCATTTTTCTTTGCCGTATTGGAATGGTGTACCTTTCGAAAGTCGGACGATCCGATTGCCCTGGTCAATTGCAGCCAGCGTGCTGGTTTCGTTGCTCTGCAACCACTCCATCACTTCGCTGTTTCGACATACGTTTACGTTCGGATCTTCAACGAGCGACATCTCTGCAGGATTGGGTGAAAACAGGTCGGTAATCGACTTTTTCTGCCACGACATTCGTGGAAGCTGGAACATCTCTTCGCATGATGTATTCATCAACCGAATGATGCCATTTTCATCAATAGTAACTGCCGGACTTGCCAATGAGTTCAAAATGCGTGCGGTCAGGTTCAGTCGTTGGCGGGTTACGTTCAATTCGTGAAAAACGGCTTTATTGTATTCGTTTAGTGCCGCATCCAAACTGGGTTCTGAATTATTGGTATTGAGCTGCTTACCGACAGAAACCTGTGCGTTGGGAATATCTTTGCTGGTTTCCTGCACCCACTGTTGCACCTGATTGGACAACTCCTGGCGTGCAGCAAGCTGCTGCGATAACTGATCGATCGTGTAAGCAATGAAGCCCAGTTCATCGCGTCGCTCAAGTGGCAGCGATTCAAATTGCCGGGCTCCATGAAACTGGCCCACGGCACTCGTCAGGCGGGCGACCGGTGCACTCAGTACCCACAATAAGGCTCCTGTGATCACGGCACTGCCAGCACCCACAATCAACAGTAATGCCTGGGTATCGAGTTGCCCCTGTAGTGCCAGTGCCCCACCTGCAAGCACCAGGGGGGTTAACGCGACGGCAACAATACTGAAACGAAACTTTGAGGATTTTTCCACGGCTGGGAAAGACATGTTTGACTCCACAAACGGACATAATTTCCTGGTTCACAACACGAATCCAAGGTGTGAACCGCTCTTGGTAAGTTTTTTGCACCAAAGTTTTGGTGCTGTCGGAATTGCAAGTGCGAGCATAATTCCGATGCTGAAAACTAGTATCTGATCGATAAAACTCAACTAAAAATAATCCAAATCGTCCAACTATTGTCTCGCAGGAATTTTGAACAAACACTGCCAGAAGAGAATTCAGGCAATGGCTGAATTCATGGTAGAATTTGAGGATAAAAACGAATTTTTCACTCCGAGCAGAATTGCAATATCAGTATTGAACCATTGAATTGTCTCTGAAATGAATTATCGAGGTGGGATCGAAATGATGTTACCCGGCGTTCACTAACGGATTTTGGGATCGGGCAGCCCACTGCGAATCCCCTCATCAATCGGCATTTTATCTGGGTTCGCCCCTGCTTTCTGTATCAACTCATTTAACTGGTTGTGTAATTCCTTTACCAACGTGGCATGTTCGGCACTTCGAATCAGGTTTTTCGATTCAGTGGGATCATTCTGCAAATCGTACAATTCCGCCATGTGCTTATCGGCTGTGCCATCACCGTGGGGATAGCGAATGTACTTATAACGATCGGTACGAATCGCACGTACGTTAGGTGTGTAGGGAAACTGTTTTTCGTAGTTGTACTCATAGTACCAGGCGGTGCGGAACGCATCCTTTTCTCCGCGAAGCAATGGTACCCAAGACATTCCGTGGATATTCTGAAGTGGTTTCGCCTGACATAACTCCAGAATTGTTGGAGCAAAATCGAGCGTAAGTACTTGCTGCTTCAATACTTTTGGCTGATTTACCGGAACTAACCTGGGATAGCGCACCACCAGAGGCAACCGAATACTTGGTTCGTGGGCCGTGCGTTTATCCACCATGCCGTGCTCACCATTTAACAGGCCATTATCAGTGGTGTAGATAAAAACCGTATTATCCAGAACGCCCAGTTTATCCAATTTCTCGTAAAGCACCCCCACACTATCATCAACCGATTGAATGGTGCCCCAGTATGCCCGCGTCATCGCTTCAAAATCTTTGACAGCTTCCGGGGAACGGTCCGGAAACTTCTTGCGATACGAAAACAGTGGGCCGTAAATCCCGTGCCAGGTATCGAGCCGTTTCTGGAACCAATCGGGTTTGTCTTTCAATTGAAAAGCAGAATCCGGATATGGAATCTTCACACGATCAAATGAGTGTTCGTATTTCTTTTCAGGATAGTAAAAACTGTGCGGTGCCTTGTGCCCTACCATTAAGAGAAAGGGTTTCTTTTGTTGGGCTGCGTTTTGCAGCCAGTCTGTGGCCATTTCCGTCACCACGTGGGTGTAGTAACCGGGTACCACTTTGCGCTCCCCACCATTGACTCGAAATTCGGTATCGAAATATTTTCCCTGCCCACGGTGGGTAACAAAGTGATCGAAACCGGGGCGTTTGTCGTCGTTCTCTTCGCCCATGTGCCACTTGCCAATGTAGGCAGTCTGATACCCGGCCTGCTGCAACATCAGCGGGAAACTTTGCAGGTTTTTTGGATATTCAGTGAAGTTATTTACCACACCATGAGAGTGGGCATACAATCCGCTGAGTATCGATGCACGGCTAGGGGAACACAACGAAGTCGTGCAAAATGCATTGGGAAAATAAACACCTTCTTTTCCCAACCGATCAATGTTGGGAGTCTTCAGGTGCGGATTTCCGCCAGAAATACCAATGGTATCCCACCGAGCATCATCGGTCAGAATAAACACTACATTGGGACGTGGCAGATTTCGCTCTTCAGCAAAGGACAATGTTGCCAACGAAAAAATCAAAACGGTTTGAAAATACTTGTACCAATTGAAAGCCAATTTGCTTACTCCAGTAGGGGAAAGGTAACAACATTCTACCATTCAGACATTCGAAAGATATACTGTATTTTGCCAGTGTTTGGCAGTTGTTTATTTTTAAAGGAAATGTTATGCAGAAGTTGATCGGAATTACATTCGTTGGTGTATTACTGCTGACAGCAAGCGGTTGCTCCAATCGAGCCAAAGCAGAGAAAGTTGTTGAAGAAATGCTGTCAATACTTCAACAGTTCAACGACACACTTGCTTCAGTGAAAGACAAGGATTCTGCCAAGGCAGCAGCATCCAAATTGGATCAACTTGGCCAGCAAATTAAGGCATTAGCAGAAAAAAATAAAGATCTGAAGATCACAAAGGACGATGAAAAATATCTCGAAGAAAAATTCAAACCCAAGTTTGATGAAATTGGCAAAACGTTGAGCCAAACTGCGATGAAAGCAGGCCTTGCTTCGATGGGTGAACCTACTTTTATGAAAGCGATTCAAAACTTTGGTGCTAGTGCTCAAGAAGCTCAGAATATCATGAAAGCTAACGAAAAATAATTCATCCCACACGAAGCGTCTAAATCTATTTCATTGTTGAGTGCGTAAAAAAACCCCGTTGCCGCAGGCATCCACCTTTGTACAACGGGGCCGGAACAGAGAAGAGACAAGTGTGAGATTACCAGATCAATTCGATGGTTGTCAAATGAAAAAGTGGGGAAAATTGAAAAATGATTTACCAGCCACCAATTAATTGACGTATCAATATCTCAATCGCAAGATAATCACTTTTAAATTAACTGATCCGCAATTAGTTGATATGCAATCTAATTCAGCTTGGGGATCTTGAATTCGCCAGTAATCTCGCCCGCTTTTTTCTTCGATTTCACGAAACTTGCCACCAGCAGGGTACAATCATCGGCTGCGTGGGCAGTCCCCAAATAATCGTCCAGGTGGGAAAGCACTTGTTGAATAGTGTTTCGTGCGTTCCCTTGCGACTGCAAAACCGCCTGGTCCAGTCGGTCTAAACCAAAAGGTTCTTCGTTTTCGTTCGTGGCATCGGTTACACCATCTGTGAAAAACAGCACTTCGTCTCCGGGCCGCACCGAAAAATCGGTGTGTTGATATTCCACCTCCGCCATAATACCCAGTGGTATTCGCTTCTGTGAACGCAATTCCGTGATTGAATTCCCAACAGAATTTCGCATTCGGGGTGCCGGGTGGCCAGCATTACATATCTGCAGCACCGCGCGGTCCTGATCGTAAACTGCATAAACTGCAGTCACAAAAATGCCCTTGGAATGGGTTTCCATCTGCACCAGATGCCGGTTGATGTACTCCAGCAATAATCCAGGCTGCGAAGTGGGGCCGGAATATGTCTGTATCAGTGAATGAACTATGGCCATCACCATCGCTGCGTGGCCACCATGGCCGGATACATCGGCCACCAATATCCCCCACCTGCCCCGTGGGAGTCGCAGTACGTGGTAATAATCCCCACCCGCGTGGCTGGAAGGCAGATATTCCACGGCCAGTTGCAACGTAGAAATGACTGGCAATGCATTTGGCAACAGCGATTTTTGCAGAGCGGCGATCAATTGCATTTCGCGGGCATTCTGCAAACGGACTTCTTCCAGTTCGTTCAGCAGTGCAAGCCGACTGACTTCCGTAAAGTATTGCAGCAGAAGCAGTTGAATCGAATGATTACTTTCAGAAGTGGGGGGCAACTGCTCTTGATCCACCACGATGCAAATCTCCAGACTTGATCTGCCGGGAAAAATTGTTGTGATGCTGTGATCCGTGCGTACCAAAGTTTCTAATGGACGTGTGATCGTGGGCGATGAATGTAACAACTCCGTAACATCTTCACTGCTGAGCGTAACACGATGTGCATGAAATTGACCCGATTCTCGCAGAAAGAGGCAGCCAGTCCATTGTTGATGCAATTGGCGATTGAGCAGCAACACAGCACCAGATGTGACAAACCGGTTCAAATAATTTTGTACGACTTCGGTAAGGCAATCTGGGCTGACAGCACTTTTCCAACCACGAATCGCATCCATTTGGGAAATCATTTCACCCAAACTCACAGTAATTGACAAGAAGGGACGAAATTTCTGCTGAAATGATCAGTTCAGTGAAAAATCGGTCTTTAGTAAATCACAATGCGTGCAGATGGGCAAGCAATTAATGTTGGAATCCGTTGAAAATTTCTGTTAAGATTACTTTAAGATTTTCCAAAGCTGGGATTTAGCAACTTTTTGTGGCACCATATGCTGGAGAATCTGGCAAAGCCTACTAAGTTGATCACCAAACTACTTAATTAATGGTCATGCGAGCAAAACCAGGATGTTGCCTGTAAGCGAAAGTGTGAACACTACCGATATCGAAGGTTGCGAAGCAATCCTGGGATATCGATTTCGGGACGCAAAATTACTGTCGACTGCCCTCACCCACCGTAGTTCTGCATGCACCCGCCTGGATTCCTACGAACGTCTGGAATTGCTAGGGGATGCCGTCCTGGGCCTGGTGTGCGTCGAATTTCTGTTTCGATTTCAGGAAGAAGCAGATGAAGGTACCCTGACCAAACTGAAATCGTTTCTGGTTAGTCGCGCTTCCTGTAAAGAAATGTTGCTGGAACTGGGTCTCGCCACTTATCTGAAGATCAGCAAAGGGCTCGGCAATGCGGAAGAATTGCCTGAAAGTATTCTTGCGGGCACGTTTGAAGCGATTCTGGGGGCAATTTATCTGGACGGTGGGTTGGAAGAGGTAACACGATTTCTTTTGCCGGTGTTGAAGCACCGAATGGAAGCAATTGATCCTGTACTGCAAATTGAAAATGCGAAATCCCAACTGCAGCAATACACCCAGCGCAAGAATGGCAAAACTCCTAAGTACTTAATAATCAAGGAGATCGGACCAGATCATCTGAAGCAATTTTTGATTGCGGTGCAGTACGAATCCCGCACCTTCTCCCCCGCGTGGGGGAATTCAAAAAAATCGGCTGAGATTCGGGCAGCAGCAAATGCTCTTGCAGAAATTGAAGATCAGCCGGTACCATTTTCCAGCGGAATGACCGATGTCTAAGCCATTTGCTTACAAAATTTATTGCCAGACCAAAAACTGTGGGCGAACTGCTACCCACAAAGTGGCAGCACGGTGGAGCGATGGTAATACTGCTGAAATGAAAACTTATTTTCTGAGTTGTGAATCGTGCGTTGAGCAGCACCTGCTGGAAGCGATCCAAAAACAACAAACATGTAAACTACTTCCAGAAGAAACTCTGGAACTACCCACCATCTTTCAAATAAATTGAACTCGATTTGAAAGAACAAACTTCCTAAGCTGCTGATTCATCAGGAGTTGCGAACGCTTTATTTACTGCTTCCATCAACCGTTCCATCGCAAAGGGTTTACGAATGTAATCGATTACCCCCAGGTATTCCGCATAAGCTTTGTGGCGGCTCCCTTCGTTGGCTGTAATCATAATCATCGGTGGGGCGTCTGGTTTATCGCGAAAATGCTCCAGCACCGGATAACCACCCATCCCGGGCATCATCATATCCAGAATTACAAGGTCAGGACGATTGTTGGAAATCAGCGTTTTGGCCTGCTTGCCATCAGACGCCTGACTGACTCGAAAACCATGCTTTTCCAGTAACGTGCGTAATCCATCGCTCAACTCTCGGTCATCATCCACAATCAAAATGGTTTTCTGTTCCGCCATCCCCTGCTCCCTGACGCAGTCTTCCATTGCTAATCTAGTTATTATACGCATTTGATACCGGATTTCAGGAAAAGATTTTCGGTGGGCCAATTGAACAGATTTTGTTTGCCAGTGGCACCGCCTTCTGGTGAAATGAGGTCAATATCACCAACCGGTTATCTTTTTGATCGGAAAACGTGAAAAATCGCTCATTTTCATCAGGAGTATGAAGGAAAAATGAAAAAAAATGTGCTTGTAGCAATAATGCTGTGGTGCTGCACTGGGCCTATTCAGGCAGATGGCACCATTTATAAGGTGGAATACCCCACCGATACGCTGGGGTTACAAATGCCCGTTACCTACCGCCTGTGGGTGCCAGACACCAAAGAACCGCTGCGTGCAGTAATTGTGCACCAGCACGGCTGTGGGGTGGGGGCTTGTCAGGGTGGCCGCACGGCAGCAGATGATTTGCACTGGCAGGCTTTGGCACGCAAATGGAACTGTGCCCTGCTGGGACCGTCGTACGGCCAGGGTGAAAAACAAAACTGTCGTTTGTGGTGTGATCCTCGCAACGGGTCTGCAAAAACGTTCCTGAAATGTCTGGACGATTTTTCGCAACAGTCGAAACGACCCGAACTTACAACGATTCCGTGGTGCCTGTGGGGTCATTCCGGTGGCGGGTTCTGGGCCAGCATTATGCAAACACTGTATCCCACGCGAATTGTCGCAATCTGGTGCCGTTCTGGCACCGCACTCCCCGCCTGGACTAAAGGCGAAATTCCTGAAGTAAAACTGACCAAAGAAGTATTTGAAGTCCCCGTGGCATTGAATCCTGGTTTCAAAGAACGTGGCCACAAACAATTTAACGGTGCCTGGACCGGTGCGGTAGCCATGATGAACGCCTACCGTGCCGAAAATGCCCCAATCTGCTTCTGCCCCGATCCAGTCACAGCCCACGAATGTGGGGGAAGTCGGTTTCTGGCAATTCCATTTTTTGATACATGCCTGGGCCTGCGACTCTCTAAAAAAGCGGGTGATCCATCCTTGGCGGCAATCCCAAAGGAAGGAAGGCTGGTTGAGAAAGTAAAAATTAAAGAGTTCTCATCTACATTTCAGGAAGTTGATGATGAACTGACCCACCCAATCTGGTTTCCCAGTAAGGACTTCCGAAAATTGTGGCAGGAATACGTCTCCGCCGGGTGGGTGAAAGATAATACCCCACCGGCAGCTCCGTTTGATGTGCAGGTGGTAACGCAAAATGGTAAAACATTCTTGATCTGGGATGCCCACGCTGACCTGGAAAGTGGAGTTTCCCACTTTGAAATTCTGCAAAACGGAAAAGTAGTCAGCGAACTCAAAAATCTGAAAGCCAAAGGAGTTGCGGCAAAAGTGTTTCAATCGATTTCCTACCACGATACGCCAATGCCGGATTTTCAAAGAATGCAATTTCCGATCACAGATGCTTCCAGCAACTACTCTGTCGTGGCTGTCAATGGTGCGGGACTGAAATCGCCTGCTACTGCACAAAAATAAGCAAATGGTTATCCCCCACCGAACCATGTCGAATGAATTGAAATCCATAAACTGATCGGTTTCACGAGGAATATGGAATGCTTGATGTGGCCCTGGTGGGCACCGGAGGCACACTCCCTTTACCACAACGTTATCTCGCCAGCGCCCTGATTCGCTATCAGGGTGAGTTAATTCTCATCGATTGTGGGGAAGGCACACAGGTCAGTTTGCGGGAATTGGGCTGGGGATTGCGGAATATTGGTGTCATCCTCATCACACATTTTCATGCCGACCATATTTCTGGTTTACCGGGATTACTGCTGACCATTGGCAACAGTGGTAGAGAAGCAAATGAACCGCTGATTATTGCGGGACCTAAAGGGCTGAAAAGGGTCGTTGACTCGTTACGTGTCATCGCACCGCGTTTGCCATTTCCTATTGAATTGGTCGAAATGGATGCCCAACTGGAAGATTTTTACCAGTTCAAAGATTTCAGTATCTCTGCCACTCCTGCAGATCACGAAATATTCTGCCTGAGTTATCGCTTCGACCTGTTTCGGGCGGCAGAGTTCTTGCCAGAAGCAGCAAAAGCATTAGATATTCCGATCAAACGCTGGAAAGATCTTCAACGTGGTGAAACAGTGGAACATAACGGCACCACCTATTACCCCCACCAGGTGATGGGGGAGGATCGTCCTGGATTACGACTAGGTTATATAACAGACAGCCGCCCCACGCAGAATCTGGTGGAGTTCGTGGAAGGTTCCAATTTGCTAATTTGTGAAGGTACATATGGTGACCCCGCCGATCTGCCCAAAGCAAAGGAAAATAAGCATATGACCTTTGCCGAAGCGGGCTTGCTGGGCAAAGCTGCGGGTGTGGAGCAATTGTGGTTGACCCACTTTTCAGCCGCAATGCCATTTCCAAAACAGTATTACAACGAAATCACCCAGTTTTTCCCTGGTGCAAAGCTTGGTACAGACCACCTACAAACCACCCTACGTTTTCAGGATTGACAGGCGGTTTGTGAAAGTCGCTGTTGATAGCTGAAACAAAGATTTTTTTCATAGTTTGCATCCGCTGACTCAATTGAGATAAATTTAGAAAAATCCCAATCCTTTGTCGGGGTTTCTCGGAAATGTTTTCAGTTCAGCAGCAGGATGCATTAACTATGACGGGTCCAGATACTTTTCGATATCATTGAACCAAGTTTCAGAAAAATGGTTCCCATCAGACAGCTTCGCCTATTTGAAGCGAGATACCGCATCCTGGAATCCTTTCTTGAGATCGGAAAATGCCAGCTCGAAACCGGACTTCAACTCTTCCCACTTCTCAGCTGTGGCATCTTTCATCTCAGATAACTTGTCTCCAAGTTTTTCTTTGCGTTCAGACAAGGCGGCGATTTCTTTGTCTAATGCTTCTTTCGTGTCACCTTTAGCATCCTTGGCTTTAGACTTCAGACTATCCAGGTTCGCCTGGAGATCAGCCAATTTCTCCTGAACAGTTTCCAGATAGGCGTCTGTATCCTTCTGAAACTTTTCTTTGTCTATTCCCCCGGTAATAGTGGTTTGATTGCCATCGTTCTTAACTTTGGCAGTAAACCAATCCTGGGAATAACCATAAAATACAACACCAATACCAGCTACCAACACAAGTACTACAAGCATTTTCATAATAGATCTCCTGTTAATTAAAACAAAAAACTACTGGATTCTCTACGGCAAAGGACGTTGCCTTTGCAGCAATCGAAATAAGATCACTACGAGAATAATTACCAGTAACAGATGGGTCAGATTGCCACCAATCGGCACAACCAACCAGCCTTACAGCCACAGAATTACAACAATCAGAATGATTGTTTCAAGAGTATCTCGAGGCATTGCAATGACACTCCTTTGTTAAAACAAAAACAGTTTCACTCATTTAAGGATACCTTCCTGGGAAGAAATCCTTACAACTTTCTTCCCAGGACAAACAACATATTCTTCCCAGGACAAAAGATTTCTGCTGTGAGCAGGCATTCGAAACAGAGTTGTTGCTGTGGAAAAATTCACCTACAATAATGTCGAATTCAAGGCATTATTGTTGAGTATGAATCAAACAATTTTCTTTGGCCAGGTTGTTACCCTGGGGGGCAAAACTCAAGTGAAAAATGCACAGAGATCCTTTCAAGGAATTGCATTTGGAGCGGGTTTCAATTAGTCGAACCAAGCTCATTGGACATTTTTGGCCAATGGGGTATAGGCCGAATAAGGCCTCAGAATGTATTTTTCTGATAGCCCAAGCCTGTATGACCGTCTCAACTAACCTACACCATTGCAACTTGCTTATAGCAAAGGGGCCTCGAAGTTGCTCGCGAACACAATACACTAGGTTCTGTTGACGAATGAACGGCATTTGATGAACGTAGCAGCCAGATGAATGAAGCTCAGAAAGCAGTCTGACAGTTTGTCGTATCGAGTTGCAATTCTTCGAAATTGCTTCAATTTATTAAAGAATCTTTCTATTTTGTTCCGGCTTTTGTAAGCTTCTTCGTCGATTGGCCATTCTTCCTTCGCATTTGATTTGTTTGGGATATGTACTGGAATATCCCCTTCTTCGATCACTTTTGATCGGATACTATCGCTATCATAAGCTTTATCTGCAACAACTTCCTCAATATCAGGAACTTGTATGATGCTTTCATCAAACAGATTGTCGAATTCAGGTGCATCTCCAGATTGTCCAGGAGTTACTTCCACTGCGATTAACGTGTTTTCGTCAAGACATGCAACGTGAATCTTCGTACTCAATCCCCTCTACTTCTCCCAAGATCCTGATCATCGTCATCACCAGTTTTTTGCCGTGCCAGCAGCATGTTGATGTGCTCGAACTACTGAGCTATCGATGAATATTCGTTTGATGTTTTCCAGTGGTGTATCTTTCGGCATGTCCTCAAAAAGTCGCTGAAAAACATTGTTTTCACGCCAACGTTTGAACCGCTGATAAACTGCATTCCAGTCGCCAAATCTTGAAGGTAAATCTCTCCAAGGAAGCCCAGTTCTGATAAGAAATAACAGTGCCTCAAAGAACATAAGATCAGTAAGTTTTGGCTTTGCACCAGCAGCGGATCTCTTGGCTCGTTCGACCAATGGCCTAAAAATTGCCCAAATTTTGGGTGTAAGCATTGCTCTCATGATGCGCCTGCCTTGACGTTAAGTGCCTGTAATAAAAGGGTTTAGAAAGAAACTCCGATTCGTCAACACGCCCTAGCGTAACAACGATTAGTAACAGATTTGTAGGAATCAAGTCGCATCGACGCAGGATTCTGGCCATCCATGACGAAGAAGTCATCGGCTGGTTGCTTAAAGCACCAAAGCAGATACTGATTATGCCGAAAACGATTGCCTTCAAAGCAAAGCCAGCCAACAATTGGTGACATTACATCGCTTAAAAACACTTTTCCAGACTTCTTCAGCACCCATAGGGGCTACCTTATTTTGGTCCAAGATGTGGAATGTCGCGGAAACGACCAGCAAAGCAATTACAGTTTAGAATACACACTACTACCTACCATCATCACATTAGGTCCTCAATCTTAGATACGTCATTTTCATTTCCATTCTTCTCGCTACTGCGTTTAGCAATACAGTAATCCCAATAGCGGTTACCAGGTAAAAGTAGCCATTGGTCATCGTTGTATTTTCTGAAACACCACGCTGTCTGAGCTTTTGTAATATGGTAGTAGATGTAGTATTCCTGCTCTGCGCGATAAACCCAATCACTACTGGCCCACAACGGGCGAGCATCTCGGTTCAAAATCCTGCATAACCTCAACTGATGGTCTTGATCAATGACATGTGGTGTTGCGTACCAAAGTATATTATTGCTCAATGCTACAGGAAGGACCAATAAATCCCTGACTAATAGATCAGGTATCGCCCGAATCACATCCGATGGAATGGTGGCATAATAAAAGTTTATGGGCTGAACACCCTGTTGAACTGCAAAGGCCTGTGTGATATCCCAGAGATCCACGTACCCTTGCGCAACTAATGTGTCGGCAAGAGACATGGAGCGAATTTTCGAAAGTTGTAAGGCTTCTGCAATTTGCTCATCGGAGGTAGTGCCATTCTCAAGAAGCCAATTTATCCAGTTCACGTCAAAAATACCCCAGGTAGAAGGTACCATCAAATAAATGGATGTACCGTGGGAAAAGCGATTTATGAATGGTGTATTTCGGCTGAAAGCAAAATTACTTCTGGTGATCCTATTCTCGTTCCCAGCATACAAATAATCTATCTTCTGTACAACACATTGCGTCTATAAATGCATCATTATTAAAGTTGGGCATCGTCTGAAAATCACTGAGCAGACTTGAAAAGTCAGCTGATTTTTGTGGCACGAAGATCGTAGATTCGTGGTCCGATATTGCCCAGTAGACATCCTCTAAGAAAGGACCACTTGAAGTGGTTAGAATACCGATCATCTGGATTTTGGTTCGAATCATAATGCAAATGCTTCCATCAGGCAACATCACTTGCAGTTGATCCGCATTGAAAGAGGCAGTTACCTTTTCTTCTGGCATAGATTGCAGAAAGAAAGCGCGAACTCTTTCAATAATTGTATTTTTCATTTACACCGAATAAGGTCGCTAAAGGAAACACCTAGTAATTACATCTCCAGTCACATTTTTGAATAGCAGCAAGGTCACCTTCCGGGCGAAAACGAACAGTAGCCATTAGTTCTTTCTTTCGAATCGACTCTGAAGTTCTTCATGTGAGATAGCGGATTCAGGATTGGCGTTATGCGCAGCGATGCGACGAGACAACTCCTCATGTTGACTTGTAGAAACTGAAATCTCGGTAGTCGCAGGAATTGAATCCCAAAGCTCCTGCACAATCCGCAATCGATCACTTACAGAGAGTGTCGAAAGATCGGAAATCGTTTGCTCAATGTTCATCGTAGTGTCGAAAGTAAAACAACATTTTTATTAGAATACCCATCCGAAGACTTCTTCGCAACAGAATACAGCCGAAAATCGCCCAAATGATTGCACCATCTTACGTGGGCGCTAACAGATAATTCAGATCAAATTGCAGTTGGCTGGTGGGGTCGCAGTCGACGCCGATCACCCCATGCACAAAGCCGTTATCTGTGCCTTCTGCAGCCAATCCAAAAAACTGGCGTGGGTGATCGGTGACCGCGTGGAGCACTTTTCCCAATGGGCAGCGCAGCCTATCCACTAAGTGTCGGACACAGGTGTCCAGAAATACCCCACTGCCCGCCAGATACGGAGTGCCTTGCAACACAATTTTCCCGGTGGGCAGTATTTCCAGATCCACTCCCCATTCGTGGTAAGGCCCAGGTGGTAATCCCGCCAGACTGCTGGCATCGCAGGTCAGCAGCAGCCTCTCCCACCCTTTACAGCGGATCATGCACTGCAGCACCGCATCGGGCAAGTGAAAACCATCAGCGATCACACTACCATAGAGATGATCGCACGCCAATTGCTCCCACAGAAAATTATCGTGGCGGGGCAGCATTGCCGAACATCCATTCCCAAGGTGGGTGCTCATCGTGGCACCCGCATCGACGGAACTTCTTATCTGAGCAGGAGTTGCGGCCGTGTGACCAATCGCAACCACAATATTATTCGCAGTTAATGTGGGAATCATCTCGACGGCACCAGCCACTTCCGGTGCCAGCGTCACCAGGCGAACCAGACCAGGTGCAGCCTCCAGCCAACGCCGCAGTTCCTGTTCATTCACAGGTCGAATATGCTCCTTCGGGTGGGCCCCACGTGGGCCATCTACTGGCGAGAGCCAGGGACCTTCCAGATGCACTCCGGCAATCACCTGCTGAACTGCAGGGATATCAGCCCGAATGGCAGCGATCAGTTGCAGATTCCGCACCATTACTTCGTGGGCACAAGTGACCAAAGTTGCAAAAAACTGCGTAATGCCATGCCTTCGACAATGCCCAACCACCTTCATGATGCCCGCTTCAGAAAGCTCTGGGCTGTTAAAGCTGATCCCCACTGCCCCGTTGATCTGGGGGTCAAACATGCCTGGCATCAGCCAATCGTGGTGGTGGTCGACATCGATATCGTACTGTGCTGCCGAAACGGCAGTCACCTGTTGCTGGAGGAGTTCCAGATCAATCAAATCACCAGTTCGATAATGCTGGCCACGGATTCGCATGGTTTAACCCACTCTGCAGATCACACATTTGAGATATTCTGTTTCCGGGCAACTAAGTGCAATTGGGTGGTCCAGAGCTGCCCCACGTTTTTCGATAATTTGCACGTGCCGCCGTTGCTGGGAAGCAGCTTCCTGAATAATTCGCAGAAATTGCTCCATGTCGAGCAACCCGGAGCAACTGCAAGTGATCAATGTGCCATTTTCCACCAACAACTGCAGTGCGGCCTGATGCAATTTATGATAACCCTTTAATGCTTCGCGAAAAGTCGCCTGATCGCGGGCAAATTTGGGCGGATCAAGCACAATCAGGTCGTATTTTCTGCCTTCTGCCACCCACTGTGGGAGAATTTTCAGCACATCACCTTTCCAGAAACTAGCGTTCGGCAGCGAATTGTGCTGCGCATTTCTGGCAGCGATATCCAAAGCGAGTTGGGAAGTATCCAGAAAGTCAACTTGGCTGGCACCAGCCTTGAGACAATTCAGACCGAAGCCACCTGTATAGCAGCAGGCATCCAGCACTTTTTTCCCAACGGCAAACTGCCGACTGCGGAGACGATTATCCCGCTGATCGTGATAAAAACCGGTTTTCTGTCCTTCTGCCAGATTTACTTCAAAAAAAATGCCGTTTTCAGATATACCAAATCCTTCCGGTGGTAATTCCCCACGGTGCAGGTGGTCGTTCAGTTCCAGCCCTTCTAGCTTCCGAATCCCCTGCTCCGTGCGGACAAAAATCCCTTTGGGTTGCAGGATTTCTTCCAGAATGTCGCAGATTTCTTCCAACCGCATCGCCAATGCCAGCGAAGTCACCTGAACGCAGCAATAATTGGCATATTCATCGACCACGAGGCCAGATAATTGATCCGCTTCGCTGAAAATCAAGCGACATCCACGTGAAGGGTGCCTGACCCCAAGTTGCGTGCGTACAGCAATCGCCTGCTGAATCCGATTCCGCAGCCAGGTGCGGTCCAGAAACTCCTGTTGATCCCATGTATATAACCGAACCGTTATTTTACTTCGGGAGTTATATAATCCACGCGCTATCCAGACCGATTCAGCACTGATCAGGTCCACTGTGTCGCCATCGTTCAAGGTGGGATCGATTTTGGCAATTGCCCCATTAAATACCCACGGGTGGCGGGCAAAAAATGGGAGTGCTTTGCGTGTTTTCAATATCACTTGTGGTGTGCTCAATGCCCACCTGCATCAACAGCTGCAATATATTGCAAAGAGCGTTCCATATCGTTTTGCTGACCAAGAGAGGAAAGCATCGCCTGGATACGGATCAGCAAATCCAGCCGATCAATCGGTTTGGTCAGAAAATCATCGGTGCCCACATCCACCGCACGATCGATGTCGGATTGCTGGTCGAGTGCCGTGACCATGATAATGCCAATTTTTGCCGTGGTGGGGTTACTGCGGATGGCCTTGCAGACTTCAAACCCGCTGAGCTTGGGCATCATCACATCCAGCAGGATAATGTGGGGCTGCCAATCGGCCACCACGTGCAACACCTCTTCGCCGTTGGTGGCGATTCGGTAGTCACATTCGGTATCGGCCAGATAGGCCTCCAGGAGTTCACAGCCCTGACTGTTATCATCAGCGATTAAGATTCTCGCCCCTGAAAAGGTATACTTCATTGTTCCAGATCCTAGTTTTCTTCTATTTTATGGAGAAAGAAATTTGTTGCAGCCGCCATTCCATTCCTGTGGTACGATGTTGAAAATGAGGCAGTGAAGATGAACAAACTATCCCTGACAGTACTATTGTGCGGGTTTTCTGCGAGCCTGGTCTGTGGCCAGACGACAACCACCGACTGGTTGCAATTTCGTGGGCCGGGGCGATTAAATATTTCGCCAGATAAAGGACTTCTGAAAGCCTGGCCGGAAGATGGCCCCAAGCTGGTCTGGAAAGCCACTGGTGTGGGCGAGGGTTTTTCCAGCGTGGCCATGAAAGGCGATACCGTTGTTACCATGGGTGATGCAGACGGTTCCTGCCAGCTTTTTGCCGTTAAGCGATCGGACGGTTCTTCCCTCTGGTCGACTAAAGTAGGCCGTGCTGGCGGTGGTGGTGGCTACCCAGGCCCACGTTGCACCCCATCCATTGACGGTGATTACGTTTACGGGATTGGCCAATATGGCGACCTGGTGTGCGTGCAACTTGCTGATGGCAAAGAAGTCTGGCGTAAAAGCTTCACGAATGATTTTGGCGGCAGGCACGGGGCCTGGCAATTTGCAGAATCGCCATTGGTTGATGGTAATCTGGTCCTTTGCACTCCCGGTGGTCCCGAAGCAACGATGGTTGCACTTGATAAAAAGTCCGGCGAAGTGAAATGGAAAGGTGTTGCCCCCAGCGATGATGCCGCCGGTTATTCGTCGATTGTTCCCTGCACACTGGGTGGGGTGAAGCAGTACATGACACTGACTTCGAAGGGCGTGGTCAGTTTTCATGCCACTTCCGGCAAACTACTGTGGAACTATGGTGCACGCGGTGATCGCTTTGCAGACAATACCGCCAACATTCCCACACCGATTCCAATGAAAGAACAGGTCTTTGCAGTCGCAGGTTACGACCGTGGTGGTGCCCTCCTGACCATTCGCAACAACCGAGGCATGATGAACGCCACCGAAGTGTATTGGTCGAACAAATTGAAGAACAAGCACGGTGGGGTGATTCTGGTGGGCAATTTCATCTATGGCGACAGCGACGACAGTGGTCGGATCTGGTGTGCAGATGTGAAAACAGGCACCATCCGCTGGACCAGAAAAGATGACATCCGCGCAAGCGGTTCTGCATCCATGACTTACGCTGATGGCTTGCTCTTTGTCCGCTGGCAGAATGGTTATGTGGGTCTGGTTTCAGCAAATCCTGCAAAATACCAATTGATCAGTTCGTTTAAATTACCAAATGGTGATGGCAATTGCTGGGCCCACCCCGTGGTAATTGGTGGGAAAATGTATCTTCGAGAAAAAGATACCATCTGGTGTTACCAGGTTTCTGCTAAAAAGTGAGTTTTTCTTCATGATTCAGGTCAATCGACGTCACTTTCTGGCCACACTGGCTGCCACGGCAGCAAGCAGTAATTGCTTGCCCGGTAATGAGTTACAGAAAATTGATGTGCACACACACTTCTACGATCCCACTCGTTCTGAAGGTGTTGATTGGCCCAACCCAAAAGATCAATTGCTGTACAAGCCCTATCTGCCAGCAGATTTTACCAAAGTAGCCGCACCACATCAGGTAGCACAAACGGTGGTGGTGGAAGCTTCACCACGGATCGATGATAATTTCTGGTTGCTGAAACTGGCTGAAAAAAACTCTAATATTTTGTCAATCGTTGGAAGATTACCCGTGGGTGGGGAGCAATTTACCGCACCGCTGCAGAAATTGAAGAACCAGCCAAAGTTTGTGGGCATTCGCCAGAACGCTGGCGAAATTAAACGGGTGTGGGAAACCAGATTGGCGAAGCAGCACCTGCTGTTGCTGATTGACCACCAGATCAGCCTGGATCTGAATGGTGGGCTGGATTGCCTGCACATGGCAAAAGAACTGGGCACGATATTCCCAAAATTAAGAATCATCGTCAACCACGTGGGCAATGTACGGATCGATGGCAAATCCCCACCGGCAGACTGGGTGAAAGCAATTGATGGTTTGACCGATCTGCCCAATGTCGCCTGTAAAATTTCCGCGTTAGTGGAAGGCAGTGGAAAATCTGATGGCACAGCACCAACGGAGATGAAGTATTACCACGGCGTAATCTCCCACGTGGTGGACCGTTTTGGTGAAAATCGCATCATGTTCGGCAGCAACTGGCCGGTCTGTTTACGCTTTGCCAGTTACAAAACAGTTCACAATATCGTAGATCAATTCATGCAGGGACAGTGCGAGCGATGTCAGGCACTGTTCTTCCGCGAAAACGCACTGAAGTGGTATCAAAAACCATAAGATGCCAAAATGGTTATATAATCATTTTGCAATATTATTAACTGTTGTTCCAAGAATGTCTGAATTCCTTATCGAACCCTTTACCATTACTTCTGAAAACACAGGCCGCACGTTGGCCTGGTGGGTGCGGCACTATTTGCCAACCAATTCCTGGTCGCAAGTGCGAAAACTGATTGAGCAACGCCATGTCAAAATCTCTGGCAGTGTCTGCATGGACCACGCCAGGCGAGTGAAAACAGGGGAAACAGTTGAAATGTTGGCACGCCCTGCCCCCACCATTCGTGGGGAAAGCCCCAAAAACCTGACAATCAGACATCTGGACGACCATCTAGTCGTGATTGAAAAGGCCAGTGGCATCAACACGGTGCGTCACCCAGCCGAACTTCAATGGGGGGAAGAGCGTCGGAAACTGGCCCCCACGTTGCAGGATATTACGCAGTGGGCAATTGCCGAGGAACTGGGCCGGGATGCCAAATCGCTTCCCCCACTGCGGATTGTGCAGCGTTTAGACAAAGATACCAGTGGGCTCGTTGTTTTCGCACGATCTGTGCTGGCAGAACGCCTCCTTGGGAAACAATTTCACCGCCACACCGTCAAACGGCTTTACTGGACAGTGGTTAATGGACGGTTTTTGCCACAAACGATCAGCAGTTGGCTGGTGCGTGATCGCGGTGATGGTCGACGTGGCAGCGGACTGGAAGGTGTCGGCAAACAGGCAATCACCCACGTGACGGTGCTTGAGAAACTGCCCCAACATACGGTATTACAATGTAAACTGGAAACAGGCCGCACGCACCAAATTCGGATTCACCTTTCGGAATCTGGCCACCCGGTCTGTGGGGAGAAAGTATACAATCGCACCGTCGATGGTCGCGAACTTGCTGATCCCAGCAATGCCCCACGGTTAGCCCTGCACGCACTTGAACTGGGCTTTCAGCACCCCGAAAGCGGGGAACAAATCGGCTGGAAAATGGATTTACCGAAAGATTTGCAGGGATTTCTCGAACGGATACGTGGAAAAGAAAACACAAATTAGAACTGTTGTTAAATTATTAGGGCAAGTACGTGGTGTTCCTCATCCCGCACAATCATGCACAGCGAAACTTTTGCAAGTGCGGTTTCTGAAGCAGGGATTTTCGTAACAAGGGCGTCTCGCCCATGTCTTTCAGCGGGCTGCATGTCAGGACCTGCATTGCCCTGAGCATCTGATTGCCCACCTGTACGGTATCCAGCCGAATACGCACTGCCCCATTTCTGGTGAAAACGCTGAAAATTGGCTGCCAGCAATGCTGGTGTGTCCAGCCCCAAGCACTGGAACGTGCGGTTGCCAAAATGGTGAATATACACATCTTTGGCCACCAGCAATTGAAAACCAGCTTGCAACGCCCGCACACTCCAATCATCATCCTCAAAAAAACCGGTGCCAAACTGTTCATCCATAGCACCGATCTGCTGCACCACATCACGCCTCACCGCCAGGCAAAAACCTTTTCACCGTTTCACGTTTAGTGCCTGCTGGCTGTGCTGCTTCTGTATCTGCATCGCAAAAAAACGGCAGTTCTTCCAGTTGCTGGTAGCCAGTTGCCAATTGCTGTGAGGGTGCGGTTTCGTTGCTCATCGGACCCACCATGCCCACAATGTGCAGTACCATCTATGCAATTTTGTGAGCCGACGGTGATAGCCGCGGTAAAACTTGAGACGGTTGTGACAACAAACGTCTTTCCCGCGCAGGCGGGAATCCAGTTCAGCTTGTTAGTAGCCGCAGGTTGTTTTACTTCCCTAGCCCGCAGCACCAACAAGGGAATTTCTATCGTTCCGAATCATAAGTGAACTGACGGCGTATGCCGCGGGTTTACTTTCATGTTTTCGTATCTTTATAGTCCGAAGCGTGAGCAAGAGTTCTTCTCGCTCAAAACCCTTGCTCACGCTTCGGGCTATGAAGAAATTTGCAGACAGGCTTCAGTGTAGTGCCACTGATTATGGCAGGGGATCAGAATACTGGTTAATTCCGCACCAGTTCGTTCTACATCAGCGAACCAGGATTCCACAGGCAATTGCTCGGGGTGGGCTGCTTGCAACACTTTCCGTTCTTCGGCAAAACAGCGGGCTTCGATCCGCATTCCAATATCGTGCAACACCTGATAATATGCCCAGGCCACTTGCTGATCACAGGGCATTTCTGCAACAGCCATCTGCAAATATTCACGGGCAGCATGCAGATGACCTGCACGAGCCAGGGCACAACCCAAGGCGCTTTGCTCTCTGCCGATTCCGGCAGATACCGCACCGCCACGTAATAATGATGCAGTTCGCCAGTCATTTCGGCGAGCATGGTGTGGGTCCGCCAGTGCAGCAACTGCATCTTTCGTGTGATGTCTGTTTCTGGGTTCAATTTCTTTGCTCCTACTTACGATAGAACGGTCATTCTGATCACCAACTATCGCGCAGATTGAAATCGATGCAAGAAGTTGCCAATTGAATGGGCATTTCTCAAAACAATTCAATGGCCTATTCTCGTTCACCACGGATGCATCCTTCGGCCAGCAACAGATATGCAAAAGGTTGATCAGACCTGTTATTACGTATAATAATCATGGCACTCATAAAGCCAATATTAGAAAAATTAGAAATTTAAATATTGAATCATATGCTTACTAAAATCGTGTATCGAAATACGTGTTTAAGAATGCATGAAGCATAGTGCCATTGCTAAGAATTAGTTTTTTTTTGCATAAGACTATTCAAGCCATTCTGAATCGGCAACTCCTGGAATGTCACTAAAAGTCTGTCGTTCCCATGTCCAAGTAGAATCGGATGCCAATGATTCTGACACATCAGAGAGAAGCAATAAACATCCTAAGCCATTCTCAAAAATACTAATGCAAGATAATTTGTCTAAAAATTTGGCAACTACAAGCAAACATTGCTTTGCAAAGTCAATATTTCTATAGTGTATATTTATGCTGGGCTTGCAATCTGCAAGAAGTTTCTTATAAGAATCAGTAGGTTTATCCCATAATAACATCTCTTCTATAATCTCTAATGAGTCATTGTCAAATTGAACGAGAAAATAGTCGCGGCCTAGAGTTTGAGCGCAAAAAAGAAAATGGAAAGCCCGGAGGCAATTCATACGTGCAAAGATAATTGATGCACAATGTAATCCAATAGAGAATTATATTCACATTTATCAGGCAAAAAAACCGTTACTATCGGAGCGCCCATGGATGTATCACCTTTATTTAACCAAATCAATTAAATCATCTATGCTATTTGTTGCAACTTGATTTCCCTTGTCTATGTTGTTGATAATATCAGTAGAATTTTCGTGAGTTTCAACTATGTAGCCAATCACAGTTCTGCCAGTTGCCTTCTGTGTATCTTCTAGCTGCCTCGTCATTTTCTTTGCACCGCCTAGGTTTTTTACTTGAATAATGATTCCATTTTCAAGTTCGATGTCTACTTCTCTAAGTGGTATACCAATATTATGATTGACATCCTTAATTTTAACGCCATAACCTTCAAGAAGTGTAACAGTATCAGCCAAGCCATGCTCAACCGATTGCCGAAGACATCGTACGTGTAATCGATACGTACCAACAGGGTACCATCGGTAGACCGCTGCTCTACCCGAACAAGATGGTTATTGTGGCCATATTCGTAGGTCCAGGTTTCAGCACTGCTTCCCAGCGATTTTTTTGTGCGATTGCCGGAATCATCGTAGCTGTAAGTCCAGGTACCATCGGTAGTGATCTGATTGGCGAACCCATAGCATAACCGCCATTATCGCGGTTTCCGGTTTCATCGTAAGTAAACGTGCCTCTAAACCTTCAGAATTCCCTTTTGATCCAGCAGATCGTGGTAGCGGAGACGAATGGGGGCGACTTCCTGTAACAAAAATTCTTCAACCTGTTCCGCAGAACGCCCCACAAATCGGCTGGGCTGCATCTCCGCATCAATATTGATCCCCTGAAAATGCTTATCTTTCTTTAATAACTCCACCAAAAAGGCGCTGGTCATTTCGCCCGTTTTGATTCCTGCGGTTACCTGGTGGCTGAATTGGCGGATAATTTCATGGATTTCCTGCCGGTCCTCTCCCTTTGCTACTGCTGCCATCATCACGTTTTCGGTCATCATGTATGGCAGATATTCCATGAGGTTGCGGTGGATGATCTCTTTGTTGACCACCAGGCCGGATGAAATGTTCAAGGCAATCTGCAGACAGGCATCTGCAGCCAGAAAAGCCTGGGGTAGATAAACCCGGCGTGCCGCACTGTCATCCAGGGTGCGTTCAAACCACTGCGTTGCTGTGGTATTGGCAGCCATCGCGGGAAAGCCCATCAACACCCTGCTCAGGCTGCAAATTCTCTCGGCCCGCATTGGGTTCCGCTTGTAAGCCATTGCCGAAGAGCCAATCTGGTCCTGCTCAAACGGCTCATCAATTTCCTGTTTGTGGGCCAGTAATCGCAGGTCATTGCCCCACTTATGCAGGCTTTGGCCAATTCCAGACAGCGAATCGAGAACCATCGAATCGAATTTTCGAGTATAAGTCTGGCCGGAAATGATCGTTTTCTTTTCAAAGCCCGCTTTTTGTGTCACCAGTTCATCGAGTTGACGCACCTTGCCGTGGTCGCCCTGAAACAGTGCCAGAAAGCTCGCCTGAGTGCCCGTGGTGCCTTTCACTCCACGGAATGTCAAGGTGGCTATCCGATGTTCCAGTTCGTGTAAGTCCAGCACCAAATCGCTGATCCAGAGGCAGCACCGTTTCCCCACAGTGGTAAGCTGGGCTGGCTGAAAGTGGGTAAACCCGAGCGTCGGCTCGGACTTCCACTTTTCCGCAAATACGGAAAGCTGGTGAATGACTGCCGCCAGTTTCCCCGCCAGGTCAATCATCGATTCTTTCAACAGAATCAGATCGGTGTTGTCGGTAACGTAACAGGAAGTTGCCCCCAGGTGGATAACATCCTTTGCAATTGGGCAGCAGTCACCAAAAGTATGCACGTGGGCCATCACATCGTGCCGGAATTTTCTTTCGTAACTGGCTGCAACGGAAAACTGAATATCATCCAGATGTTCCCGCATTGCCTGAAGCTGGTCCCCGGAGATTCGTGGGGTAACACCATCGTCTTTCATCAGGCCAAGTTCGGCTTCAGCTTCCGCAAGATAGAGCCACAGGCGACGCCATGTTGAAAACTTGCGTTGAGCCCCCCACCGTTCGGCCATGGTGCGGGAAGCATATCTACCAATGAGAGGATTCTCATAAACCAAATCGCGTTCTGTTGTCATCCGTTTTCTTTAACCTAATTTTGAAAAAACTGGTTGAATTCGAGCTGCTGCCGGCAACGATTCATCTCAGCCGCCCGATTGCTGCAATACGTAAATATCTCAGGATAGTTACAGCAGGTTGGAAATTCTATTTATTTCTTCCTTTACCCAGCTTCCCACCAACAGGAACCGTGGGGGAATTACGATACTGTTCGTGGATGCTGGCCGCACTACGGTGGTCAGTGCGTTCAGGAGGAAACAAATGATTCGTCGCTTGATTGTCGGCATGTTCCTGGTTGGCAGCCTTTTTGTGATGTCACCAGCAAAATCACTGGCAGCAGAACCACAACTACCACGTGGTTACTATTATCCGTACGTGTATTTTCCACACAACTATTGGCCTTCGTACAGCCCACAGTACCCGGAACCTAAGGGTGCTCCTTACATGCGTCCACCCGCATACATGGCCTACCCTGCATTCAAAGAGCCAAACTGGCACCATATGCTGTGGATGCCCCACAAGTACTACCGTGGCAATCACTTCTGGCTGGATCAGTTCTAAAAGATTGTCTGGTAAAGATTTACGTTGAATGAGGTGGCCGATTCTCCTGCCCAGCCACTGCCACTTTTTGCTGCCTGAAATACCAGATCAGCCATATTCCTAAAGCAATTGCCCCATAGGGCTGTGGGTTCACCACTCGCACGTGGTACGAAATGTCTTTCGGGAACCACTGCCCTATCAGCATGGCCAGCAATAATCCATAGCCCAGATAAGCCAGAAAGCGGTTATTGCCTCCTGTCGTCGCCCCGATCAGAACTGCCCAGGCGGCAGGAATGGCCAGCAACATGTATGTGGCGGATTCTGTCGCCGGCCCAAAAAGGGTGCACCATAACAGGCTGCTGAACAGAGCAAATTGCCCCACTGTTCGCTCCGAACGTGGTGTGAAAACCAGCCCACGCCATTTCAGGCAGATCGCCGCAAGTACCATTCCTGCAAGCACTTCCATGATTCGGTACGTGCGGATCGACGTGGGCAACCCCCAAGTCATTAAAATTTTCTGAAAATCGCGGTATCCCCGATCGATACTTTGCATCGTGCGGTCTTCGGAGGCCAGCTTTTCGAACCAGAGCAAATATTGCTGCCAACTATAGTCCCACTTTAAAAACAGTGGCAGAAAAAACAGAACAGCACTGGCAATGAGCAAACGTAACAGCAATTGGCGTGGGTAAATGATCAGAAGTAACAAGCCAAGCGAGATGGGGTAGACTTTGAAGGCCACGGCCAGTGCCAATGACCAGGCAGCCCACCAGAAGTTGCCCCGCAGAGCCCCACACACAGCACCTGTCATCAACAGAAAAACGTACGGATTGACCTGACCGTTCTTGATATTTGGTGCGATCAACGGCAGGCTCAGGATCAGCACGTGCCACCATGGGATACCCGGAAAGATATCCTGCCACCAGCGACAACTAATGATGACTGCACCCACGAGGCACCCACGCCAGAGAATTCCCCCAGCCACGGTGGCAACCAATGCCACGGACCCAGGAGTGCCGCAACGAAGGGACTGTAGCGATATTGGTCGTGCGTTTCTGGAAAGTCTCCATACAACGGCTGCTCATGCCAGAAATGCTCACCTGCGCTGGCAAAAGTGATGTACAACTTCCCCTGCTTGCGTGGCAGCAAACTATGCGCGCTGACAATCAGCCACAACAGTAGCCACAAGCCCAGGGCATGCTTCACCGTGAACTTCATCGGGCATCGCTGGTTGTGGAAACCTGATAGATGGTGGCAGCAGACTGATGCCGCACCATATACACAGGACGTGCCAGGGTTTCTTCATGAATACGTGCCAGATATTCGCTGAAAGCAAAGAGACAAACCCAGAATCCAAAGGCAGTGGCATGCCCACCGATGATGGCTGCATAGATCCAACTGGGTATCGAACTGCTGGCCAGGGCTGCAATCATGCTGCCCACAAAACTAACACCAAGGCAGATCAACGCAAAAATGAGAGCCAAATGAATAGGCAAGCGTGAAAACGAAAGTAAGCCATCGCGGGCGAGCAACAACATCGACAATAATCGATACTTCGACTTTCCCGCTGCACGTGGGGGTGCGTTAAATGGAATTTCTTTCTTTTCAAACCCCAGCCACTGGACCATGCCACGCAGAAAACGCTGTTTTTCGGGTAGCGCCTGCAATGCAGTGAGCGCCCGCCTGGAAAGCAACCGGAAATCCGACACCCCCGGGCGTATATCAAGCCCGCTGATGCTGCGGAGCATTTTCATAAATAGAAACGAAGTGCCTCGCTTGAACCAGCCCAGGGAATGGTGGTTGGAGCGTATCGTCACTACTACATCAAATCCTTCCCGCCATGCCTGACACAGTTGTGGAATGACCGTAGGTGGGTGCTGCATGTCACAATCCATGCTGATGACGGCATCGCCGGTTGCCGCATCCATCCCAGCACAAAGGGCCGCCTGGTGGCCGAAATTTCTGGAAAGCGACACATAACGCACCCGAGCATCCAGGTGCGACCAACCCATCATCAATGCCAGTGTGTGGTCTTTCGAGCCATCATCCACATAGACAATTTCCCACCGAAAGTGGGGCTGGTTTTCAATAACCTGTACCAACGCCTGGTGAAAAATTGGCAGCACACTGGCTTCATTAAAGGCAGGCACAACGATGCTGACAGATGGCAGGTGCTTCGGTTCAACCGTGGTGCGGTTCCATGCATTCATTGCATTTCAGTGGGTAGTACTATTTGGTAGCCAAGTTCACCAATTAATCGTCGCAAATGCATATCAAGCAAGAGTTTACGCTCGCCTTCCCTACGAATCAGTTCGCCGGTACTGCAATCGCGACCGATCAACGATTCGTCACGATACCCGGGATGGCAGCAAATTTCCAGTCGAGTTGCTGTTGAAGCTGTCTTCACCCACCTGATGAGAAAATCAGGATCTGCAACCCACTTGGGATCGGTAACACCCACCAGGGCATTGTTTTGTGGGTTTCCAGACCACTGAGAAATGAATAATCGATGAGAAATAGACAATATTGCCCGCTTGATGCTGGCACCCTGGATTCGGCAAAGTGTTTTTGGTGATTCGACCACGTTTCGAACGTATGTACTTTTAGGCAATGAACTTACAATTTGATGCCAGACTTTGCTTACTGGTGGAAAGATCCCACAGTGCTGGTGACAATTGACCAATTGTGGCAGGTGACCGGTTAATTCCTGAAAACGCTGTAACTGTGCCTGCCATTCCGCTTCCACTTCAGTGGCACGAATTTTTCCCAACACAATCCGCTGCAAAAACTGCTTGAGTGGGTAAAAATTGCCATCTTTCGCCACCAAACTCGGCACTAATTGTGGATCTGATATCGGGCGATCCGAAGTCAAAGTAGGGTGCCAGCCCAACTCTGCGTTTGGTTGGCTCAGTTGCCAATCTCGCACCGCCTGTGGAGCATATGGGGAATTCACCATTAAAACAGTGCCCTGGAGATGACCTGAATTCGCCAGTTCCAGAATGGCACGCGAAGTTTCTGGCCCGAAGCCATAATCATCCGCAACAATGGTGAGTTTTTTCACGGCACGAATAGATAATTAATTTGATATATTTTAGAATGTTTCGAGATCAGCCACTTCGGGACTCAAGCGGTGCAAAGCACGTTTCAAATAGGTCCGCACCTCGTCTGCTGTTTGTAATCGCAACGCTTTTTGGGCAATTCTGCGTGCATCAACCGTTGTCACAGAACGGACAACTTCCTTGATGACTTGAATGAAGGCTGGCCCCATGCTGAATCGACGTAAACCCATACCAAGTAAGGGTAAAACGTAACCAGGTCGGCCAGCCATTTCCCCACAGACTGTGACTGGTTTGTTGGCCTGGATTGCCGCACGGATCACACGATGGATGACCCGCAATGATGCGGGGTGGCACGGATCGCACAGGTGGGCTACTTTGGGATTGTCTCGATCGGCAGCCATCGTGTACTGAATGAGATCGTTGGAGCCAATGCTGACAAAATCCACTTCTTTCAGAATGTGATCGATGCACATCACCGCTGCCGGCACTTCAATCATTACCCCCAGGGGTAAGTTGGAACCAAAGGGCTTTTTTTCGCGATAAAGCGACATCCTTGCCGAATCGACAAGCCTTTTCAATTTCCTAACTTCCTCAATGGTGCTGATCATTGGAAACATCAGGCTGACATGGCCGCGTGTGGCAGCACGCAGGACCGCACGGATCTGCATTTCAAAAAACTCCGGATGTTCCGAAGCCATACGAATACTGCGGTACCCGAGAAAGGGATTCGATTCCATGTGGTGGGGAAGATATGTGACCTGCTTATCCCCGCCAAGATCTAATGTCCGTACAATTATTCTCTTTTGTGGGCTGGCATCGATAATCTGGGAATAGCGGGCCACCTGTTCGTCTTCAGAGGGTGCTGCCTGCTGACTTAGAAACACATATTCTGTGCGAAACAGGCCCACCCCTTCAGCACCGGCAGCCAGTGCAGCTACAGCATCCGATACGACATTGACATTTGCCAACAGTTCCACATGTTCGCCATCTCTCGTAACGGATGGCAAGTCGCGATTTTCTGCAAGTGCATGCCTTAAACTAACAAACTCACGCTGAATTTTCCGATAGGCAGTTTCAATTTCTGCCCCCGGATTAATCATGACGATGCCTTCTCGCCCATCCACAATGACCAGATCACCTGAAGAAATCTGCTTCATAATGTTGGTCAGGCCAGTCACAGCGGGTATTCCATGCCCACGGGCCAGCACTGCCGCGTGGCTGGTGGTGCCACCCGTTTCGGTAATGATCCCCGCAATCGGAAAGCGGTCGAACATCACCGTCTGCGACGGCCGAATTTCAGGTGCCACCAGAATCACAGGTTCACCTGATGCCATGTAATCTTCGTTTTCCTTGTAAGTCAGGTGAGAAATAATCTGGTCAATCACATCGTTAATGTCTGCCAGGCGTTCCCGCAGGTAATCGTCGGGAATCGCGCTAAATAAGGTGCGATATTCTTCGAGAGTGCGGTCGAGTGCGGCGATCGCATTGACCTGATCGCGAATGATAATCCCTTTGACCTTCGATACCAGAGCGGGGTCATTGAGCAACAAACGGTGGGCCTGAAAGATTGCAGCTTCATTTTCACCGATATCCTTTCGAACACGCTCAATCGTTGCGGTAAGTTCCGTATTAACCACATCGCAAGCCGCATCAAAGCGTCTGACTTCGGCTGAAAGTGCCGCAGAATCGATGATATCCGGATTTTTGCGGGCAAGGTGCGGGTCAATCCGCATCGCACGTGCCACGCCAATACCGGGTGAAATGGGGATCCCACGAATCATAGGGTTCTCTTCCTGCGAACAGAAATTCAGGCCTTCATGTCATTGATAGTAACTTTTCAGACCGAATTGTTCCAAGAAAAAAGCTATAATGGCATGATGAACGCGATTGATGACGCTGTGGTGGCACAAATTGTGCCCTGTACGCAGGCAGAAGGACCTGGAAAGCGGTTTGCGTTGTGGTTTCAAGGCTGCCCGTTTCGGTGCGTGGGGTGCTGCAATCCAGAATTCCTGTCCACCCAGGGTGGCACGAAAATGGCAATAGGCGAATTGTGTAATCAGATTGTTCGTGCCCACGAAGAACTGGGAATTGAAGGGATCACGCTGTTAGGTGGGGAGCCATTTTTTCAAGCGGGTGCGGCACTGCAAATAGCAAAGTTCAGCCAGGAACGTGGTCTGACGGTGATGATTTTCACTGGAAATACCTTACAGGAAATAAAAACTCGGAAGAACACAGAAGAGATCGCATTATTACAATATTGCGATATTCTGGTAGACGGTTTGTATGATGCCACCCAGCCCGACACGGAACGCAGGTGGATTGGATCCAAAAATCAACAGATCCATTTTTTCACTGACCGATATTCTTCTACTGATGATTACTGGAAGGAACGCAATACCCTGGAACTGCGTGTGGTGGGGCAGGAAATCACCATTAATGGTTTTCCCGCCCCCGAGTGGAAGCCAGTGTGGCGAAAAATAAAACCTATTGCACCCAAAAATTAATTTAATTTCATTAATTTAGCCAAGATTGCTGCCATGACTTCTGCAGAAACGGAACCAGTACAAGTCACACGATTTGAAGCAAACGTGTTACGCATCATCCGGTTTTGTGTTCAGCAACTGCCCACAGCAATTGGGGTACAACTGCTGAATGGCAGCCACCCACATCAGGAATGCATGAGCAAGGCCGCCATCGCTTTAGTGAAAGATCACCTGTGCAAAGGAGTGGTGCTCAACCTAACCCGTAGTGGGGCATGGATTCGTGATCGTTTCTGGCATGGGCAAAAGGCAGTTTTTGGCCGATTGTGGGAACGGCGAAAGATTGAAGAAATCAAACTTTCGTTCACAGAAGACTCTCTGGAGTTTCTGTTCTGGCTGAATACCAATTCGCTGCGGGCACAAACAACCAGTTGGTATTCAGAACATTTTCCCCAATCGAATGGAGATTATCTGCTGGTTTTTCTCGCCTATCGGGCAATCCGAGCGGATCATGAATTGCGCCAGGTCTGCTCACAACTGAAATTATTTCAGGAACATGCCTTAGTGCGGTTGTTTTACCCCACAGATTTTGCACGGATCAAAGCCCCACCGGCACCTGATTATTCGTTGCTTTTCCAGCCCCACCTGATCTTTCTGCTGGAAGTTTACCAAAGCGAGCTTTCACAGCAATGGTTAAAAATGGAGCACCAGAAGAGCAAAACAACCGACTGGGAACAGTATCTGCGTGATTCTGAGATTCAGCAGACTACGTTGGGCGAATTTCTCGCACAAGTGGAACGAACCAACCGCAAGGACCTGTGTCGTTTCTTTTCCAGTATGCTCTCAACGATTTTTGGCAACGGCGAGATGAGCCTTAACTTCTGGACAGGCAATCTGCAAGCTGGTGGCCCCACCCGAATTGCAGATCGCCTGCAAACGATGCGGGCAGGTTTGGGTACAATATCTCAGGTGCAACAGCTACAGAAGTGGTATTTCCATGCCAGAGATACTAGTTTTATGGATGAAGATTACGAAATCAGTCGACTTTGGTTGAATGAGTGGGAGCGTTTCCAATTGGGTACAATCGCCAAGACAGTCCAGAGATTACGGCAGGAAATGGAACCTTTTCAATCGAATTCGTGATCAAACGACTAACAGCAGGAGAAATTTCATGAGCAGAGCATATCGAATTCGAGTGAAAGAAAGCATCTCTCTTGATGTGGATGCCAGCGACGAAATCTGTTCTGATCTGGAAATTCTGGAAATTCTGCCCGCAGAAACCATGTCCGATCTGCTGGCGAAAGAACTCAGCCAACGTGGGTATGTCGAAGAAGAAGGCAATCTGACAAAAAAAGTTGGCTCAGTAGTGGTCACTGTTGACCCACTTCAGGGAACCGTTTCGGTGCGTAATGAAAGCTCCGAACATGTTGATCTGCAAGTAGAGACTTCAGGAACCGCCTACGATGATGTGGGGCCGGCTGCAGAAAAAATTCGAGAAGGATTACAAAAGGCCGCCAAAGAAGAGCTGGAACGCAAGAAAGCGAACAAACAAGAAAAGTTGCAGCGAGAAGTGAGTCAGCAACTGGAAGGTGCCTTGGCCGACGTTCGAAAAGAATTGAACGAGGCAATTAACGCCATCACACGCGAAGCCCTGAAACAGAAGGCAGCCCAAATGGGTGCTATTAAAGAAATGTCCGAAGATCCTGCTGCAGGCACGCTGACAATCAAGGTTGAGGTCTAGTCTCGCGGAATTTTCGCCGCACCAAAATTATGAGTTTACACGTACCAGAATCCAGCCTGCCGCTGGAACTGACCATTGAACAATCAGTCGAAGCCGCCTGCGCTGCTGAATTAGCCGTGGTGTCAGATAAATTACAACGTGGGCTTCCCTGCCTGATCGAGTGTGATAAAGACCTGGCTCCTTACCTGTTTATGAATCTGCGTAACCGCTTGCGGGAACAGCAGATACGTTGCACTTATCTGGATGGTCGACAACGTGCTGGTGATGCCGGCCAGATGCCGATGGGTGTCATGGGCACGATGATCACCCAGTTACGAGATGCTGTGCGAGGCAGTACAGAACAAACCGATGCTCAGGGTAATGCCCTGCGTACCGTTCTGGTGCTGCCCCACCTGGACTTGTTAACCACCAGTCAGGGTGGGTTGACAGGTGAAGCTCGGGAAGTGATTGTGCTGCTCTATGAAAACCCTCTCATCATGTTTCTGGGGTTCAAGGACCCAAGCTTCCCATTGCCGAAAGTCATTGAAAACCTCTTCCCCTACCGCACCAGTTTCCTGGGATTGCCCCGCAATCAGTTGGTGCGGATGGTTACCCAACGCGAAAGCAGGAAATTTGGCAAAAACTTCAACCCGTGGGGCCTGTATAAGTACGTTTCCGGGGTGAATCCTGTCCGTTTACGGCGATTACTGTCTACTTTGGACGGGGAAGATTACCCAGCCGATCCAACATTGGCCTACAAAAAGCTACGACAATCAACATTAACAGGCACACTGGAAATCCCTAACATCGACCTACAATCGGAAATCGGTGGATATCGACAGGTTAAGAAAAGATTACTGGATGAGATTATTGGTATATTGCGCAAGCGTGATGAAGCATCGACTGAAGCGGAAATTAAAAGATACGAAGAATTGATCCCACGTGGGATGATTTTCTGGGGCCCACCCGGAACGGGAAAAACCTTTTTTGCCAAAGCGGTTGCTGCTGCCATCGGTGCGGCGATTACTGTTGTTTCCGGCCCGGAACTGAAATCAAAATGGGTGGGCGAGTCAGAGGAAAATCTCCGGCAGATTTTTTACAAGGCACGCCAGTCGGCACCGTCCATCATTGTATTTGATGAACTGGACTCGTTCGCCACCGCACGTGGTACGTATAGCGGCAGTGGCGTGGAACATTCCATGGTTAACCAGTTGCTGACCGAAATGGATGGATTCCAGTCGGAAGAGCTGGTTTTTGTGATTGGCACCACCAACTTTGTGGAAAGCCTCGACCCAGCACTGCTCCGTCCGGGGCGGTTTGAGTTTCACCTGCACATCCCCTACCCTGATGATGATGATCGGCGGGATATTCTGCAGATTTACAACCGAAAAATGCACTTGGAAATGACCGATGCCGTGGTTGATTATGCGGTCAAACGAACTAGCGATTTCGTGATCGGTGCGGCTGCGGGCACTCGCTACAGTGGCGACCATCTGAATGCACTTTGCCGTTCGATCGCCCGCCTTCGACTGAAAAATAACCTGACAGCACCAACCAGCACTGCGGATGTTGAAACGGCACTGACCGAGTGGCTGGATCGCCCCAAAATGACTCCGAAAGAAGAGTTTGTCCTGGCCACCCACGAGGCAGGTCATGCCATTGTCTCGCTGCATTGTCCACTGGCACCCGCGATTGAACGGATCACCATCGCCAGTGAAATGCATTGGTCATTCGGCTATGTCCGCCATTCCGATCCCGCCCACAAATACATTCAAACAATTGGATTTTACCTGGATATGATCTGCGTGGCACTGGGTGCACGGGAAGCGGAACGGCTGCTGCTGGATGATCTCTCTTTGGGTGCAACGGGTGATTTGCAATCCGCCACGATGATCGCCCGTGAATTGGTAGAAGTTCACGGCTATGGAGGGGGTGATGATTTATTGCAGTACCGTCGCCTGGATAAAGGGGATCGGTTCAGCAATTTATCGGCCAAAGTTCTTGAAGAACTCGATTTGCGAGTTCGGGATGTCGTCGAAAAACAACGTCTTCGTGCCCAACAGATTATCCACGAAAATCGTCAGTTAGTAGAAACTCTGCGGGATTTGCTGCTGCAACATAAAACAATTGATGCCAGAACTTTTGCAGAACTGGCACCTGAGAAAGCGAAAGGAATCTCGACCACAACCATTACGGCAGCCCCACCAGCAATGAGGATAAATGATGGCTGAAATAACCATCCGGTTACGTCAAGACCCGGAAACAGGGAAGCACGATATTCTGATTGATCTGCGGTCGGATGATGATGCCCTGCCCCACGAACATGAACAGCAACACCGTGAAGTAGTAGAAAAACTACTGGGCAAAGAGAACGTTGGGAAAGTAATTATCGAGCGACAGGCAGAAAGAACAGCCTTGCCTGAAAATCCTCAGACAGAAGCAGAACGCCATGCACTGCAGCAGGGCGAATAATCTTTATTCATCAGCAAGACTCCCAAGAATTATGATCATTACGTTTCCTAACTTAAATACGTTGGAGCAATGCCTGCGAACTGGTGCCATCCCGGAAGAAATCGTGGTCGCCCCAGTCAAGTATCTGTTCGAAAACGAAATCGTTCTTGTTGAACCTTCGAGCTGGTCGCGGGCAAAGAACGTAACTGATGCACTTGCTGATCTGGGCGTGGTTGCGAACGCGGGAAAATTGTCTTCGAGTGCTGCACAACATCCTAATTGGCTGCACCTGGTGCCACTGAAAAAAAATCCAAAAGCAGATAGCCAGCCACTGAAGGAGATCATTTTTCAACTAGCTCCCACGGAATCGACCGCAATTGTGCAGGAACTGCTTCGGCTGGGCAACGACCGCATCAGTTACTGGCAAACCTCTGTGGGAGAAAACAACTATGTGTATCTGAGGGTGATTGAGCCACCGTATTACACAGTATTACGGGCGATCGATGCCCCACCTACTCAATCGGTGCGTGCGTATCTCCCACAAAAAACGGGAATCTGGGTGCAATACGGCTACCGTCACCCATTTGCAGATCAGTTGGTGGCCCCCGAAAGTGAAGAAATACTCATTTCCAGTACTGGTGATTGGTTCCGAATCTTTCCTCAGCAATTTGCCGATATTTACCAGATTCTGGATATTCGGATCGCCAATTCCAGCACCACCTGGACCCCACAAACGTGGGATGAACCAATTCAGGTACCACTGAAACTGGTTGCGGGCAATGCTGCCGATTCATCGGAACTACATGTCATCGAAAATGATGCCATTGATCAACTGGATGCATTTGTGCGTGAAGCCACGCATGGCATTCTGGAACAGTTCTCCTTTGCTGTGATTGAACAAAACCCTACCACGTGGGTAGTGATTCGGGCACGCAACCAAAAAGCAACAAAAATCCCACTCCAGTTTAAGCACGCGCACCAGTACAAACCCTTCTGGAAGATTCCTAATTTATTTATCCCCACCGCAAAACGGATTTTGCCCCAGTTACGACGCGAAACAGTGCGGCAACTGCTCGCACCGAATCCGGAACAGATTATCTGGCTGCGGGAAGAAACTGATGGCGATTTCATTCCTAACTCTTTGCCAGATAAAGCTTTTCGCCCACTGTCGGAGTGGGTGGACTACATTATTCACCACGACCGAGTGGCACTGGCTCATTGGCTGGGTGCAGCCGAATTTCGATTTGATAAGTACATTTGCGATGAAGACGACCCGATCAATCCATCTCGCAAGAAAAATCAGCCTATGGAAAAACCGAAACAACCACCACCTCAAAATAACCTGGAGGCGTTCGGTAGCAGAAAAAAACTTTCTTATACACACAAACCAATTCAAACAGAAAATGTCGGAACAATCGATCTGGCAACACCTTCGGTCGATTTGCTGCGGGAAGAATTGTTACAGTTGGAACAGGAATTCCGCGAATTAACCTGCTCCATTGATGATCCGATCCGCACCAATATGTGGGTCAAAATGGCGGGTTTGCACCACGCGATGCAGGATGAACTTGGATGTCGACAGTGCTGGATGCAGGCTTTCTGGTGGACGCCGGAGGCAATTTCAGAACACCGCGAAGATTATTTCCAGCATTTAGCGGGTATGCGTGCATCACATTTCACCCAAGAAGCATTGAAAAAAACACTCGACACTCGCGCTACTAGCACGTTGCTGGCGACAATTGTCTACTATTTTAGTAATCAATCACCCCCGCAATGGGTTTGGCAACTGCTTGGCGAACTCGGTCAGGCGATTCTGGCCCTGGAGCCCCACCTGGGGATCAAAGAAGCCTGGATCAGTCAGTGGTTACTGGCACATGGCCACCCGGATCAGATTGATACGCTTTCAATCGTTCGCACTCGCGATCGGATCCTCAGTCGGCTTCTTGAAAATGGGTTGAACATCGAGCGGGATTTCCCGCGGTTGTATCGCTTTAACAACAATGAAGAATCCCAGCGTCAACGCACCATTATTTCCAGAATCAGTGAATTGTTTTCGCGTATCGAACAGTGGCACGAGGCAGAAGATACGCACGCAAATTATCCGTATCTCCAATACTCACTGGCATTTACAGAGTTTTATCTTTCGGAAGAAAACGCAGCGATCCATCGACTTCAGAAGACCAAAGAATACCTGGAACATGCTCCGAATCATTCAGAACCGGTGCACCAGTGGTTTCAGGAAGCATTTCAGTATCGCATTCAGCAAGCCAGAGAAAAACGCCCACACCGTGGGAATTTTTCAGAAGCAATTAATGCCAAAGCCCAGGCCAACAGCTCCGATTCCATGTTTGAATTCACGATCAAACGGTTTTGTGAAGTATCGTGGGTGCTGATGCCCGACGAATCTCTGGACGCTTACAGTAAACAACTAGCTGTGGGGAGCCCGCTTTACAACTCTTTACTACCACTTGGTACGATGCGCGATGGTGAAAAGCTGGCAGCAGCGTGGTCGGCAATCTGGCTGGCACCTGTCAATAACACTCCCCACGCCCGGCTGACGATTTTGAAAATCGGCCTGCAGTATGCCAGTCGTGCAGGCCTCGATTTTGTTCACCAGCTACTACACTATGTGCCAGAAACCACGGCGAACGCCAGGAATAACCGGGCAAGTATCTCAAATTATGATCCTGAAGCCGACCGTTGGCAGATTTACCACCTGAGTATGGTTCTGGCAAATAATTACGAACTGCACGATTGGGAACAATCGTTGCTGAAAATGTTGGTCGATGAAGCAAGAGCACTTACTGGTAATTCACTTGCTGACAATGTGATGAAACTGGTGAAATCTGGTATGGGAACAAGACATCGTAAATCGCTGTTCAAAAAACTCGATCAATTTTTTGCAGAGGTTACTGCAAAAATATGTAGGAATGCTCCTTTCTCACGCCTCTCTGAAACAGTGGGGTCAGATTGGCTGGTCGCACTGGCTGCATTACTCAGAATCAAACAGGCCCAACTGCAGTACGATCCAGGTGAATTGCCAAAAGAACTGTTTGAATTAGCAATGTCGGTGGTTGTGCAGTCTCCTGCAGAAAATGCAGCACTCCACTCAAAACATTATCTCGATGTACTTACTGCATTTATTGGAGCCATTGGGCAATTGCCTGCACAGCAATCGATTGAATTATTGAATCAGCTTTTTCAGAAACTGCCAAAACTTCCAAACCGTTTCAGTACGAATAAGTACTTTTCGCGGGTGCACGTTGTCATTGTGGAAGAAGTACTGCGAGCACTCGTCAATGATCAATTCACGCTGGGTGAAGCAACGCAGCAAATGCTCAATGAAGAGGAAGCCCTTGTCAGGAAACGGATTCACCGCGACATGCACTCGATTCTACGATGATCACTTCCCGGGGGTAATTTCCAGAATTTTCACACGAGCAGCACTGCCACTGGCAGGTACCACGGTGCGAAGATCGTGTTTCCCCACATTCCCTGCATGATCGCTGGCTTCCATCCTTAAATGAAGGGTACCTGTTACTTCACTGGGCATAGTCCAGCGATATAGTCCCACATTCTTGTGTCCTTGCACAATCACCTTCCACGGACCTTCCGGGTGGGTGGCGTAGTACAGATTAATCGAATTAATCACCAGATTTTTGTCTGATGCTGTCCACACAATTAACATGGTTCCATCATCCGAACCAGTGCCCAACGTGGGCTGCAGAAGGTTCACTGTAGGCAGTGTGGTATCCACTTCGATCACGCAATCAGCCTCTTCTCCAGGTTCTGGTGGCTTGCTGCCGGAGCCTGGTCGAATCCGAATGCCGTAAATGCCATCTCCTGGGAGCACCAGTTTCGCTGGCGACACTCCACCTGATTCATCCCGAAGTGGGATCCAGGTACGACCATTATCTTTGGTGGCCCAGAAATCAACGCGTGCTGCCACGCGTACCACCCCTTCCGGCTGGTAATGGATGGTACACTTTGCCGAGTTCAGAATCGTATGGCTGGGGCGTTTTTCGGTACTCATCGAAACCGGCGTCGGGCGTGGCTCGGGTGGGGAGATAATATCTTTTGGCAGTCCACCGGGTGCAGCTGGCTGTTTGATGATATCACCCATGGAAGGAACCGCTGGCACGTCAGGTGGGGACATTGGTTTTTGCGTAACCGTGCTTCCAGGAGTGTTGCCTACACCTGGAATCTTTGGAATTTCTGGCATTCTCAGATCGAAGCCTGCGGGTTTTACTTCTGGATCTGCTTTGCCGAACGGTGGGGATTCCGGCATTGTTGGCAGCCCACCGACGACTGGTTTAGAAACTTCGGGAACTTTCATATTCTCCGGCAGAGATGGAATCACTGGCACGCTGGGTGCTGAGTCCGTCCTTCGCACCGTATTAGTGGTTCCAGGGAACATGGAAACATCGGGTTTCCCCTGTGCCACCGGAAATGAATTGCCCGCCTGGGGTGCCATCGAAGCGGTGGGATCGGCCAGATCGAAAATCCGCTTCGTTTGCTGGCCAGCGTGATCTTTCACACTTACGCGGATCTGACTTTCCAGCACACTGTTGTTCGGCAATTTGAACAACGTGGGTGAATCAACGCTCAATGGCTGCAATGGAACCCAACGGTCTGCGGAAGCAGCATACTCCACAACCAACGAAGACCAGTTGGTTGCAAGATCTTTGACAATGCATTCGAGATAGCTTTCGCCTCGGTTGGTGATTGGCTTCAAGCCCACTTCAGGTGGCATCGTATCGACAATCACCCGCATGTGGGGCTGGGCTTGATTCAAATTTTCCGGTGAAGCTTTCCCCTGCTGATCAATCATCACAAAAGTGATGTAATATTCGCCATCAGCAGCAACCTGGTGCTCGAACACCAACTTCTCTTTACTTGTCAATTGTTGTACTTTCGCCCAATTGCTGCCCGATTGCTTGACATACATCTGCACTTCTTTGACAGATTGTGCCAGTGCTGGTGGCAGATCAACTGGCAACTTCAGCAGGGTAAGTGGTGTGTACACCGGCTGCATCATTGCTTTTTCTTCAGCAGGCAAGTGGTTTACGGAAACTGCAAACGGCATGCCCAGCAATGCACACAACAAAGATCGGAATAAGATCGTCTTCACGATCGCCCCCTACATAATGAATCTTCAAAAAAACAGTCGAAGCCCGATCCCCCAGGCCTACGACTCGTTTAGCGTGTTCCAATAGTCAACAGCACGGCGTGTTCCACCTGTTTGCCGGTGGGTTGATCCTTAATCCGCAACACCAACTGGTAATCACCCGCAGGCAGTTTCGGATCAAGAACAAAGCGGTACGCACGATAAAAGTCGCGTGGGATATTCGAAAACTGTTCCACAGGCTCATGAATCGCCCGCGAAGGTTTCCATACCACCATTCCCGCGGCATTTCGCAGTTCCATTTCGCTGGCTAGTACCACCTGAAACTTGCCAGAGCGGGCATCGTGAATGCAACTGAAGTTTTCGAGTTCGGCATACAGATAAGCCATGTCTCCTGGATGAAAACGATACCCGGCAGGCACAGGCGTGTGGTTGGCATAACTTCGCACATCCCGACACAAACAGACATTTTTTGCTTGAAGCGATGCCCGGGCTCGCAGAATTTCACAAACTGGTTTAATATCGGCCAACATGCGATCTGCCTGAGCAGTTGAAACTGCCTGCAGATCATAATGACCAATCTGGTGCGTCAGAGGAAGCAATCGAGACAATACATGCCGGTTGATTGCAGGTAAATTCTGCAAAGCTTCGTTCGCATGTTCGATGTCCCCTTGCTCAACAAAACGCAGTGCATTGACCAGGTGAGAATCGTGTGCTGTAGGGCCGATACGATTGGTTTCCACGACCAGCTTTGGTGGCAACTCATCCTGTTTGTGGGAATCTCGCTTACTGTGAGGTTGCTGAGAATCACCAATCACGCTTGGTGATGGTAATTCAGGCAACTTTTCTTCTGGTAACTTTGGGTAATCTGGTGCGGTAAAAGGAGCTGTTGGTTGCGCTGTTACTGCAGGTGCCTCACTCGCCGCAGGTGGCATCATTACTGGTGCAGCAGAAGGCAGCTCATGGTTCGTGGTGCGGATCGTTGGCCATTCTGGCTTAATAATCCCATCCTTATCCGGCACAGGTAGCTTTTTATTCGTCGGAAACGTGGGGATCGGCTGGACAGGCGGTTCGAGCCGGGCTGGATAAGTATCGATTGGTCTGATCGGAGGTTGTACCAGATTAGCAGCCGGACTGATTGGTGCTGGTGTTGGTCTTACAGCCGGCACTGGCGCTGCAGGTGACTTCGCTGGCACGTCCGCTTTCGGTTTTGGCGTGGGTGGGCCTGGCAATGGAGGCGGTGGTGTGGGTTGTTCGGATCGGTTTTCAGCAAACCCCACTCGCTGCATTTGCGGAATTTGATCTGGTGGGATCGTACGGTTTGGCTGCACGACGACCGAGCGCGTAGGGCGATAGTCATGTACCATATCGTGGTGAGTGCGAGATACATTACATGCTGGGAGCATTAACAATGCCAGCAACATCATGTTGGTTCGATTTCGTCGAGACATCCGTGACCTCGCAACCAAAAAACTATCCAATCCAAGTAGAACCGGTGGGAATAACTACTTTTGCTAATGACGCAAGGCAAACTTCAGGAAAATCAGAACATGTTCAGGAAAAACTTTTGTGAAAACTAACTTCAGCGAATCACCCCACCTGGGCAGGATTCCTGACTTACCAAATTGAATGCCACAGATGAAAAACGGACGCCGACATATTAACAAACAAACGATTGTCAGAGTTTTGGTGTGTCGGAAGAATAAAAACTACTAAAGAAGATGAACTATTTTTCATAAACTGTTTTTCTTAAACAAATCTTCACGAAAAACATCGGTTGTTACTTTGGGTAGAATTAAATTGTGCTCAGACGGTAAAATCAGCCCAAATTACCAAAATTAACAGCTATTGCCCACTACTTCTTGCTAGCGAGCGCTTGTAATTACCCCTACTATATGCTAATGCAATGGCGCGAACTTCAATGAGGCGGATTGATGAACTGGTTCTCACAGAAAGCTACTACCCACACAAAAATAGACAAAACCATCCGATTAGCTCTTGATTTGCTGGAAAATCGTGAAGTTCCATCGGTATCAGGGACGGTTTTTCGCGATTACAACCTGAACGGTGCCATCGATGCCAATGAACCCGGCGTTTCCGGGGTGGTGATTACGGCGTTCGATTCGACTGGTGCGGCGATTGAAACTGCCACAACCAACGCTGCCGGGCAATATCTGTTAAATACGAATCTCAGTGATGTGCGGTTGTCCTTTGCTGCATTGCCCGCTTTTGTGCGTGCCAGTCGGGCGAACAATGCCGCTGGATCCACGATTCAGTTTGTCGATGCCTCGACGAATCCCACCAATGTGAATCTTGGCGTGAACAATGTCGCCCAGGTGGTTCAAGGCACCCCCACGCTGGTGGTCAACAGTTACGTTTATGATTCTGCACGTACTGGAGGGGCTCACATCGCCCAGCCAGTACTACAGGAAATTGCCTACGGGGCAAACGGTTCACCAGTTACCACCACAGATCTGGCAACTGCAAGTCAAATCGGATCCACTTGGGGGCTTTCCTACCAGAAATCGTCCGACAGCGTCTACGCATCATCTTTTCAGAAGCGCCATGCGGGTTTTGGGCCGAATGCTGCTGGTACTGCCAGCACCACGGGTGCGGTGTATCGTATTGCACGCGGCAGTGGCAACGCAGTCTCAGTTTTAATCGATCTGAATAACATTCCTGCGGGCATGATTCCCGCTGGTAGCGTTGCAGCCGATTTTGCCACCGGTGCTGACCCACATCCAACAACAGCAGAAGTTGATGGTGGGGACTGGTATCACGATACAAATTCCTATGATGCTGTCGGTAAGATTGCACTGGGAGATATGGATATCTCTGACGATGGCCGCACGTTATATACGGTGAATCTGGCCACGCGGGAATTGATCGAAATTCCGATCAATCTGGATGGATCTCTTGATACTACCAGAACTCTGCGGCGAACGGCAATTCCACTGATCAATCCCACCGGCAGCGGTATTACTTCGTTTAACGCAAATGACCTGCGACCATTCGCTATTGGTGTGCGTGATGGTGCGGTATTTGTGGGGGTAACCTACACCGCCCAAACATCCGGCGTGGCAGCAGATCTGCGGGCGTTTGTATATGCCTTTAACCCCGCAACGGGCACGTTTGCTTCTTATAATCAGGCAACTTCCACCTTTACCGCAGATCCATTAGCCCCAGTGGTGAATCTGGATCTGACCTATACCCGCGGCACCATTGATAGTGGCCCACCAGCAGCACCCGGGAACTGGCGGGCATGGTCGGGTACATTTGCCGCACAGCCGGGTTCCGATCCAATCTTTGTCACTAACCCACAACCCTGGTTGACAGACATCGATTTCGACAACAATGCCATGATTCTGGGTCTCCGCGATCGATATGGCGATCAGGGTGGCTATTTCACAGGCAACACCGATAGCAACGCATTAGACGATACCTTTGTTTTCATTGGTGGTGGGGATATTCTGCGGGCAACCCCGAACGGCACTGGTGGCTGGGGAAGTGAAAGTAACGGCACCGCAGGCACCGTCACCACCGGTGGCGCAGGCAACGGTCAAGGACCGGGTGGTGGAGAGTTCTACTTCCAGGATAGTTTTACCACCGTATCACAGGAAATTTCTACCGGTGGTCTGGCTCAAGTACCAGGTTTCCCCACCGTGGCCTTAACGGGAATCAACCCAGTCAGTGCGTTCAGTGGTGGCGTCTTTACTTTCAGTAATATTGATGGTACACGGATTTCGGGTGGCCAAATATATCTCAGCGATATCAGCACCCAGGCCAATCCACCAAAGTTTGGAAATGCCAATGGCGTGGGCGACTTGGAAGCGATTATCGCACCTCTGAATACTCGTCAGATTGGCAACCGTGTTTTTGATGATCTGGATGGAGATGGTATTCAGGATGCCAATGAACCAGGTATCGCCGGAGTGGTGGTACAACTGTTCAATGGTGCCACGCTGCAAAACACCGTGACTACGAATGCCATAGGTGAATACTATTTTGACGATTTACCACCAAACACCGCATTAGAAGTTCGAATTGACACCACTCAGACTGCGTTAGGTGGGCGAAATTTATCGCCGACTGGCGCTGGCACTGAAGATCAACTTGACTCAGATGCCACCTTGACGGGAACCACCGCCATTGCAGCGGTGACTACGCCTGTGGATGGTATTGTTGATCATTCGATTGACTTTGGCTTTTCCCCTGCTGGCCCCACGCTAACCCTGGGTGATCTGGTATTCCTGGATAACAACAGCAACGGCATTTTTGATGCTGGCGATGCCGGTGTTGAGAATGTCCAGGTAGTGCTTATTGATGCGTTGACCACGAATGCACTGGCAACAACAACGACTGCTGCAGGTGGCCTTTATCAGTTTGCAAACCTGGCACCGGGAAGTTATCAGGTTCAGTTACCTGCAGTCAACTTTTTGACTGGGGGTGCACTGGAAAACTTTACCAGCGCCCCACCGATTGTGGCGAATCCCGATCTGGATGTGGATAACGATAATAATGGTGTTGTATCGGGCACATTGGGTGAAGCGGGCGGTTTAGTACAAAGTGGCACGATCTTTCTGACCGCTGACGGAGAACCAAATACCGATGGTGATGCAGATGCCAATACGAATCTGACTCTTGATTTTGGTTTCGTGCCGGTGCCTCCTCCAGTCCCTTTAACCTTGGGGAATCAGGTGTGGGACGACACCAACAATGATGGTTTGTTCAACAATGCAGAAACAGGCATTCAAGGTGTGGTGCTGGAACTGCTGAATTCTGGTGGCACCCCAATTGGCACGGCGACAACCGATGCCAATGGTGAGTATTTATTCACAAATCTGTCACCAGGCACTTATACAGTGCGGTTGGTATCTGCCAACTTTACCACTGGGAACGTGCTGGAAGGGTTCACCAGCAGCACAGGAACAATTGGTTCTGCTACTGGCCCATTCGAAGGTGCAGCATCCCCAGATGCAAATCTGGATGTAGACAGTGATGACAATGGCCAGATTTCCGGCAACCTGTTGGCAGGTGGATTCATTACCAGTGGGCCAATTACATTGACCTCAGGTGGGGAGCCGACCGATGGTACCAATCCAGGCGACACCAATACAACGCTCGATTTTGGTGTGTATCGCAACTTCAGCCTCGGTAGTACGGTCTTTCTTGATACAAACGATAACGGCCTGCAAGACGTTGGGGAAACAGGCGTTCCAGGTGTTGTTGTGCGTCTTTTGGATGCTACGGCGACCACTGAAATCCTGCAAACCACCACCAATGCAAATGGCGATTATCTGTTTGACCACCTTCCTGCTGGTGAATACGTTGTGGAATTGGCAGCAGCGAATTTCAATACAGGTGGGGTATTATTTGGTTTTGATTCCAGCACTGGTGGTGTGGGTTCACCATTTGAAGGTGCCAACACGCCTGATCCTGATCTGATTCTCACCGATGGCGATGACAATGGCACCACCATTGGAACGTTAGGCAGTGGCGGTTCGATTCAATCGTTGCCAGTAACACTGGGACCAACTGCCAACGCACCCACTGGGGAAGTGGGTGGGCTGCCTGCTGCAGCGCCTGATAATCAAAGTAACCAGACTGTCGATTTTGGTGTGGTGGGCACCCCAGGTTCGAGTATCGCAGGTCGCATTTTCCTCGATTACAACAACAATGGTGTGTTTGATACGGTGGATGTGGGAATCCAGAATGCCGAAGTAGTTTTGACTGGCGGCAATTTAACGGGTCCGATTACCGCCACTTCGGATGTCGATGGAAATTACATCTTCGACAATCTGCAGGCAGGAACGTATACGCTGGTGCAAACACAGCCAGCCACTCCTGCGAATGTAGATGGCTTAACCATTGCCGGATCTTCAGGCGGCACGGTCACACCGAATCAGATCGCTGGTATTACATTACCTGTATTTACGGATGCAATTGGCTATACCTTTGCAGAGATTCCTCTGACAACATTGTCCGGAACGGTTTTCCTGGATGATGACAATGACGGCATTTTGAACGGTACAGATACAGGAATTGCAAATGTGATCGTGTCGCTCGTGGGCACATCGGTATCTGGCACCACAGTAAATCTGCAGGCAACTACCGACGCCACTGGAACCTACACGTTTACCAACGTGTTACCAGGTATTTACACACTTACAGAGACCCAGCCAGTAGGATTCCTGGATGGGATCGATACCAATGGTACCCCCGCAGCAGCTACTGTGACTAATGACTCGTTAGCGGGAATCGATTTACGCACCATTAACACACCAGCAACGGGCTTCAACTTTGCAGAAATTGCACCCGGTAGCCTCTCTGGAACGGTATTTGTCGATGAAAACACCGATGGGGTTCTGACGACTGGCGAAACTGGCATTCCTGGGGTGTCTCTGCAACTGACAGGCACCGATGATCTGGGTGCGGTTGATCTGAGCACTGTCACTGATGCCAACGGCGAGTATTCCTTCACAGACCTGCGACCTGGCACTTACACAATTACTCAGGTGCAACCGCCATTCTTCGCAGATGGACAGGAAACCGTGGGCAGTCTAAGTGGGTTGAATACCACTAACGATGTGATTTCATCGATCACCCTGCCAATCGGTGGGGCAGGTACTGGCTACAATTTTGGTGAAGTTGCGGTGCCAAATGTGGCAATCATCCAGACTTTCAGCCAATCCAGCTTCCGTCGTGGGCAAAACTTTACGATTCGTTACCAGGTAACAAATAATTCCACTCAAATCGCCAGCAACGGAACGGTTCAGTTGAATCTCGGTGGGCTGACCTTCAATTCCATTGTAAGTTCCAGCAATGGGTTATTTGATCCCACTGGGGCAATCTGGGATCTCGATGACCTGGCACCAGGTGAATCAGCCGTGTTGGAATTATCTGTGTTTATCCCGTTTGAAGGTGTTTACACCCCCACCGCGACGGTCAGTGGCGTAACGGATGAACTGAACCTGACTGATAACACAGCATCGGCAACAATTATTGCGGCAGGTGATCCCCCACCTGTGGCACCAACTGGCCCGGTGATTACCAGTGCCAGCCAGGCTTCGATGTTTACCTTCCTATCATCCAGTTTACGAAATCGACGGTAAGTTCTTATTCAGTCTACAGTTAGCACGATTTTTCCCGTCAACGTGCCCGCCCCTTGCAGGGTATTTTCTTCCTGCAGGCGGTGGGCTGCCTGACATTCTGACAGTGGCATGACTTTGCCAATCAATGGTTTCAATTTGCCTGATGACAACCACTCATTAATATCAACAGCACATTTCTGCTGCTCTTCAGGTGGGAACTGAAACATGGCAAAGCCATACAATGTCAAACATTTCACATAAAAGGGCCCGTGCGGGAAAGGCGGCTTTGCAGTGCGGCCTGCCATGGCAATCATTCTGCCCCGCAGGCGCATGGAACTCACCATTTTCTCATAATCTGGTTCTCGTAATGTTTCATACCAGATGTGCAACCCCTGTTGCTGGGTAAAGTCCTGAATTGCTGCCCCGATGTCCTCGGTGCGGTAATTTATCGTGCGGGTGGCCCCAAGTTCTTTTGCCAGTGCTTCTTTCTCTTCATTGCCGCAAGTGCAGGCCACATAAGCATTTCGGCATTTCGCCATCTGTACAACCATCGCACCAACGCCACCGGTGCCACCGTTGACAAATACGTACTCTCCCGCCTGCACATTCGCCAGATACACCAGGCCCAGGTGGGCAGTTATTCCCACCAACGCTGTTGCAGCTGCCACCTCATCCGAAACACCATCTGGAATGGCGTACAAATACGCTTCGTTGACAGCGGCATATTCCGCAAAGGTGCCTTGCCTTCCCAACAGGCCCTGATTGGAGCCCCAGACGCGGTCGCCAGGCTGGAACTTCTGGCATCCTGGTCCAACGGCTTCAACCACACCGGCAAGATCGCATCCAGGGATCGTTGGCTCCGGACGGGCCATCGGAACAGCCCCACTACGGATGTAAGTATCTATTGGATTGACACTTACGGCCTTTACCCGAACCAATACTTCACCTTGGCCCGGAGTGGGTGTGGGCAGTTCGCCCCACGTCAGTACTTCCGGTCCACCCACTTGGGTGTAAAAAACTGCTTTCATGGACTTCCCCTGTCTTTGTTCGTGAATATGCTACGCATCTTGATTCGAAAATCAGCCACGATTTCGTTTCTCGGCTGATCTGCAAAGATCACCTTTCATTTTCCGTTTCTTGTCACTTGGGCCGTCTTGATGCGTGGATCGTTCAAGTCAAGTCGATAAAGCACCTGGTTATAATCATACCTTGGGGTCGGTCGTGGTTTATTGGCGAATTGTTGCGTATAGGTGCCTTCAAAATAGAGATATTGACCGTGAGATAGTTCAGCATGTACGCGGGGGTTGTAAAACGTGTAGTTCTGGTGGGAGAGAATCTTAACTGCATTTCCCCAAGGGCCAAACGGCGATTCTGCTTCCGCATACCACAATTCACCAAATGCCGATGGCCTCCCAAACTTTTCCATAAAAACAGTTACCCAACACTCGCGGTGGGGGTTCCAGGCAATCGAGCCGCTGTGTGGGATCACTTTCATTTCTTTTTCATCTTTCAGTGACTTCGGTACCTCGATTTGCTCCCACGTTGCAGGGGTGCTCCAATCTGCAAAGGTGGCTTTGCACCGCATTGTGGGCAGCGGATTGCCAAACAAAATCCATTTCTGTTTCTTTTCATCCTGCCAGTACACCACATGTCCTTCCAGCACTTTTGGTGGCGGTTCTTTGGTTCGATGTTTATTCCATAACACCTGATGCGGTGTAAACTCTTCTTTCAGTTCATCCCACACGCACTGTCCATATTCATAAACATCCAGAAAGTTTTCAATCTTGGTATAGGTGGCAACCAGTTTTTCTTTTCCATCGGAATCTGCAATCACCGTTATCCCGGTTATCCACGTGGGGCCTTTGCCAGGCATCGGTGCGACACCTTTCACTTTTTTCTCAGAACTTTGAAAGTATTGGTACTTCGGCTGCAAAGGTCGTTTCAGATCCCAGTGAGGTTCGGTCATGGCTGCAGAACTATGAAAAATTCCTAATGGATAATGCCTTAGCGTGGTATCGCCCCACAGCCAGAAGAGTTTTTTCTGGTAACGCACCATTTGTACGCTGTCGCACCCCACAATCTGGTGGGGATTGGCTTCTGTAACGTGTTGCCATTTCGAAGATTCCGCAAGCAATCCCCCACCTGTTAGACGGCCGATTCGTTCTGAAATGCTGGTTCGTGAAATTTCGATCTGCAGCTCCTGGTCTAATTTTGGTGTGGTGCGAAAGCCCCGCATGCCAAACCCATCTGCTTTGATCTCGTAGCCAGGGCTGCTCACTGTGAACCAGGTTTCTTTACCCAGCAAATCTGGTTGGTCGATTGCCACCACACCCGCATTATCGGTCACAAACAATTGCTCGTCGGTAGTTGTCAGATGTACCAGGCAAACGGGTTGTTTGTTTGCCACATCCACCACAGTTATTTTGAAAGGCTTCGCGAAACTGGTGCTGCCAAGCATCAAACATAACGCAAAACAAAGGTGAACAATAATTAATTGTTGTTTCACAGTTCTTTTCTTCATTTCGAAATCATTTCACCGCCATTCTATGGCATGTCAATTGAATTTTGTGATGTGCCAACAAGTTCAACAATGAGAATTTCTTTACTTTTGTACTCCCCTGTGGGATAGTAAACACCTATCAATCGAGTGAGTTCACACCATGAAAAATAGTCCGCTTGCCGCAGTTCTGTTGATCTTTTTCACCTCATTTTCCATAGCTGCAGATCCGCAATCCCCCACCAAAAAGATCAACTTGCTGAATGCGAAAGACCATGGCGGCTTGAGCACCTGGTTGCGTGGTTCTGAGACCAAAGACCCGAAAGGCGTGTTCCAGATCCGCGATGGCCAGTTGCACGTTTCCGGTGATGGCTTTGGTTACATCGCCACCAAAGAACAGTGGGCAAACTATCGCCTGAACCTGGAATACCGTTGGGGCAAAAAGACCGATGGTGGCAAGTATGTGCGTAATTCTGGCTTACTGCTGCATTGTGCCACCAAAGATGGTGGGGCAGGTGGTACCTGGCCTGCGTGCATCGAATGCCAATTAGCCCAGGGATGTGTGGGCGATCTGATCATCATTCGTGGCAAAGATCACCTCGATCAACCAGTTCCTGTCTCATTCACAACCACGACAAGCACCGATCCTTCTGGCAGAAGACACCGATGGGATCCGAACGGTAAGATGCAGCAATTCCCACCAGCACGTGGGCAATTATGGTGGAATAACCACGATTGGGATTTCAAAGAGTTGCTGGATACAAATGGAAAAAACGATGTCGAAAGCAAAAAAGATGACTGGACTCGACTGGAATGTATTTCAGACAAAGACACGATTTCCATTTCGGTGAACGGTCATCAAGTGAATCAGGTTTCCAAAGTATTCCCCACCGCGGGGCGAATTGCAGTTCAGTGTGAAGGCTTTGAACTTTTCGTCCGTACGTGGGAAATCATGCCGCTGAGCGCAAAATAAACCAACTTGTTACAAAGTGTTGACATTTCCTCTTGCATCACAAGACAGAATGTCTTATGATCTAAGACAGAATGTCTTATGGATATATTGATGGCACGTTCTCCGAAAGATGTTACGAACAGTGAACTTGCAGTGCTACAGGTGCTTTGGAATCGTGCACCGGCAACCCTGCGACAGATTGTGGATGAGTTAGCTACTGATTCTCAGCCGATGCAAGCCAGCACGGTGTTAAAATTGCTGGAACGACTGGAAGCGAAAGGCTGGGTGGTGCGGGATAAATCGTCCTCAGTACAGTTTTTTTCCCCCACAGCAGAAAAGGACCAATTGATCGGCCAACGCCTGCAGGGAATTGCGGAGCAATTGTGCGAAGGTTCGGTAGCACCGCTGTTGAGCCAACTCGTTAAGGGACAACAACTTACAGAAACAGACCGCAAGATGTTGCGAGATCTGATTCAGGAACTTGATGGCCATCAGCCAGGTGAAACACCATGATTGACACAATCCTGGACACCACCTTGAATCATGCAATCAGCACCAGCGTGCTGATCGTGGTGGTAATGTTGGTCAATTTATGCATCCGCCACCCGGGAATCCGTTACGCACTGTGGTTCGTGGTACTGTTGAAGTTTATCACCCCACCGATCTGGCAGATTACAGTGGGAAGCAGCAGAATCATGGGGGAAGTTTCGCCACCTGAACAGGTGGTGCCGCAGTATGCAATTCCCGAAGTGATTTCCAGTACTGTTCCCACCAGCACAGAACCTGCGGAATTTTTCGATTGGCAAGAAGATTGGGAGGAACTTGAAACTATACCAGCAGATGCTACTGCCAGTGAACCGAAAATTGCTCATTTAGTACCAGAGATCGCGCCAAATCAAGTGGAACGCGCCATAAAGATGAGTGATTCCTCATGGTCGGCTTCGTGGGCTGGGGCAAAGAAAATTCTGCTGGTTGTCTGGGGATTAGGTAGCCTGGCACTGATCTGGCAGGTGTTTATCCGTCGTCGAAAAATGAATCTCATGCTGAAAATGTCAGGTGAAGCGTCAGGATTTGTACAGCAAATTGCCGCAAGTGTGGCACAGCAATTAAAACTGAAGCATTTGCCGAAAATTATATTAGCACCTGGTAATATAACACCTGCATTATATTCCCCCAGCCCACGTGGGAAGGATTGTGCGTTGTTATTGCCAATGCAATTGGTGCAAACTCTTCCTGTAGAACAACTTAAGGTAATTATTGCCCACGAATTGGTGCATTTTCAGCGAAAAGACTACATGGTTCGCTGGCTGGAACTGTGCGTGCAAACAATGTTCTGGTGGCACCCTTTGCTGGTTTTGGTTCGCACACACTTACGTCAGAATGAGGAAGCAATTTGCGATTTGCAGGTTGTTCATATTTTTGGCTGCCGCACAGTGTATGCCACGGCAATTTTGGAATCCGCATCATTCGCTGGGAATGGTGGGCTGTCACACTCCATGGTTAGTGGTTTTGGGACAGTCAGTAATCTCAGAAGGAGAATAAAGATGGTGATGAAAGGGAATTGGAAAGGAAAAATGTCCCGCTGGACATTTGCAACAATTTGTACAGTAGGACTGATTGGATTCAGTTCCAATCTGCAGCTTGCAGGCGATGAACCTGGTAAAAAAGGTGATCGTCCTGCACCTCGCGAGGGAGATCGACCTGGAAACCCTGATCGCCCGCGTGACGGGGATCGACCTAATCCAGAACGTCCCAGAGACGGTGATCGGCCTAACCCGGAACGCCCACGCGATGGCGATCGACCTAATCCAGAACGTCCCAGAGACGGTGATCGGCCTAACCCAGAACGCCCACGCGATGGGGAGAAGCCTGGGCCCGATTTGAACCTGTCACCAGTTCAATTGCAAAAATTGCGTGCCGAACTGGAAGCCGCACGTGCAAGAGCTGCTGAAGCGATGGCTCAAGTGCGTGAAATTGAAAGTTTGTTAATGCGTGCACAAGGTTTACCTCCACGAGGAGAACGGCCTCGTGAAGGAGACCGGCCTGGCAATTTGGAACGTCCACGAGACGGTGATCGACCAAACCCAGAACGCCCACGTGAGGGAGATCGTCCCGGAATTGGCAATTTGCGTGTGCCTAACCCGCCAATTGCAGACTTGCAACGACAGATGGAAGAAATGCGTCGAAGCATGGAAGAGATGCGGAGAATGATGGAAGAATTTCGCCGTGGCGTACGCCCACCGGAAAAGAAATAGCAGATTTTCAGCTTCTTTGGAATGAAACTTATCCCCCTTCGCTGTATTGCCTGTTCTTCCACACCTAGCCAAACTGACTAATTCTTAATAATTTCTGAAGGTTTGCACAATTTACGTGGTTTAGGAATTGTTTCGAGTGTACCGATTATTCATTTTGTGCCGAATTGTGTAATGATGCACCTTCTTCTGGTCGATTTAAGGAAAGATAATTATTGCCTGCTTTTCTTGATGATGAAAAAAGCAGCATGCGGACAATGGAGTGGGAGTTATGCGCAAAGGACTGGTGGGAATCCTGGCAGTGATCGTCATGGGAAGCGGTTTGCTTCATGGCCAAGTGCCTCCTGGTGCACCGGGAGGTTTCGATCCGAATATGCCTCCGGGAGGCGGTTTTGATCCCAGTATGGGGATGCCTCCTGGTGGGTTTGATCCCAGCATGGGTATGCCCCCTGGCACCGGTTTTCAAACACCGGAAGGGAACCCGATTATTGTCCCACAAGGTTTCGATGGCTACATGCCAAATAGCTTCCCCGATCCAACAGGTGCCCCACCCAACGCGGATACACGGTACACCTGGACGAACGTTATCGCTTCTTCTTTCTGGGTGAAAGTAGATTATCTTTTGTGGTTGCCGAAAAGCGTGCAGTTCAATTTTCCTGTTATTACCACAGGACCAGGTGGTTCTACGCTTGCTGTCGGTCAGCCAGGTGTGACAACAGTACTCGGAAATGAAAACGTAAGTTATGGTGCAACCAGTGGTTTTCGCTTTACTGCGGGGTTGTTTCTAGATCAGGATGCTCGATTTGGAGTCGAGGCAAGTTACTTGTTCAATGAAAGTCAATCGGAATCGGCAGGCGTCAGTTCAAGCACTGGTGGTTTACCCGCAACTGGCCTTGCTTTCGTCAATTCGAACACTGGCTTAAATTCTGCTTTGGTCACAACAGGAACTGGTGGGAATGGCTTTAATGTGACACCACTCGGATTTTTGGGACCATTTTTGATTACACCTACCAACACTCCTGGTACTATTGGTTATGTAAGTTCTGAATCTTCTTTCCGCTACTGGCAAGCAAGTTTGCACTCAGTGACAAACCTGTTCCGTGAGGAAATGAGTGAATCTTCTGCTTTCAGTTTGGATCTGATTGCTGGTGTCAGCTATTTTGATTTTAATGAGCACTTGAACATCCAAAGTTATGGTCGTCAGTTTATTAATACGTTTAATCCATTCGTATTAAACTTGGCTCAGTTTGCGACATTTACAACCCCTACCTTCACACGATTAGATAATGGAGTGGAAGTATATACGCAGGATTTGTTCAAAGCACATACAGTCATTCCAGCAGGCACTATTGGCTTGAGAAGCCAATATCTGTTGGGTCGCTGGTCATTGCTGGCTCAGGCAAACTTTTCGCTGGGTTATAACTTTGAACGTGTACAAGCAGAAGGCCGTACTGTAGGTGTGGCACCGGTGAATCCTGTTACGTTGCAAAATGCTGCGACGACAATTCGCAATACGAATGTGAACAACAGTGGCCTCTTTGCCAGTGGGAATAACCTTGGAACGGATCGATCAAATGCATTCTCTTACATTCCAGAAGGGAATCTGCAGCTTGGCTACCGATTTTCGCCCAACATTCGGTTGAACCTGGGTGGTAGCTTCCTCTACATGAGCCGTGTCAAACGGCCTTCTGAACTGTTCTCTAACCAGGTGAATCCTGCCTTCGCAGGTGCTCTGGGTGGCTTCGGTGGGCAAAGCACTCCGGTTGGAAGCAGCTTCAATACCACATCTAACTTCTGGATGTTGGGTGCAAATGCCGGGCTGATGTTCACCTACTAAGGTGCATTTCACCAAAGTACATCATCACTTTGGTAACCATTAAAACTTATCTTTCAGCATAACTTTTGCGGCATTCCAGCCGCACGCTCCCAGCACACCACCGCCCGGGTGGGCTGCTGCTCCGCACAAATACAATCCCTGAATTGGTGTTTTGTACTTGGCGTATCCGCCTACGGGACGCATGGAGTACATGTTCGAAAGCGACATCGCACCTTGAAAAATATTCCCACCTGTAATGCCGTAAACCCTCTCCAGATCAACTGGAGTTAGAATCTGTCGGTCTATCACCGAGGCTTTGAAGTTCGGTGCGTACTCGTTCAAAATGTCAAAGCAGCGATCAGCAAATTTTTCCCGTTCCATATCCCACGTACTGTCTTTCAGGTGGTACGGTGCGTACTGGATGAACATACTCAAAATATGTTTCCCTGCGGGTGCCAGTGTATTATCCACTGCGGTGGCCATCGTACATTCCAGCATTGGGTTTGCAGATGGCTTGCCATATTTCGCATCATCATAGGCACGTTCAATGTATTCCATTGTGGGGCAGATGTGCATTGTTCCGTGGTGCTGCGGTCCTACACCTGATCCCGGCAGGCACTTGAATTGGGGTGGTTCGCTTAGGGCCACATTAATCTTCAACGTTGCAGAGTTGTAATCGATCTGGCGAACCGTTGCGAGGAAATCGGCTGGGAGATCTGCAGCATCCATAAATTTTTCAAATGTCAAGTGGCAATCAACCGATGAAGCCACCTGATTTGCGAGCAATTCCGTGCCATCCTGTAATACCACTCCATAGGTGCTGCCATTTCTTGTGAGGATCTTGCCCACACTGGCATTGGTGCGGATTTCCGCACCATAGGAACGTGCAGCGGCTGCAATGCTGTTACTGATCTGTCCCATGCCGCCTCGAACGTAGCCCCAGACACCGCGGGCACCATCGCATTCCCCCATCACATGGTGGAACAATACATATGCAGTTCCCGGATGGGATGGGGGTGCAAACGCACCGATCACGGCATCGGTTGCCAACGTTACCTTTAACTGATCAGATTCAAACCAACGATCGAGAATCGGTGTGGCAGCGCCTGTTAATACTTCCACAGCTTCCTGAATGGTCTGCTGTCCAAGTTTGCGCATCTTCAGGCCAAGAGTACCCAGCTTCCAAAGATCACGAAAGCCGCCCAGCGGATCAGGTGGGATCTCGGTGAGCAGGGGTTCGATGACATCTGCCACACGCATCAACATCTCTTCATACTTTGGCAGTGCCTCTGCATCCTTTGCAGAGAACTTAGCAATTTCGCGGTGCGTCATTTCCTTATCCGGGCCCATCATCAGATAACGACCATCCGGAAATGGTGTAAACGACGATGGGCTGCGGGGCAGCATTTCAAAGCCGTGCTTCTTTAATTCCAGGTCGCGAATAATTTCCGGGCGTAACAAACTATTCACGTATGCTGCCGTGCTGACATGGTAGCCTGGCCAGAGTTCTTCCGTGACACAACAGCCTCCCAGCATTTCTCTCTTTTCCAATACAAGAACTTTCTTGCCTGCCTTGGCAAGGTAGGCTGCAGTTACCAGTCCGTTATGCCCACCACCGATAATAATTGCGTCGTATTTCATGAATCAATGTTGCGTGTAGAAGGATAGAACGGGCGTCCGATGCAACTATCTTAGGTTCGAACCCCAGTGGGGGCGAATCCTGGGTGAGAAAATGGGAAGGTTACGTCGAGAATTGAACGGCTAATCTGCTTAATGTGTCCCAGCACTGATCACTGGCTGGGGAACACTGTGGCTGCAAAGCACCACCAGCAAATTACTGACCATGGCTGCTTTACGCTCATCAGTCAGTTCCATCACCTTCTTCTGTGCCAGCAATTCCAATGCATGTTCCACCATACCAACCGCACCATCGACAATCTGTGCTCGGGCGGCAATAATCGCACCTGCCTGCTGGCGTTGCAACATCGCCGCCGCAATTTCCGGTGCGTATGCCAGGTGGCTGATCCGTGCTTCAATAATTTCAACACCCGCCTGACTGACGCGTTGCTGCACTTCGTATTTCAGTCGTTCAGCAATTTCTTCGATGTTACTACGCAAGGAGAACTCGCCTTCAGGCGAATCGTAGCGGTACTGCGTTGCCAGGTTCCGTAATGCGGCTTCGGATTGCATTTGCACATATTCTTCGAAATTATCCACCATAAAGACCGCTTCTGCCGTATTGATCACCTTCCACACCACGATCGCTGCAATTTCAATCGGGGTGCCATCTTTATCATTCACTTTCGAAGGTGCTCGTTTTGTTTGTGCTTCCTGCAGCACCTTACCTGCCGCATCCTTCACAGGTGGGGTTTTAGTCTGTCCGGTTTCCAGCGTCAGCACCCGCTGACTGACTTTTTGTGCCTTGTAAAACGGATTGCCATAATACAAACCAGAATCTTTCACAGTGCCAGCATATTTCCCGAACAATGTGATCACTCTTGCTTCGTTAGGGTTCACCACAATAAACCCTGCAAGCCCAAGCAACCAGAGTAGGATCAACGGAATAGCAAATACTGCTGCATGCAAGCCCGCATCAAGCAATTTTTCGTGCTGCATTATGATCAGCACTAACGCCACGGGAAACAAGGCAAAGAACACCGGAATAAACAACCAGCCATTCGCTAATCGGATTTCTTTTTCTGCCATCATGGTTCAGCCCTCTTTGTTATCTACAGGCTTATTCGCCACACAAAGTGCACCATTTTGTGATATCTGTTAATTCGAAATAAGTGCACATAAATTCACACATATACTAATATATCCTTTTGGGGGTGGCAATTGATTAACTATTTTGCAGAATTTTACAGGCCATTCGGCAATTATTTGCCGCAACCTCTTTGATTGTAAGCATTTACAATATTTTTGAGAAAAGTTATTTTTCTGTCTTTCATTCCCTTTCTTTGCAAGGAACGGGGGGTGAAGCCAGGGTGAGGTTTGTACAAGAATTGCCATATAATGAGCAAATTCTCATTTTCAGTGGTGACAAAAGAGCCGTCCCTGCCTGAAGAAACTACACGCAGGGTGCACAATTAATGCCTCACCAGCGCACAAGAAAATCAAATAATTCTTAGCCACGCTCGAATATTAAAATAAACGTGCGAATCAACACTTTCGATTAAAAGTACATCTGGCTGGTGGGTTTGATGATCAATTCTGGAATATTGACATGTTCCGGCAGACTGGCAATAAACAGAATCGCATCGGCCACGTCTTCTGGTTTCAGAATTTTCGCCCGCTGTTCTGCTGAAACCGGGGTGGGGCGTTCATCGAGGATGGGGGTGTCGATTTCCCCAGGATAAATGCTGCTGACACGAATTTTGCTTTCTAATTCTTCGTTGGCAACGCACCCTGACAAGCCGTGCAGCCCGAATTTACCCGCAGCATAACCGGGACCCGCCAGAGGGTAAGGTCTTTTCCCCGAAACAGAATTGATGTTAATGATCAGGCCAGACTGCCGCTCGATCATCTGGGGCAGCACTTCTTTCATGCAGTAGAAAACCCCGTCGAGGTTGGTACGGACCAACTGATTCCAGCTGTCGATCGTCAATTCCCGCATTTTGCGGGCTTTAATGTTAACGCCGGCATTGTTTACCAGAATGTCGATTCTGCCAAAATGGCTGTTCACTTTCTGAAATAATTGCTGCACCGCACCATAATCGGTCACATCGGTGGGCACCACCAGGATGTCATCGTGGCCTGCAGCCGTTTTCGCAAGTTTTTCCGCACTTCTGCCTGCAATGGCAACTTTAGCCCCCTGAGCATGAAATTGCAGTGCAGCCGCAGCACCGACTCCACTGCCAGCACCAGTAATCAGAACGACTTTTCCAGAGAGATTCGACATCTTTTCCCCACCTCAGGTGTGTTGAATGATTTCAATTTGACGCAGCGATTCTACAATAGCCATATGGCACGAATGTGTAGCCATTTTAGGAAAAAGGATCCCGATGAACGCAGAAACCACACGTATTGTTGAAGACTTGACCAGCCGTTTGACCCAGTTGCGAGACTCTCTTTGACATTGCTGGCAAACAAACACAAGCAGCAGCCCTGCTGGATAAACAGGCAGAACCTGGGTTTTGGGATGATAACGAAAAAGCCCAGAAAGTAATTGGCGAACAGAAAGCACTGAATGCACTGATTAAACCGTATGAAGCGGTAACCAATGCATTGAAAGATGTGGAAGCGCTTGCCGAACTGGCCGAAGAAGATCCCACTTTGGAATCGGAAATGGCAGCGGAAGTGGAACGCACCCAGAAACTGTTTGACGCTTTTGAAATTATGGCAATGATGTCGGGCAAGCAGGACAGCCGGAATGCGATTGTCCAGATCAAACCCGGTGCAGGAGGGACAGATGCCTGCGATTGGGCGGGTACGATGTACCGGATGTACATGCGGTGGGCCCAACGCCATGGTTTCACTGTTGAAGAGGACGATATTGAGCCCAACATCGAAGCGGGGATACAGAACGTTCGTTTTCGCATCATCGGCGAATACGCTTATGGCTACATGCAGGCGGAAATTGGTGTGCATCGACTGGTGCGGATCAGCCCGTTTGGCAGTGGGGATACCCGCCAGACGTCGTTTGCCGCGGTGGATGTGTTACCAGAACTGGATGATGACATAGAAATTGTGGTGCGGGAATCTGACCTGGAAGTTCAAACCTTCACTTCAGGTGGGCCGGGTGGACAGCACCAGAACAAAACCCAATCTGGTGTGCGGATTATCCACAAACCCACCAACATGCGGGCAGAAAGCCGCACGATGCGCAGTCAGCATAAGAATTACGACAATGCCCTGAAAATGCTGAAGGCTCGTCTATATGCGGTGGAAGAGGCAAAACGTCTTGGGGACATTGAAAAACACTACGATGCGAAGGGTGAAATTGCCTTCGGTAGCCAGATTCGTAGTTACATTTTTCAACCCTACACATTAGTGCGGGACGAACGCGATGGTGTGGATGTAAAAACGCCCCAGGTAATGGAAGTAATTGATGGTGACCTGGACGAGTTTATGTATGCATATTTGCGAAATCGCACGAAGAAGTTACACAAGAAAAGCTAAAAATGATTATTAACTCATTAAATTATAATTATTTAATAAGTTATTCGTTTGCCTGGGAATCAGGCACTTCAAACTTCTGATCCGAATCTTCTTTGGGAAAGTCAAAGTTGGTTACATAGGGCGCAAACAATGGCTTTCCATCAGTCAGTTCTTCACCACTTTGGTTTGCCACGATGCCATCATAACCAACGATTTTCACAATGTATGGCCCACCCACAACGCCTTTACCTTTATCCGTTTTGAATTTCCCGTTAACAATCGTGGCTCCACCACCGGGGCCTGTATTGCCTTTGGCAGTATCTGGTTCAAAAGTAATAAAGCCTTTGGGAACTGGCTTCCCTTGAAAGGTCACCATTCCTGTCACATCGTAAGTAGATCCACCACCGCCACCACAACCGAGCAGAGAGAGGGCACACGCGCTGAATAAAGACAAGACAGCACAAGTGCTTGCACGATAGAGCATTAAGGCAGACCTCCCACTTGACCACTATCGCGGCGTCCCAGGTTGCGGTACACATTCAAGTCAATCGATTCACGAACGAATTGCACGGATGCATCCCCCATGCAGAACATTGCTCCACCTGTGTGGTAGCTGCTGAAACCACGGGTATCATGCACCCCCTGCCCTGCGTGCAAGTTGATTCTTTCTTGTGCACCAGCTAAGTTTCGTGCGTATGAGCATGTATCCTGTTTGGCACTGGCACCCCAGAAAGCATTGCCGTAGCGAGATTCACCAACCAGGAATACATTTGTCGTTCCATCAGTGGCATCGGTCAAACGTACTTTGGAACCAGCATACATCATGCCACGGACATAACTGGCACGTTCATTCGCAGCACTGCATGCCGTGTTTCCGCAATCGGGTGTGGCACCACCCCCACTGACAGCGAAGTACGAACCCCAGCGTTTTTCCTGACGCACATCGGATGGGCATCGGTAAACTTTTAGTTCTCGAACAAACGCATCGTTGGGTGGTGCCATTTGATTGGAAGCTGCCTGAAAAGGCACTGTCAAATTGAACTGTCGATACAGATTTTCCTGTTCGATGTAAGGCAGCAACTGCACGGTCCAAGGTGTACCTTGGACGCCACCAGTTCGGCACCAACTGGTATTTGCAGTCGTACCTGGATTGTTTGATTCGTATCCGGAAGGCAGCCTTCCCAGAGAATCATGGTGGTTGTGTAAACCAAGGCCCAACTGCTTCAAATTGTTCGTACATGCCGAACGATTCGCTGCTTCGCGTACTTTTTGTACGGCTTCTTTTCAATTTTTCCTGTCAATAAAAAATGAAGCAAATTCATACATTTCTTTGATAAATGAAAATATTTTCATTAAATGAGATTTGTCTCATTTTCTGCTTTCAACCAACACATCTATGAATTGTGCTGCACGCAGCCGAATATCCTGAAGTGCGTTTTGTGCCTCTTCGAGAGAAACCTCTGTAAAACGTATTCGATCCCCAGGCTGCACGTGGGCAAGTTGATCGCAATCGGCCTGAATCACGTGGGCAATTTTGGGATACCCACCAATCGTCTGAGCATCCACACCCAGAATAATTGGTTGCTGATTGTGGGTGATTTGGATGGCACCCTGGGCTACAGGCTCCGAAGTCAGTTCCCCACCTTGATAAATCAGGGGTCTGCCATTCAGACGAATCCCCATCCGGTTTGATGACGCCTGAGCTATATAATCGCCAGAAAACATATCCGACAGGTTATTTTTGAACTGGTGCGTTTGCAATCCATACACCACACGCAGGTGATAGGTGTGGGAGTAAGTAAAATTCAGCCAGTCTTCAGGCAGAAATCCCTTCAACTTTGCAGATGATTCAGTTGGAGTGCGAAAAACATCGCCAGTTTTCAATGGGGAATACAACGGCCTGGAAGCTCGAAACCCGCCTGCAATGCCCATGTATGCCCGACATCCAACCTTAGGTGGCACAAATCGAACGATTTGTCCCGCAGCCACTCGAAAAAGACGATTTGTGGGGTAACGCTGTTGATCAAGAACAATCTCGAATGGTGCCCCCACAATGCCTAACGTGGCAGAGTCAGTAAATTGCAGCACAGGCCCTTGTAAGGTCATCT